>JAUSEB010000004.1 GCA_030650495.1 Armatimonadota bacterium | reverse complement strand
GCCAGTACCGATGTCAAAATGCCCCATGACAGGTACATGTACATGGGAGAGAAAAAATCAGTGGCGAGTAACGAGCGATGAGTCAAGAAAACCAACAACTGCCAACTATCAACAAACAACCCGTATTTGCCTTTTCACGAGGGAGAGAGGCGGAAAATAAAAAAGTCACCAAAACGAATTATCTCCACGCTCAACTTGAGCGTGAAATCGTTTCGCAGGAAGCTCAAATTTACCCTTAAAAACGGGTTGAAACGAATTGCTTTTTTGATAACTGAAATAAGAGAGATATCGGATTCGGAAATCCGGCTTTGGTGTTAGGGTGGCTGTTCGGAAACAGCCACCCAGTCACGTACAACGGACGACGCACGACGGTCCACGCGCCACGCAAAGAGCCGGGCGTTTTGTGTATACCAACGCAGGGTAGAGAGGCAACGGGTAATGCAATAGGTTAGGGGGAGTTTATATGAACGGGCGCAAAGTGACTTTGGCCTTGATCCTTGGGTTTTTGTTGGGAATAGGCGGGTATCACGTGGTTCAGGCGCAGCGTCCTGTGAATAAGCCGGTCAGCACAATGCGGATCGTGGCTCCGGCGGCGGGGGTCGTTATGTCGATTCCCGACGTGGTTGACCGTGTCGGACCGGCGGTTGTGCAGGTGACGACTACTACGGAGAGTCTATTAGGTCTGGGCGAGGAGACAACGGGACTCGGTTCCGGCGTCATTGTCAGGCCGGATGGTTATATAGTCACAAATCGTCATGTGATCGAGGGTCACAGCACGGTCCGCGTTACTCTGGCAAGCGGCAAGATGGTGACGGGGCGCGTGCTCGGAAGCGATCCGCGGGCCGACATCGCGATACTGAGAATCGATCAGAGAAATCTTCCGGCGGCCGCGCTTGGGAACTCCGACAGGTTGAGAGTTGGCGAGACGGCAATCGCAATAGGGAATCCCCTGGGCTTACAGCGGACGGTGACGGTGGGGGTCATAAGCGCGACGGGTAGAGACGTGCCCGGACTCGCTTTGAACAACCTCATCCAAACGGACGCGGCTATCAATCCGGGGAATTCCGGCGGCCCGCTGTGCAATAATCGCGCGCAAGTGATTGGCCTGAACACTATAATCGCCAGGGCTCCGGGCGCTGGTTTGGGGTTTGCCGTTCCGTCGAACTCGGTGGCGGCCATACTCAAAAGCGTTTTGGAGAAGGGGCGGGTGATTATCCCTTGGGTCGGTATTGCGTATGGGAGCATCACCCCGGAGATCGCGCAGGCATACGACCTCCCCGTCAAACAAGGGTTGATAGTAGGCGAGGTCGAACCCAACAGTCCGGCGGCTAAGGCCGGGATTCAAAAAGGCGATATTATTACACACGTAAACGGCAAGCCTGTGGTCGAAGGCGACGAATTGCAGGAGGCGATCAGGAAGATCGAAGTCGGGGATACAATCACGTTCAAAATCGCCAGAGACGGCAAGCGGCTGGATGTGCGAGCGAAGCTCGCGGAAATGCCGGCGGGATTGCAATAGGGGTTGTTGGTTGAGGGTTGAGTGTTTAGGGAGTAATTCTGATCGCCGGGGATATTCATCCCCGGCGCTTTTCCTCGGACATTTGTCCCTGGCAAATCTTCTAATAACCGATTAGTAATATCTTTCGTGTAACTTATCTTTGGGGGCAAATGCCCTGGGGAAGAGGCACGGGATACATATCCCGCGCCATCAGGGAAGCTGACAGCTGACAGCTTCTTCCAACTCAATCGATATTCAGCCCGATTTGAATGTTACCCTTGCTGTTGTTGATGATCTTCTGACCGCCGCGCAAGAGATTGCCGAATATCGCAGCGGAACTGACGTCCGGTCCAAGTTCTATCTGTGGCTTTCCGGCCATGAAGTCGCAGCCCGTGACTATTAGCGAACCGTGTTTTGCTACGATGCAAACGGCTTTTGGGTTTTTCCTTCCCCATTCGAGGAAGTGGCAAGTGGAGAATGTGACCGTGGAATATCCTTCGAGAATCGCCTGGCCTTCTACCAAGGCTGTTGGCCAGAAGCCGCAGTTGGAGAACTTCACCGGACCGTTGTTCGTGTCCGTAATAACTACTTTGCACATAAACTGGCTGTTTACGAAGGCAATGCCCGCGTGCGGCTGGCAGGAATCAACCTGAACGGCGATGGCTGTTCCATCAGCGCCGCATTGGGTCAGAACCACGTTTCCGTTGCCCTTTTCGGTTTTTACGAAATGGTAGCCAATTTTGGCAAGTATGCTGAAGCAGTTGGTCATATACTCCCAGTCGGTTCTGCCAATACGGAAAGCGACCAGATTGTTCACAATAAAGTTTTCCAGCTTGTCGTGATCTTCTTTCGGTACGACGTAAGGGGCTTCGGCGCGAGTCCAGTAGTTGATGCTGAAGTGAACGTCTTCGATCCTACCGATGTCGGTGCAGTTGTCTATGAAAATGCCTTCTTTGAGGGGGCAGCCGTAGACGTTCTTGATGTAATGCACTTCGTTCCAGGTCGGGAAAGCGATGGCTTTGTATGAATTGGCCAGGGTAACGTTCTCGATGGTGCAGTGCATTCCTTTGCCGATGAAGGTCCAGGGGTAAGGCGTGATCTTGTTAGCCTTTTGGTTTGGGTAAATGACGGTCAGGCCTTTTACGCAAGTGTTCCAGTCCATGTTGACCAAAGGCTTACCGTTCTCATCTCCTTCGCCGCCGGTGGCAAGGATGACAGTCCCCTTGTTGATGGACAGATGCGGGGCCTCCCATACTCCGCTTAGAGTCACGCCGGGATACAGAGTCAGAGATCCGGCGATGAGATAGGCTCCCGCCGGCGCGAAAGCTGTTCCGCCTTTAGTTTTAAGAGAATCTATGGCTTTCTGGAATGCGGCGGTGTCGTCGGTCTTGCCGTCGGCTTTGGCGCCGAAGGATTTCACGCTGACCGCGCCAAATGGAGCGGATTTATCGCTCGATTTGGCCCAGGCCATGCTTGCGGCAAATGCAAGAATAATGACGAGAGAGATGAATGATTTGATTCGCAAATTAGTTCGTCCTTTCCTGATGAGCTAGGATATTATAGCATCCATGGGGAGTTCATGAATCACGAAAGCACGAAATATTAAAAACACGAAAGGCTATACTTCGGGACTCGTTTTGGGAATGTTCAAAAAGTCCTATATACCTGTAGCTCGGGGCCTTGTGCCCCGTCTGCTGAGCGTAGATTCACTATCGCCGACCGGCCACAAGGGCCGGGGCTACGGTTTTTGAACACTCCCGTTTTTCGTCCCGAAGGAAGCATAGGGATTATTTGCGTTAATCCGTGGTTAACCGAACCGGTTCGATATCCGATGCCGGTCCGTCCAGCTTGAGCGCGACTATGGTGTCCAACGCGTTTCGATCTTCCGGCTTGATCATTACCTGAATGCAATCGGCGCGCTGCTCCACGTTCACTTTGCCACCGGTCAAGAGTCTGGCGGACACTATTTTCTTCCCAATACCTGGCAGCTTGATCTCATCGGCGCCTTCCGGCCATTTAAGAATGTGCAGGAAGACGGTCTTGCTCTTGTATGTGCTGGCGATGTTCTTGGTCGGCATGAACGGCCCGCCATGGGTCGCATAGATGCTCTCGCCGTTCTTCTTCAGCCAAGCGCCGATCTCCTTGAGCCTCTCGACCTGTCGGTCTTCGATGCGCCCATCCGGCATAGGGCCAACATTCAGCAGCAGATTGCCATCGCCGCCGGCGCAGAGCGCCAATGTGTCGATGCATTCTTTGAGCGACTGGATGTTGTCGTTCGGCTTCCACGACCACCTGTTCCCAATAGTGATGCAACTCTCCCATGGCCGGGTGTTGTCGAAACCGCCAATCTCCTGTTCGGGTGTGCCGAAATCCGCCGGCAGTCCCGCTCGGTTGTTTATCAGAATTCCCGGTTGCAATTCGCGGATCATCTTGATCATGCGCGGCGAATCCATGTCCTCCGCGGTCGAAAAAAGCCCATCGAACCAGATTATACTGATCTTTCCGTAGTTCGTGCACAACTCGCGCAATTGGCCGTGCATATACTCGATGTACCGAGCATGGTTGGCTGTGAAGTAATCGGGATGATGCCAGTCCAGCGGCGAATAGTAGAATCCCAGAGGCAACTTGGCTTTGTAACAGGCTTTGGCAAGCTGCGCCACGATGTCCTTGCCGTAAGGCGAGTTCGTGATCTTGTAGTCGGTCAGTTTGCTGTCGAACTCGCAGAAGCCGTCGTGGTGTTTAGTAGTGAAGACAAGATATTTCATCCCGGCGGCCTTGGCAATGCGGACCCATTCGTCGGGATCGAATTTCACCGGGTTGAATTGCTTGTAGAGATTATCATACTCTTCAACCGGTATAATGCCTCCGCCCTGCTCCAGACCCCGGCCACCGTACTTGCCGCGCGACCAACCGATCTCCGTCCCCTTCAGACTTATCGGCCCCCAGTGGACGAACAACCCGAAGCGCGCCTCGCTCCACCATTTCATTTGCTCCGGGGTCGCCCGCGAATACGATTGATCTTCGACGGCTGTTGCTGCCCACAATGGGACGCATAGCGCCAGCGCCAGCAACGCGACAAGCAGAGCTGTAAACGCCCACCCTAATCCTAATCCCAATCTGTGTTCATTTGTGATTGCCATTTCCATTTCTCACTTTCCGCTGTTCAGGGTCTGATTTTTCGTATCCGCTCTTCGAGTTCGGCGATCTCATTATTTGACGGCAGCGCGCCGATTTCTAGCTCGTATTCGCGTTTTTCGCCGGGCTGGAGGAACTGGAGAATTCCCCTGGCGCGGTCTTTGTCGCGACCTTCGACCAGGCAGTTGGCAGGCTCCATGCCGACAACGTACGTCCCGGCGCAGTTCATTTTCCACTCGATGAATCGCGGCAATTGGGACTTGATATATTTCACGTAGAAGCCGAAGCCCTGGCCGTTGTTGAAATTCTTATTGACTAATGCTGTGTACACCGCGCCTTCGTTGTCCGTCGCCATGTCGTGATAGTAAACCCGCTCTTTGAAACCCACGGAAGGCGCTGGGAATTTGTTATACAGTTCTTTCTCCACTTCCGCTTCCGTGTCCCTGGGTTTGGCGGAGAGGGTGGGGGAGAGGAGTTCGGAATCGGCGTCAACAGCCGGAAAGCCGCCGTTGATGTGGTAAAGCATCATGTGGGGAACGGTGTCGAAGCCGATGTTTTCGACTATGTCGCGCAGCCAGAATCTATTTTCGCCGAGTTTGGTCCATATCTTCCTGGTGACGACGATGTTTTCGCCGAATACGCGGGTTTCGCGAATCTTACCCTGCGCCCAAATCACGTAGTCATCGCCCTGCCATTCGCTATCGACACAGACATTCTTTGCCGGAATATGAGAGAATCGACCGTGGAGGCCAAGCTCTTCACCTTCATCGACACATGGCGCTCCCGCATAAGTCACGCCGCAGGTGCACACAAGGCCGCCGTAGAAGGTCCTAAGCCATTTGAGACCTTCCGGCTCGTAAAATTCCGGCGCGACATTGCCTGTAGAAGACTGCCACGAGAGCGATTGCCCGCTGTAGTCGCAAGAGGAAATGTCCATGCCTCTGTCGGCAAGGACGGTGAAATTGAACCCGGACCCGGTGCGGAACTCGATAGCGCGCAATCCGGCCTCGTTTCCATTTTGCAGTTCAACGCTTCGAGCCTCGGCTATCTGTGATATATCGCCTACTCGTTTCAGTAGTTCATCTTTCGTGTAGTTCTTACCGTATAGTTTTGCCATCAGTTATGACACCTCCGCCGCACAAGAAGTTCAACAATGGGGGGCTTATGTCCTTCTTGGAGTGTATTTAGCTGTCAGCTGTCAGCTGACAGCTGACAGCTTTCTCCAGTTGGCTTTTTATTTGGTAAGAGTTCAGTTCTGTGGGAATTACGTCATGCTGAACTTGATTCAGCATCTATTCTACGAAGGAATAGACCCTGAATCGAGTTCAGGGTGACGTGTATTGAGGCAGTTCGATCCCACAGAACTGAACTGATACTTTATTTGACAAATCACATACCATTTGACATAATGATTTTGCTCTTGGTTGTGAGGGCTTGACGCGGCTAAGGCTTGACGGCCGGCTGAATGAGTCGGTATAATATCTACCGACTAAGAGCGGGGGCGTGGGTCGTTAGCTCAGTTGGTAGAGCAGCTGACTCTTAATCAGCGGGTCACAGGTTCGAGTCCTGTACGACCCACCAGTCAGTCCAGAAGTTAGAAGTTAGGAGTTAGAAAAGCAGATTCCTCGCTTCGCTCGGAATGACGGTCTATTCTAACATCTAACATCTAAACCGGGCGAGTGGTGGAATGGCAGACACGCTAGGCTTAGGACCTAGTGCCGCGAGGCGTAGGAGTTCGACTCTCCTCTCGCCCACCAGTCTAGAGGCTAGAAGTTAGAGGTTAGAGGTTAGAACGAACTGTTTCTGATTTCTAACATCTAACTTTGAAAGTCTAGGGGTTAGGAATTAGAGGTAAGAGGTTAGGGAAAGATATCTTCTATCTTCTAACCTCTAACATCTAAACGCGGGAGTGGTTCAGTGGTAGAACGCCACCTTGCCAAGGTGGATGTCGCGGGTTCGAATCCCGTCTCCCGCTCCATTCTTACATTAGACCAGGGTATGGGATAAAGGATAGGCAGTGGATGTGTTTTCCAATAGCCGCTGAATTATCCTATATGTCATACCCTATTTTGTTTGAATAATCGTTCAAGACATTTAAGTAGGAGAATGCGTTGGCGCTAAAAGCAAAAGAGCAGTTGGAACCGTGTAAGGTTGAGTTGAACATCGAGGTAGAGGCCGGGCAAGTCGCCGAGGCGATAAATGACGCTTACAGGCATTTGGCGAAGCGGGTGTCTATTCCGGGCTTCCGAAAAGGGAAAGCGCCTCGCGCTATTCTTGAGCGTTATATTGATGAGGGCGAAGTAAAGGATGAGGCCGCGCGGTCGCTCATACCCCCGGCATACGCGCAAGCTATCACGGAGGCGGAGATCGATCCGTACGATTTTCCCGATGTGGAGGTCGTACAGATGGAAGCGGAGCAGCCGTTTGTGTTCAAGGCTACGGTCCCATTAGCTCCCAAGGTTGAACTTGGCGAATACACGGGCTTGACGATTGAACGAATGGCTCATGTTGTCTCGGATGAGGACGTTGAGCGGCAAATTAATGATGTGCGCGAACGCGCCGCCAAGTTGGAGGATGTCACAGGCCGCCCGGTTCAGAAGGACGATGTAGTGGCTGTCGAGATGCAGCGCGTGGACGAGTTGGCCGAAGACAGCAAGCCGTTTACGCAGACCGTGCAGGCTGGCGCGAACCTTCCTGAATTCGATGAAAAGCTCATAGGTATGAGTATCGACGAAGAAGGGGTAATAGATATTGGTTATCCCGAAGATTTCGAAGACACTGAGCTTGCAGGCAAGACTATCCAGATCAAGACAAAAGTTTTGGGAATTAAAGAGCGGAAGATTCCCGAACTGACTGATGAATTGGCGAAATCCCTCGGGAAGGAAAGCGTTGAGGAACTGAAAGCGACTATGCGCTCAGGGATGGAGGATGCCGCCGCCAATGTAGCTAACCGGCAAGTGGAATCACAACTGATCTGGCAGATAGTCGAGAAGTCGGATATTCACTTTCCCGAAGCCATGCTTGAGCACGAGGCCCAGCATCGCTTGCAAGACCTGCTTCAGCGTTTGCAGGAAGCCAAGATCGATCTCACGGATTATTTGAAAGAGATGGATAAGAGTTTCGACCAGTTGCAGGATGAGTTGAGATCGAACGCGGAGCGGGACATCAAGGTTAATCTTGCCGTATTCGAAGTGGCGGCGCGTGAGAAAATTGCCGTCACCGATGAAGACGTGGAAGCGGAAATCGAGCGCTTGGCTAACGAGCGGAAGGTCGCGAAAGCATCGATGGAAGCCTATTTGGACCGTACGGAAGGAAAATCCAGGCTTTCATCGCAAATACTTAGAAAGAAAACACTCGTTTTTTTGGTCGAATCATCCAATATTAAAGATATAGCTATGAAAGGAGATTCCGAATAGTGGCTCTAATACCAATGGTAGTGGAACAAACGGCGCGCGGCGAGCGCGCCTACGATATATACTCCCGCTTGCTGAAAGATCGGATCATCTTCATCGGAACGCCGATCGACACAGACATCTCCAATTTGATCGTTGCGCAGATGCTGTTCTTGGCGAAAGAAGACCCCGATAAGGACATCGATCTCTACATCAACTGCCCAGGCGGGTACGTGCGCGCGGGACTGGCGATCTACGACACGATGCAGTTCATCAAGCCAGACATAGCGACGTGGTGCATTGGCGAAGCCATGAGCATGGCAGCGGTGCTTCTGTCCGGCGGCGCTAAAGGCAAGAGAAACGCGCTTCCGAACGCGAGAATAATGATCCACCAGGGCAGCGCGGGATTCCAGGGCACGCCTTCCGATATAGACATCCAGGCGAGGGAAGTGCTCAGGTATAAAACGCTGCTGACGGAGATACTTGCGAAGCACACCGGCCAGACTGTGGAGAAGGTCGGAAAAGATATTGACCGCGACTATTACATGTCGGCGGAAGAAGCGCGCGAATATGGAATAGTAGACACGGTACTTGAGAAAACCGAAGGCTAAGCGTTAGAGATTAACCTCCCCCAGCCCCTCCTTCGTAAGGAGGGGAGTCCATACCGTCCCCCTTTAGAAGGGGGACTACAGGGGGTTAATCCAATACCCTAGTCCGTCTTATAAGGAGAATGAAGAGTTGGCGAGAGCTGGATTAGACCGCATAGATGGGCGTTGCGCGCTCTGCGGCAAAAGCCGCGACCAGGTTAAGAAGCTGATTCTCGGTGTATACGGTGGAGTCTGCCTGGAATGCGTCGAGCTTTGTAACGACATTATTCGAGGCGAGACAGCCCAGACCGACGACTTTACCAGTATAGGGTCCATTCCAAAACCGAAAGAGATTTACCGTATACTGAGCCAGTATGTGGTGGGGCAGGAAAGGGCCAAGCGGTCGCTTTCAGTAGCCGTATACAACCACTTCAAACGAATCAACGCCTCTCATTCGGACATCGAGCTGCAGAAGAGTAACATTCTTCTTATCGGCCCGACCGGCTCAGGCAAGACGCTTCTGGCCCAGACTCTTGCAAAGATACTCAATGTTCCGTTCGCAATCGCCGACGCGACTTCGCTGACCGAGGCGGGTTATGTGGGCGAGGATGTGGAGAATATCCTCCTCAAGCTCATACAGGCTGCTGACACCGGTGAGAGCGTTCAGGCAACCATAAGAAACGCGCAGCGCGGAATCGTCTACATAGACGAGATAGACAAGATCACGCGCAAGTCCGAGAATCCTTCCATCACTCGCGACGTATCCGGCGAGGGAGTTCAACAAGCCTTGCTCAAGATTTTGGAGGGTACGGTCGCCAACGTTCCACCACAGGGCGGACGTAAACATCCGCAGCAGGAATACGTGCAGATCGACACGTCGAACATACTCTTCATCTGCGGCGGAGCATTTGAGGGGTTGGATCAGATAATCGAACGGCGTATAGGAGATCACTCAAGCGTGGGATTCCGCACCGCGTCATCAGGGAAAAACGCCGTCAATAGAGGCAAAATCCTTGAAAAGGCTCTTCCCGAAGACTTGCTGCGATACGGTTTCATACCGGAGTTCGTTGGTCGGCTTCCCGTCTTAGCCACACTCGAAGCGCTGGATGAAGAAGCCCTGGTCAAGATTTTGGTTGAGCCAAAGAACGCTCTGGTCAAACAATATAGAAAGTTCTTCGATTACGACGGCGTAGATTTAATATTCACGGAAGACGCCCTGCAGGCAATAGCTGCTCAGGCTTTCAAGCGGGGAATGGGGGCAAGGGCTCTCAGGACCATCATCGAAGAAGTAATGCTGAATATAATGTACGAAATCCCGTCTACAAAAGACGTTAAAAAGTGTATAGTCTCGGCGGAAACGATTCTCGAAGCCAAGGAGCCGATCCTAGTAACGCTGAGCGAAATGAAAGCAGCCTCTTAAACAATGGCTCGTAAAGTAACTCCTCACGATGAAACACCGGTGGTGGAACTGCCGGAACACTTAATAGCGGTGGCTGCGACTCCAACTATGGAACGCAAGCTCCCGCGAACGCTTCCGCTTGTCCCTCTGCGCGAGGCCGTCTACTTTCCGGGACAGCTTTTTCCACTATTTGTAGGCCGGGAAAAGTCCATACGCGCCCTCGAATTGGCGATGTCGAAACACAAGTTTATCCTCCTGGCGGCCCAGCGCGAAGTAGCCGCCGAAGACCCGGACATTGACGGCATACACGAAGTGGGTCTGCTCTCGGAAATAATGCAGGTGTTGAAGGTTCCGGACGGCACGGTTCGCGTTATGCTAGAAGGCATCGAGCGCGTGAAGATCAATGAATACACCCAAGTCGAACCCTATTTCAAAGCGCGGTATAAGATACTCTATGCTGAGGACGAGCGGGGTGTCGAGATCGAGGCGCTGATGCGAAGCGTGGTGACCCAGTTCGAGCAGATAGTCCAGAACGGGCGGACAATTCCGCCTGAGGTGATGGTCAGTGTCGTGAATATGGACGATCCGGGGAAGCTGGCGGACACAATTGCTCCCATGCTGCCGGTACGGGTGGAAGTGAAGCAAGAGATACTGGAGATAGTTCCGATCCGGCAGCGTCTGGAACGCTTGAATGTTATCCTCCAGAAAGAGTGTGAAATACTCGAAATCCAGCGCAACATCAGGTCGCGCGTCGAAAAAGAGATGGGGAACACCCAGCGCGAGTTCATTTTGCGCGAGCAGCTCAAGGCTATCCAGCAGGAACTCGGCGAGCAGGACGAGCGTACGGGTGAGATAGATGAATACAAAGACAAAATCGCCCAGGCCGTGATGCCGCAGGAGGTCTCGGAGCGCGCGCTGAAAGAAGTTGACCGCCTTGAAAAGATGCCTTACGCTTCTCCCGAAGGCGTTGTGGTGCGGACATATCTTGACTGGATTATATCTCTTCCGTGGAACAAGCGCACGGACGAAACGCTAGATTTGGACGAAGCGGCCAAAGTCCTCGACGAAGATCATTACGGACTTATAAAAGTCAAGGAGCGAGTGCTGGAATTCCTCGCCGTGAGGAAGCTGACCGGGACCAACAAAGGCCCGATACTGTGTTTCGTCGGCCCTCCGGGCGTAGGCAAGACCTCCATCGGAAAGTCCATCGCGCGGGCGCTGGGGCGCAAGTTCTTCCGTGTTTCTCTCGGCGGCGTGCGCGACGAAGCCGAGATCAGAGGGCACAGGCGCACCTATGTCGGCGCGCTTCCCGGCAGGATCATTCAGGGTATCAAACAGTCCGGATATCGAAATCCCGTGTTCATGCTGGATGAGATAGACAAAATCGGCGTTGACTTTCGCGGCGATCCATCGGCGGCGCTTTTGGAAGCTCTCGACCCTGAGCAGAACGACGCGTTCAGCGATCATTACCTGGAAGTTCCGTTCGATCTTAGGGACGTTATGTTTATCACCACAGCCAACGTCTTGGACACCGTGCCTCCGGCATTGCGCGACAGGATGGAGGTTATCCCGTTCGCAGGCTACATCGAAGATGAAAAACTCAAAATAGCCGAACAGTTTTTGGTTCCTAAGCAAATCAAAGAAAATGGCCTGACTATCAAGAATATACAATTCGAGTCGGAAGCCCTGCGGAAGATAATGCGCGAATATACGCGCGAAGCGGGCGTAAGGAACCTCGAACGCGAAGTGGCCAGCATTTGCCGCAAGATCGCCAAACAAGTCGCAAAGGGGAAAAAGAAGCTCGTTATCGTCAAGGAAGACGATGTGAAGAAATACCTCGGCCAGCGCAGATACCACTACGGTCTGGCTGAAGAAAAGGACGAAATCGCGGTGGCGACCGGCCTTGTCTACACGGAATTTGGCGGCGACATAGTCTCCGTTGAGGTTGGCTTGATGCGTTCCGATGACGGCAAACTTCTTCTTACCGGGCAGTTGGGCGACGTGATGAAGGAGTCGGCGCAGGCCGCGCTTACCTATGTGCGGTCCAAGGCGCGCGCGCTGGATTTGGACGAAGAGTTCTACGAGCGGACTGACGTTCACATCCACGTTCCGGCGGGCGCCGTGCCGAAAGATGGTCCTTCGGCTGGAGTCACGATTGCAACGGCTTTGGCTTCGGCTTTGACGAAACGTCCGGTACGCAAGGATGTGGCGATGACCGGCGAGATAACGCTTCGAGGCCGTGTGCTGCCCGTGGGCGGAGTCAAGGAGAAGGTCCTGGCCGCGCATAGAGCAGGCATACGTACGGTAATTATCCCCAAGGAAAACGAAAAAGATTTAGAAGAGATCCCCGAGAATGTTCGCAAGCAGATAAAGTTCGAGATGGTCGAGCATGCGGACGACGTTCTGCGAATAGCTCTGTTGAACCCCGAAGGCGCATCGCCACGCGCGAAGTTGTAGTTTAGTTCAGGGAAGAACGCAGATTAACGCAGATAAGCGCAGATAAACGCAGATGGAAAAGCTGTCACCTGTCAGCTGACAGCTTAAACTAACCAACAACAAAAACTCTTCCCATTTCCACACCGTAGGCTGTATCATTCTATTCAGTTGCAGCGGTTCAAAAACTCATGATTTCTAATTTGCTCCAAAATCCGGGCGGTGTTTTGTTATGGGGAGAGGATACGTGGCTTCCGGGCTGCGAAGCCCTGCTTCTCCACGATCCCGCGCGCGTACTCTCGACTGATGATCCCGAACTTGTGTCCGGACTGCTTGATGAGGCGGAAGCGGAAATCCGCCGTGGCCATTACGTCGCCGGATATTTATCTTATGAAGCGGGACGGGCTTTCGACCTCTCGACGCATCAGCCAAATGGTCAGACGCCTCTTGTCTGGTTGGGCTGCTATCCAGCGTCCAATGTGCTGGCGGTTCGTCAAGACAAACTGCGTCTGATTGATGACGCCGTGAGTATCGGCAATTCCGATGTGAGCCTGAATGTCACAGTTGATGACTTTAACGCTGCTATTGCCCGAATCAAAGAGCTTATCGCATCGGGAGACACCTATCAAGTCAACTACACTTGCCACGCCCGGTTCTCGGCGGAAGTCGATCCGCTTGGCTACTTTTTGGCTCTTGCGCGTTCTCATCCGGTTCCTTACGCGGCCTATCTGAATTTAGGGGAGGCGCAAATTCTCAGCTTATCACCGGAGATGTTTCTGCAAAAGCGCGGGGACATTCTGGATACTCGCCCGATGAAGGGAACCCGCCGCCGCGGCCGCACATTGGAGGAAGATGTAGATTTGGCTCGCGAGCTTGTGGAGAGCCAAAAGGACCGCGCCGAGAACGTGATGATTCTCGATATGATGCGCAGCGACCTCGGACGTATCTGCCGTTACGGGACTGTTCACGTTCCTGAGATGTTCGCGACGGAGAAGTATCGCAGCGTGTGGCAGATGACCAGCGCCGCGACCGGGGTTCTCAGGGAGGGAGTTTCTTTCAGGGAAATAATGGCGGCTACTTTTCCGGGGTCATCTATCACCGGCGCGCCAAAGCGAAGGACTATGGAGATAATCCGTGATTTGGAGCGCGAACCGAGGGGCGTTTACACGGGGACAATCGGCATTTTTGCCCCCGGAGGTGACTTCACTTGCAATATAGCTATTCGCACGCTGGTTCATAAGGGCGGCGAATTCGACCTCGGTATAGGTTCAGGAATAGTATGGGACTCTGACCCCCAGAGCGAGTATGAGGAGACGTTACTCAAATCCAGCTTTGCTTTTTCTTTGATTCCCGATCTTAGGCTGTTTGAGACTATGCTGCTCACGGAATCAGGAGTATATTTATACGAAAACGAGCATATTGAACGGCTGGCGAAGTCGGCGGAGTATTGGGATTTCCCATTCGAAAAGGCCTGCGCCAGAGTTGCGCCGCGGAAATTCGTCCGATCGTGCGGCGTCCTTCCCTTGGTTGTTCGGATGGAATTGGACGAGAAGGGTAAACTGCGCTTGAATTCGCGTCCCATAGCGGCGGCTCCGGCGGAGCCGGTCCGTATACTGCTATCATCGCGGCGCACGGACTCGCGAGACCGGCTTCTTTTCCACAAAACGACTGAGCGAAAGCTATACAACGAGGCGCGGGAGCAGGCGGTCGAGCAGGGGTTTTATGAAGTTATTTTCCAGAACGAAAAGGGGAATTTGACTGAGGGGTCTATTACGAACATCTTCGTGCGGATAGGCGATGAATGGATCACTCCTCCGATAGGAGACGGTCTTCTGCCCGGTGTCTGGCGCGCGGACTATCTGCGAGAAACGGGCGGGGTAGAGAGGTCGATTTCTGTTGAAGAGTTGAGCGCCGCTGATGAAATAATCATAGGCAACTCGGTGCGAGGCGCTATCTCGGTTGGTGAAGTATCAGATGGGAAAAGCTGTCAACTGTCAGCTGCCGGTTGACCTTTAGCCGCTATATCCGGTAAAATGACTTGATAATATAAGCAAAGGCAGTGATGGGGAGGAGTAGGCGGCAAGCCGGCCTCAGAGAGGGAGCGTTTGGTGTGAGTCTCCCGGCTGTGAAGCCCCGACCGAAGGTCGCCCCGGAGCCGCGAAGGTGAAAGATAAGTTGTTAGTAGCTAGTAGTTAGTTGCTAGTATTTACTAGCCACTAACAACTAACAACTAACTACACTCTTCCATGTAACCTTCGCCGGGTAAGCCCGTTATAGCGAAAACGAGTCCCGATTTGTCGGGAGAATCAAGGTGGTACCACGAAGGAGCATTTGCGCCCCTCTCGTCCTTGTGCGGGTCGAGTGGGGCTTTTTGTATTTGCCGTAGCCTAGGGGCTTGTCCCCGTTATAACGCCCACAAGGGGCTAGGCTACAGTTTCATTTACGCCCACAAGGGGGCTAGGCTACATTCAAAAGCGTATATGAGGAGGAGCGAATTGGCGACAGAGAATGAGAGAGATGAGTTGCAGCTTCCGAAGGTATATGATCCCAAGACCGTAGAGGACAAATGGTATAAGTTTTGGCTGGAAAAGTTATACTTTGCCGCGCAGATTGAGCCGGGGAAGAAGCAGTATTGTATAACTATTCCCCCTCCAAATGTGACAGGCTCGCTGCATATCGGCCATGCGCTTTGTTACAGCATCCAGGATGTCCTGACTCGCTGGAAGCGGATGCAGGGGTATGAGACTCTGTGCCTTCCAGGGACGGACCATGCCGGGATTGCTACTCAGAATAAAGTCGAGCAGCAGCTTGCCGAAGTGGGCTTGACCAGGCACGATATTGGGCGCGAGGAGTTCCTGAAGCGCGTTTGGGCGTGGAAGGAGCACTACGGCGGGACGATTCTCAATCAATTCAAGCGGATGGGGTATTCGTTCGATTGGGAGCGCGAGCGGTTCACGATGGACGAGCAGTATTCCGACGCGGTGATCGAGTCGTTTGTGCGCCTGTTCAATAAGGGTTATATCTATCGCGGCGCGCGAGTCATCAACTGGTGCCCGCGCTGCCATACGGCGATTTCCGATATTGAGGTCGAATACGAGGCCATTGACGGCAAGCTCTACTATATAGACTATCCGCTGGAGGACGGCACGGGGAATATCCGTGTGGCGACGACAAGGCCGGAAACGATGCTCGGCGATACGGGCGTGGCCGTGAACCCTGAAGATGATAGATATCTGGGTCTGGTCGGCAAGAATGCAATTCTGCCGATTGTCGGTCGCAAGCTACCCATTTTCGATGACAGTTATGTCGATCCCGAATTCGGAACTGGGGCGGTCAAGACGACTCCCGCGCATGACCCCAACGACTTCGAGATGGGCCTGCGGCACAATCTCGACAGCGTGATTGTGATTGGTCCCGACGGCAAGATGACCGAAGAAGCAGGCAAATACGCCGGTATGGACCGCTACGAAGCTCGCGCGAAGCTGGTTGAGGAATTGCGCGACAAGGGTTATCTTACAAGAGTTGACGACTATGCGCTTTCGGTGGCGACCTGCAGGCGCTGTGAAACCGTAATAGAGCCGCTTCTTTCGGAGCAGTGGTTCTGCCGGATGAAGGAATTGGCGCAGCCCGCCATCGATGTCGTGAAGAGCGGAAAGATCAAGTTTATCCCGGAAAGATATACAAAATTATACTTGGATTGGATGGAAAACGTCCGGGATTGGTGCATATCGAGGCAGCTTTGGTGGGGGCATCGCATACCAGTCTGGCGGTGCGACGACTGCGGCGAGTATATCGCGGCAAAGAGCGCGCCGGAGGTTTGTTCTAAATGCGGTAGCAAGAATCTGACACAAGACCCGGACGTGCTGGATACGTGGTTCTCATCAGCTCTTTGGCCTTTCGCAACTCTCGGCTGGCCTAAGAAGACGCCTGATCTCGACTATTTCTACCCCACGAATGTGTTGGTCACGGCGCGAGATATTATCTATTTGTGGGTCGCACGGATGATCTTCACGAGCCTGGAGTTCTTGAAAGAGATTCCATTCCACGACGTTTATATCTACGCGACGGTCCAGAACGAAGAAGGCCGCAGGATGAGCAAGTCGCTGGGCACGGGGGTCGATCCGCTCGATCTTATCGACCAATACGGCGCGGACGCGCTTCGATTTGCCCTTCTCCAGCAGGCCGGTGAGGGGCAGGACATGCGATTCTCCGGCGGGCGCGTGGAAGTCATACGGAACTTCTGCAATAAGATTTGGAACGCTTCCCGCTTCGTCCTGATGAACCTGGATCACGAAGAAGAACACCTGCCGCCTGGTGTTCCGGTAGTTCGGAACGAGCACAAATGGGTCGAGAATTGGTATCTGGGCGAAGACCCGGATATACGCCTTTCCACCTTCGAGCTGCGGTTGGAAGACCGCTGGATACTCAGCCGTTTGAACAGGCTTGTCACTACGGTCAACAAGGGGTTTGCCGCATACGATATGGACGACGCCTGCCGCGCGCTGTATGAGTTCATCTGGAGCGAGTACTGCGACTGGTATTTGGAGCTTGCAAAGCCGCGTCTGCGAGATACTTCCGATGAGCGCAAGCAGGTCCAATATCTTCTCTGGCACGTGCTGGAGACGACGATGCGGCTGCTGCATCCCGTTATGCCGTTTATCACCGAAGAGATTTGGCAGGCAATCCCGCACAGCGGAGACAGCTTGATGATCCGCCCGTTCCCGGTGGCTGACTCGGTTTGGGTGAATGAAACAGCCGAGAAGCAGATGGATGAGATGATGGAGATTACCCGCGCTATTCGCAATCTGCGGACTGAACTGGGCGCGCAGCCGGGCCGCCCGGTCAACGTGCTCGTCACTTCGCCATCTGATGCCGTGCGAGAACGAATTCAGGCTATCTCAGAAGGCGTGAAGTCGCTGGCAAGGGTTGGGGAGATTACATTCGCGGAGTCTCTGCCCGACAGCGAGAAGAGGAATTATGTCAGCTCGCATTTTATGGACTTCGATTTGCACGTTCCCGTGGCCGGTCTGATCGATGTAGAGAAGGAACTGTCGAAGATCGAGCAGGAGCTTGAGGCGCTTGGGAAAGAGCTTTCGAGGACCGAGGGCAAGCTGTCGAACGAGCAGTTCATTGCAAGGGCGCCTGCTGAGGTTGTGGAAAAAGAGCGCCGCATCCAGCAGGAGCTTCAGGAGAAGAAGGCGAAGCTGGAGGAGCGATTGGCGGCGCTGAGTTCAGTCGATAGTCGATAGTTGTTAGTGGGATGTTTGCGATAGGTTGTGCCGCCCCTTGATACGTCGCTTTGCTCCTACTCGGGGATACGGGGGTTGGTTGGTTTCGGGAACAAGATTCCCGAAACATCGGAACCTACTATGTGAAAGTCATTGCGAATCAGCCGTTGGCGACAGGCACATACAGCATATATGTGAAGAGATTATCCACGTATTCCATAGCATGCATGGCCGTGGAGGCTTGGCGCAGCGCCCGGCGAATAAATTCGCATTATTCATGAATCGACAGAAGCAAACCCGTCATTCTGAACGAAGTGAAGAATCTAATCGGTTACTTGGGTAGATCCTTCGCTTCGCTCAGGATGACGGAATTACGGCGCCGATTTCACTATCGGCGCCCTTTATTTCGATATGCTTCGCCCCTACGGTTTCCCCACATTTGACAAGCGCCTCGCCGCCTATTGACGCTTGACCTCCAGTGATACGCTCTGTTGCCGATAATCTCATTTGGGAGAGTGTATCGCAGTTATGGGAATTGCAATTCGAACGGAAAGCCTCACGAAAGTATATCCGCTTCCTCGCAGGCGCGGCGCTCGAGTCGCGGTGAATGAGCTTACAATGGACGTTATGGAAGGGCAGGTGTTCGCCTTTCTTGGGCCAAATGGAGCAGGAAAGACCACCACCATAAAGGCGCTTCTTGGCTTCATCCGTCCTACCAGCGGCAGAGCGGAGATATTCGGGCGTGACATATCCATCCCTGAGGTCAGGCGGGATGTGGGGTATCTGCCGGAACAGCCTTATTTCCACAAGTTTCTGACTCCTCGCGAGGCTCTTTCGCTGCATGCGGCGCTGCTCGGTCTTGGGCGCAAGGAGCGGAAAGCGCAGATAGAGTCCGCTTTATCGATCACAGGGCTTGAGGAGTATCAGCAAGTGCGCGTGGCCAAGTTGTCCAAGGGCTTGATGCAGAGGGTCGGTATAGCCCAGGCGCTTATCGGCAATCCCCGGCTGTTCATACTGGATGAGCCGACGTCCGGCCTGGACCCAATCGGCCGCAGGGAGATGAAGGACCTTATTTTGTCTTTGAAAAACGCCGGTTCTACGGTCTTTATGAGTTCGCACTTGCTTTCGGAAGTTGAAGAGATTTGCGACCAGGTTGCGATACTAAGCAAAGGAACTCTCGTATGTCGCGGCGCGCCGGATGAGATCAAACAAACCGGCGATATGATGAATGTGGCGTGCGCTCGGATGACAAAAGAAGCGGCGGAACAGTTAATCCTATTAGGCGGACAAATGTCCGATGGATCCGAGGCGCTGGGAGCGGCAGTCGTTAAGGTTCCCGCGAATAGAGTTTTCGATGCGATTAAAACGCTGGAAGCTCACGGTTTACCACTTCTTGGGGTCTCTCCTGAACGGGAAACACTGGAAGACGCGTTCATGCGATTGGCCGCGTAGTGAGGTTTAACCTCCCCCAGCCCCTCCTTCGTAAGGAGGGGAGCTTCCCCCCTTTAGAAGGGGGGACTGAGGGGGGTATTGCTAATCATGCTGGACAGTTTCTGAGGTAATAGTAAGAAATGGCTTTAAGAAGAACGCTCATACTGGCAAGGCTGAATCTTCTGGAGAATGCTCGCAAGCAGGTTTTCCACGTGCTCGTGTTGGGCACGGTTGTAGTTATCTTCAGCTCGACACTCCTGTCGTTCTTTACGTTAGGCGTGCAGGTTAAGGTATTAAAAGATTTATGCTTGGCGAGCATAATGCTCAGCGCCGGCATGATAGCCATTGCGCTTGGATGCGGATCGATACCCACTGATGTGGAGAATAAGACTATCTATCCGATACTCGCCCGTCCGTTGAGGCGGTGGGAATACGTGATGGGGAAGTACCTCGGCACGCTCATTACCACAATTGCCAGTGTCGCGGTTATGACATTAGCGTTTAGCGCGCTGCTGTTCAGGTATCAGCATCATGTGGATACTTTCATGTTCACGGCAATCGGATTTGTTTTGCTGGAGTCTGCGGTACTCGCGGGTATTACAGTGCTTTTGTCCACATTTGCAACTCCCGTGGCGGCTGCGGTCGTGTCGTTTCTGGTGTTCGTGTTAGGGACGGTCAAGATCGGTTATCTTGCCACTTTGCTGAATGCGAACGATAATGGAACTGTTAAGGTTATTGGAAAATTCTTATACCACCTTATACCTAATCTCGAATGTTTCAACTTCAAGGACGCTCTTGTACACGGTGTGCAAACCCCAACATCTTACTTGCTGCTTGTGGCCGCTTATGGTGTTTTATATGCGGCTTTCACTGTAGGTTTGGCCTGCGCCATCTTCGCAAGGCGGGAGTTGTAGCTGTGGGAAAGTTGCGGCGTCTGATTTTATTACTCCTACCAAGTATAGGCTTGTTTGCGCTTAGCATGCCGGCGGTCTTGGCGCATAAGCATGAGGGCGCAGAGTATCACTGGATTTGCCCCGATTATCGGTGCGAAACTCGCCTCCAAATGCTGGGTATAGCCGCGCTCATTGTTGTGTTCTTTATTGTCAAGGCTATCCGGCGAATTGCGGTTCGGAGGCGAATGACATGAGAAAAACGGCAGCCATTCGGAAATTTTTGCCATTCATAGCCATATTCGCTGCATTATGCATCCTCGAACCCGTTGTTGACGCCAATTATGAGAAGACCAGCCTTGGACGCGCCGGTAAGAGTGAATCGGCTATGTACGCCTTAGCCGGTGAATTCCGATCGGTGATAGCAAATGTGTTGTGGATTAAAGTGGAAAAGTACCATCATGAATTCATCCGCACGAACACCAATTGGCGCGCTAACAAAGAGATACTCCCTCTGGTCAAAGTCATCACGGATTTGGACCCGCATTTCGTGGATGCCTATTTACTCGGATCGTGGATGCTGTGCATGGGGATGGACCGCACCAACGAGGGAATCGAATATCTGAAAGAAGGCGTTCATAATAACCCCGACAATATGGCCGTTCATGAGATAATGGGCACAATTTACGCAAGAAAGCTCAATCAGCCGGGAAAGGCGCTGCCCTATCTCAGAAGGGCTTACCAGCTTTCAGCCGATGACTGGGACCGCAAACGCATGCGCAGGTTCATACGCTCTGTGCAGGAGATGGCGGACGCTGGTGTTGAGAGCCAACTGCGGATAACCACAGATAAGCGCGGAGATTAGTTTTATGCTGTCAGCTGTCAGCTGACAGCTGACAGCTTAAACCCAACTCCCTCCCCGTATTGACATGTAGTTCCTCCTCGGATAAGCTGTTTCCACGGCCTATGTTTGATTTGCGTGAGTATTTGAAAGAAGAGACGGAGGATACGCCGTGATTATAATTATGGACTTGGACGCCACGCCGGATGAAATCCGCGAGGTGGAGCAGGAGATAGAGAGAGTAGGGTTTAGGCCGTTTATGAACCCCGGCGTTGAGCGCAAGGTCATAGCGGTTTTGGGTGAAGTCGACGCGCACAAGGCGGATCTGATCGAGCATTTCTCGAATATGCCGGGAGTTGCTCGTGTGGACCTTATCTCCGATCTCTGGAAGCTTGCGTCGAGGTCCTATCATCCCGAAGGCTCGATCGTTAAAGTGCGGGACGTTATTATCGGCGGAAATGAGATTACAGTTGCCGCCGGTCCGTGCAGCGTTGAGGATGAAGGCCATCTCCTGGAAATTGCGGAAGCGATCAAACAATCCGGCGCCAAGATACTCCGAGGCGGCGCGTTCAAGCCCAGAACCTCTCCATACAGTTTCCAGGGACTTGGCGAAAAAGGTCTTAAGATGCTTGCCAGGGTGAGAGACAAAGTCGGCCTGCCGATAGTGACCGAGGTCATCGATACCCATGACGTGCGCCTGGTGACGGATTACGCCGACATTCTGCAAATAGGCGCGCGCAATATGCAGAACTTCGCCCTGCTGAAGAAGGTAGGCTCAGGCGTCAGGCCGGTGCTGCTTAAAAGAGGTCCTGCGGCGAAAGTCAAAGATTTGCTAATGTCCGCTGAGTATATAATGGCGGAGGGTAACCAGAACGTCATACTATGCGAGCGCGGAATCACCACTTTTGAGGACTCGACCAGGAACACCACCGACATCAACGCTCTTCCGGTTCTCAAGCGATGGACGCATTTGCCCGTTATGGTCGATCCAAGCCATGCGACGGGTGATTGGCGAATGGTGGGGGCTGTGGCCAGAGCAGCGGTTGCCGCAGGCGCGGACGGCCTGCTGATAGAGGTGCATAACGATCCGCCCCACGCTAAGAGCGACGGCCCGCAGTCGTTAAAGCCTGAAAAGTTTGCAGCCTTAATGAACCAGCTTCGCCGAATCGCCGAGGCGGTGGATAGGAAGTTGTAGCGGAAAAGCTGTCAGCTCTGTTGCATCGGTAGCCTGCTGCCGATGCCGGCGCCGAAGGCGCCGCTACTGAAAGCTTAATCACTAAACCAAATCAATCGCATACAACTGCGGTACGCCGGTGTCGCTGGAGTTGAAATATACACGCTTGCCATTCCTCGACCATACCGGATGCGCGTGGCAGCCCGCGTGGCTGGCGTCTACCATCTTATATATGACAAGCTCGGTGTATTCGCCCGTTTTCAGATCGTATAACAACAACGCTCCGTTGCCTTTTTCCTTCCATGCACCCACGTCAGTGACCACTTTGGTTCCTTCAGGATTAAGGCTCGCGTGCCAGCCGTGAATATTACTTAACAGTGGATACGCCTCGCGTCCGTCAATTGGATGCGCTACCAAATTGAGCATTTTGTCCTGCCTGAAATCGAACGCGTATGCGAAAGTCCCATCATCCGCCCACATCGGGTGATGGCCGAATTCGCAGAGATAACGGATGTTGGAGCAGCCGGCGTCCGCCACGAATATGGACTTTACACCCCTGACTCCCGCCGGCCTGTCATAGCCTTCGTTTGTGAACACGACAAAGAAACGTTTGCCGTCAAGGGTCCATTTGGAGTGCTTGAAGTAGATTTTATCGAGGTCCTTGATGCTGTCATGCCAGGGGTGGCGCTCAAATAAATCCTTTCGGGTAAATAAGCGGCGGGTTTTACCACTTTGGAAATCCATCAGGTAGACGGCAGGCTCGTCGTTCCGCGAGGTCCCAGACGTGTTGAGTCCCATTCCGTTCACGGGTGAGAACATGCGTATCGCTCCCGGCAGGCGGCGAATTGAATTGTCGTGGATAGAGCAAATAACGGTTTCGCGGTGATCTCGTTCGCCTCCCCTGTAAGCGATTGTATTATTATCGACCCACTGCTGCTCCACTCCCTCGTGCGAGGAGCCGGAGCATGGCTCGCCCGTGGGATCGTGGCGAAGCGGCAATTTGGCGGACTTGTTCAGGGTCGCGACCATCACATAGCCGTTTCTCGCCGAGTCTTCCGTAAATTCGTAATACAACACCCGCGTTGCATCGAAGCTTTCGGGACACAGATCGAAATAGCTGTGGACAGCGGGACCGGCGCCGGATGAGATTTGCGTGACGGGATATTTGCTTTTCATATTACCGTGTTCCTTTTTAACCTCCCCCAACCCCTCCTTCGTAAGGAGGGGAGCTACGACACTTCCCCCCTTGAGAAGGGGGGATTGAGGGGGGTTAGTATGCTGCGGGAATGGTCTTATAGCAGAGATTGATGCGCTTAGTCTATCGCAATTCCCGCAGCACAGTGACCCCGCGACTTCCTATTATTTCGCCTTCATTCGGTCAGCGTAACGCTTTTTCATCTCTTTCATCTCGGCGTTGAGTTTGACTTTTTTCTGCGGAGTCTGATTGGCCGGATCAATAATCCAATCTCCCCAAAGCTCTTTCTTGATTGGCTGCCGCTGCTCGACGGGCAAAATGCCGAACGGCTTATGCGGCTCTATTTGATACCAGTACGCGACCGAGGCCATTTCATCAGCCAAATGGTTCCCGTGGCCGTGTTCGATAGTCGCCTTAATCTCTTTGTTGAACCTGATCGGGTTGGTCAGATGGAAAACGTAGGAGGTCTGATAACCGTCGGTCTGCTTCTCGTAAATGGACGAACCATTCATCAGATACGCGTTTTTCTGCATACCGTAAGCCTGGTTGAGATAGTCCTCCGAGCCGGTGCCATGAATGTCGGGCGGCCATTTGTAGCCGTCAACCCATATCATATCATCGCCTTCGCCCCACCATGAGCGCGTGCCCTGAAGGTTCGTGACGGACAAATTACAGCCGATATAATGCCCGCGACCTTTGGCTTCCAAGATGACGTAGTTGTTGTCCCACGCCTCTTTTTCTTTGTTCACAATGTCGCATTCGGGCGCGTTAGCGAGTATCTCGTGCCCCCAGCCGTCGCAGGGGTTTTCGCGGCGGAATTGCGCGTGGAGATACGCGACATCATCATCAAATTGCTCGTCATAAACCTCATAGTCTATATAGAAATACTGGACGTGCTTTTCGGAAGCCTGGTTTTCAAGTTCTATGCGGGCGGACTTCCGAAACGGCATTTGTAAATAGCAGTTAAAGGCGGCGGGTGTGCCGAATTTCTTCTCTAGCGCCTCGTTGACCGATACCGTGAACGGCAGCGACTGGAACGAGTTTATTATCCCATGCCCCATGCAGAAGAAATCGCCTAATGGAACGAGGACGCTGGGTTCTTCCTCGTCATCCCAGTAGAATTTGAGCACGGCGTTGCGCAAAACGCCCGGCCTGTTCTGCGTCATCCAAATATGCGTGATGCAGCCGGGGCCTTTGAGATCGGCCAGCACGACCGACTTGCCGAGCGGGATGTCCCATGAATCGCGGTTCCGCCCGTCAACCGCCCAGGATGAGGCCCTAAGCGTCCGCGCCTTCCTAACTTTCGTCAATCCACCAAGTATACCTGTGTCGTCTAACATCCTACCCTCCGGTTAGAGTTGCTTATTTACCATGAGACTACTTAGGCGGATTGGCGGAAATGTCCTTAATGAAAAATGGGTGGGGTTGTTGCTTGGCGCGCTATGCTGCGGGAACGGTGTATTTGGATAAAGCCTTGGATTAAGAATAAAGTAGTTCCCGCAGCAAACTCACTCACGTACTGCGGGAATTGCGGTGGATTAAATATATAAGTCTCTACTATAAGACCATTCCCGCAGCATACAATCGTTTCGGGAACAAGATTCCCGAAACACCGGGGAAAATAATTCCTTTCGCGAATTCTGCTAATGCAGGAATGCTTCATCTGAAACCTCGCCGCTGCATACATTAATGACGGGGCCGGTCATCTTAATTGAGAAATCTTCAGCAACGGAAACTTCCATTTGGCCTCCCGGCATGTGGACCGTTATCCGCGAACCGCACAGACCAAGTTTGTGAGCGACAGCCGCCGCCGCGCAACTGCTGCTGCCTGACGCCAGCGTGTATCCGGCTCCGCGTTCCCATATCTCGATGCGGATATTTTCGCGGTCTATTATTTGCAAAAACTGGACATTAGTCCTATTTGGAAACCTCACGTCGTTCTCTATAAGCGGGCCTAATCGCCTGGTCTCTTCTTCACTTATAGTATCGCAAATCACCACACAGTGCGGATTGCCTATGGTCGCGGCGCAAAATGTGAGTTGGCCCCCCGCAATTGAGATATTTTCGTTGATTACCTCACGCTCTGGTCCTACAATAGGTATAACCCTGCTGTTGAAGCTGACCTTTCCCATCTCAACGGTCACTTGCTTGCCGCCATCGAAGACACGTGAGCGCACAAGCCCGCCAATTGTGGATATGGTAAAAGGTTCTTCTTGAACCATGCCTTTGTCCCAGAGATAGCGTGAGAATATGCGAAGCCCATTGCCGCTTTTTTCCGCTTCACTTCCGTCCGGGTTGAATATCCTCAGCCCAAAATCCGCATCTTTAGCGCTCAGTGGCCCATATAGAATGCCGTCAGATCCAACGCCATAGTTGCGGTGGCATATCCGCACGATCTGGCCGGTTGCAGGCTCACCATCAAACTCTCCAGGCTCGATAACGATATAGTCATTGCCCAAGCCGTGATATTTTGCGAAATGCACTTTCTACTCCTGATTTCGTTTCCGCCGAGGCGCCGAAAACTCCACCCTCAGGGATGATTTACCAAGAAATACTTAGGCGTATTGGCGGAAATGTCCTTAATGAAAATGGGGAGGAGGGAAAGCTATACTTCGGGACTCGTCTTTCGTCCCGAAGTATCTGGCATGTGAGAGCGCTTCGGGATGAAATGCGTATCCCGAAGCATACTTATAGCAGACAATCAGATACCTACTTGAGCAACTTATCCTGTTGTAGTTTTTGAGTAAATGCACTTGCCGGGTAGAGTTTCCCTTTATATCTCCACCTTATCAGCTTTGTCGCTCCCGGAGACCAGTCATAGAAGCCGTCAGGGGTGTAAGCAATCCAATCTTGAGAAATATTCTTACCGTCAGCGGATGTGAAACCAAGCATTGTGATCAAGAGTTTGTAAGGTTCCACATCCCATATTTGTATTATGCCGTCTTCGTGACCAGCGGCGATGCGACTGCCGTCTGGAGAATATGCCAATGCGGTTATTGGGGATTTGCCTGCGCTTAGCGATCCGTTGTCATGTAGGGTTTTAGTATCATATAGATGGATATCGGCGCCTATTCCTGCGGCAAGAGTCCGCCCATCGGGTGTGAATGCCAGAACACGCGCCGGTTTTTCGCTCAAAATGATTTGCTTCTTTGTGTTACCTGAATTAGTGTCCCATAGAATAAGCCTATTATCCGTCATCTGCTTGTTATCAGGCATGCGCACAAGACCCGGTAGAGACCCTGCCATAGTCTTACCATCGTGGGAGAAGAAAAGGTAAGCGCCTCCCCTACCAATATTATCGAGTTCTGATACCTTTCTGCCTGTGTCCAGATTCCAGATTGTTACGGTAGAGTCACGGGAATTCTCGTTCGCCAAATAGCGTCCATCAGGTGAAAATGAGACGTTATTCAGTGAACCGGTGTGACCTGTGGGGAGGGTTGTAATGGATTTGCCGGTCACCGCATCTAAAACCGCAAAAGACTTCTGGAAACCGCCCATGGATTCGTTGACTATTTTTGAACCATCTGGTGTAAGCAGCGCCCATCCAGAAAAAAGCTCTTCCGTCAGCCCTCTGTGCTTTGTGAGTATTTTTCCGGTGGAGGCGTCCCAAATGTATCCTCCGTTTAGGCTATTACTTAATACCTTATGATTTGAGATAAAGCTGACGCTATGCAAATTCGGCGGTGGTCCTTGAAGAGCGAGAGCAAGCTGGCCACTTCCAATGTCCCATAAGCGCAGACCTGTTGAACCATCGGTTTCATCTCCTGCGGCAAGTATTTTTCCATCAGGTGAAAAAGCAATAGACCGTATTGGGAGAGGCGGCATGTGCGGTTTTAACAAATACTTGCCATCGGGGGAAAGAGATATGGAGCCATATCCATTGATGTCTTTAACTTTTTTACCCGACCGGATATCCCACAAGGCAGTGTAACTATCTCCGCTGCTAAATAGTCTGCGGCTGTCTGATGTAAATTGCAGTGTTTTTGTGCCGCCATCAAGGTTATTATGGCCCGGCAGCAGTCTAAGCCGCCTGCCTGTGCGACGGTCCCAAATCTTCACTTTCAGTTCATGTGAGTAAAACGATTCTGTTGGCGGGTACTCATTTCCATCCTCGTCTTGAGGGAGTGGTCCAGGGTCCCAGCTCGGGTCTTCCCCGCCTGTAGCGACATACCGCCCATCAGGT
Source organism: Armatimonadota bacterium (assembly GCA_030650495.1). Lineage (GTDB taxonomy): Bacteria > Armatimonadota > UBA5829 > UBA5829 > JAUSEB01 > JAUSEB01. Next base: position 17,486 of record JAUSEB010000004.1, on the reverse strand, counting down.
GAAATTGCGATTGGCCAACTCACTCCTGCTTTATCGTGGAAGGAGCGTATCTTGCGGCCTGTAGTTATATCGAACAAAGACGCGCCGCTTTCACTGGCTATCCCAAGAATTCGCCCGTCTTTTGAAAATGCGACATCACCGGCAGCGGGGAATGTGCGGAGTGTCTTACCGGATTCAACGATCCATACGCGAACAGATGTCGTGCTTCCGGCTGCGACTTTCAGCCCATCTGCCGACCAAGTTACGCTTACGGGCAGTTCGCCAAGTGGCTTGGGAAGTTTCTTTAGCAATTTACCTGAACTAGTGTCCCAAATCTGAGCCTCACCATCATTGGTTAAATAAGCAAGCGTTTTCCCACTTGGCGAAAGAGCGATAGCCCTAGTGATGTAGTTCCGCCTGCTCTCCTTAACGCCGGTATCAATGACGCGCTCCAGAGTTTGTGTCCTTGTGTTCCAAATGTCTATATGACCATTTCCATCGTTCGCGGCAAAAATCGGCGCTTTTACGGCGAATGAGACATCGAGTGGATAGTCGGTATGAGCGTACTGAAGAACTAATTCAGGCTCATTCTGACTCATAGGGGAAGGTTGGATTACAATATGTCTATATAGAGGTTGTCTAGGATCAACAGCTTTTACGCCTTTTACTGCTTGCTCGTTGTAGGCAAGCGCCATATATAGAATAACTAGAGGGAATACAAGAAAACCAACCAAGCATAGCCGTTTAATAGTCACTTTGGCCTCTTCCTCCTCGAAGCTGCTAAACAGACATACCTAAAATAAAACAATCCTGTCAGATAGACGTTGGGCGGGGATTTGGAGTTCCCCGCCCAACTCTAGTTGTTTTCCTAATCGTAATAAGCCACGATCACCGTCTTTTCTTTCAACGGCTCAAGGATAACCCACTCTTTCTCCGCGTTGAAGTTGGAGTAAGGCTTGCCGTTTACGGTTACGCGGTTCATACTCTTGCCTTCGGGATGCCTGAAGCGGGCGTAGGTGGCGGTGGGCGCGCGGCGGGTCGGAGGCTCAACGGTCATCTCAATGCTGCCGCTGGCGGCGCTGCTCTTCAGGCGGATGCTCATTTCGCCGAAGTGGGTTTGGGCGCGCTCGACGCCGATCTCTTGGCCGTCGGCCAGCCAATATCTCGGTATCGCTTTGCCCAAATGCAGCTCGTCCGTCTCGTCCCAAATGAACATCCATCTGACCCAACTCGTATTGAGCGCTTCGTCGGAGGACTTGAAATGGTCGCCCGCATAGTCGCCTAAATTGGGTAGGGGATGTTCCGTTATCATTCCTCTTTCGGGGAAGTAGCCCGCCGCGAACGCGTTGAAATACGCGCGAATGTAGTGCTTGATCTCATCGCGGGTCAGATACGGCGTCGGACTGCATAGTAGATTTGGCTGCTGCGAGAACCCGCCAAGGCTGAACCAGTCGCGCTCAAAGAACGGAATCTGGTAGCCGTAGCTGTCGGATAAGTAGCGGTTGTCCTCGTAGTCTTTCATTATCAATTGGGCCATCGGCTCGTCCGGGTCAATAACGCCGGTGCGGAGCAGATAGATGGAGCCTTCGAGCGTCTCGGTTATCCAGCCGAAACACCGCCCGCGCCGGTGGACTTCCGACGGGATGCTCGGAACGTAACTGCCATCGCGCAGGGCGACAACGGGAGAGCGGGCCATCGCCTCGAAGAACGCTTTTCGGATGTCCTCGCGGTAATCTCCGGCCTCTTTAAGCAGCCTTTTGCCGTCCGGGTGGCCTATGGCGATGAGCGCCTTGGCGACATTATTCATACCCCAGAAGTTGAAGTCGTTATTGGACATCCAGCAGCGCCAGTCGGGAATATCTTCCAATGATCCCGGAGGCATAAGCCCGTATTCGATGGCTCTGAGGCCGGCGCACTCATCGGTCTTGGTGCGGCTTCGCTGCTCGATGATCCAGTCGCAGCCTTTTATAAGATTTGGCGCGGCTTTCTCAAGCCATTTCTTATCGCCGGTGAACCAGTAATGCTCGGCCATTCCCCAAAGGGTCCAACCGTGGTGCTGGTTGTAGCCGCCGTCCTCATAGCCGCCTGCGCCGTAAAATACGCCGTTGATGTTCGTGTAATCGCCCGGCAGCTCGGCAGTGCTCTGATAATCAATCCAGGTCTGCATGCATTTTTCGACCAGATCGTGATAGCCCCGGCGGTTCATATCGGAAGTCATCATAACGGACTCGTTCGAGAATACACCGTAATGGAAGGTGCCGACCTTCAGCATAGCGTGGTCGTTGCGGCCATTGACCTCATTCTCGCTGTTGATGAGCAAATGGCTCGCGTGGGCGGAGTAGAACTCGTTTATCATCGGCTCAGGCGTCTTTAGCTGGGAGCTTTCGGACAGCCGTTTACGCCAATAACCTGCTATCATCTTGTGCTGCTCGTCGAAGTTCAGCTTCTTTAATTGCGCGATTTCATCAGCAGTTTCCAGCGTCTGGAACGCAATAGTCGCGTAGAACTCGACGGTCTTCCGCGCGGGAACTTCGACTTCGCATTTGATCGTTTTCTCTTCGCCGGTCAGCTTGGCGATGCCATTGGTATTCACATAAACGCGAAGCAAATCGCCTTCGTCCGTTTTGCTGTAGATCAGGCCGGCTTTCTCAACCAGCGGCTCAAGTCCCTCTTTCTGCAACTCGACCTCAATTGGCAGAACGACTTTCGATGGCATGTCATTGCAGTTGGTAAAACGAAATCTCAGCATCAGAGCCTGCGCTTCTTCGGCGTTTATCCGGCCTTCGGGCGGGAGTTTGCCGTAGAGGACGGTCGCAAATGCGTCCTGGACGTAGCGAACGCCGTCTTTCTCGTACCAAGTATTTGCAATCGGCAAATCGCCTTCTTCACGGCAAGCGCCGGTTTTGGAGCCGTGTGGCAGGCCGAACTTGATGAACATCTCCTTTGTTTTCCACTTGGCCTTGTCGCTGTCCGAAGCCTGGATGCGCATTTGCCAGTTGCGGCTCATCCTGATGTCGCCGTTCGGCTGAATCCCGAAATGCTGCCTGCCGCCTTCGACCGCCAGCGGCATGTAAATCCTGCCCTTGCGAGGCATATCGCTCCACGCCCTGTCTAGCGTTTGTTCTGGAAGATCGTGAATCTGCCGGTAGAGGTCCTTGGTCGCCTTCTGATACGCCTCCTCGACCTCCTCAAATGTCGCCGGTTCTTGCGCGGATTGGACGAGAACGCCGTATTCGCGGATGTAGATTCGCTTTCCCTTTACCAGCTCTTTTGCGGCAAATGAGAAGCTGTTCTTTTTAGCTCTGATAGTGACAATCGTGTCGTCGAAAGAGTGGATCGCTACGGGTTTGCTGTACCAGATGTCCATAGCAAGTCCGCCGTCTTTTGGCTTGACGTTGGCAGCATAGCCGTTGAACGCCTCGACCTTGTCCCAGACTTGCCCGGCTGCCGTGTTTCCGCTCCATTCGACGATTGCTTTGGTCTGATCCCAGGTCGTGTCCGTGAACGCATGAAACGCGGCCATTTGGGCGGCTTTGCCGGAGAACAGAAGCCGCACTTTGTATGTGGCGCGATAGTCGGCGTCGAAGTCCTTGAGATCGGGGAACTCTTTTGCGATCAAAGAGCGGAAGGTGTATGTCCACACCTTGCCGTCGATCTTCACGTCAACATCGGCGTCTATCCATTCGCCGTTGTACCAGTCTCCGATGTTAATCCATCCGGCTCCACCCGAACCTGAGACTACGTTCCGGGGCACGCGGCGTTTGGGCCAAACGGAGCTCCAGTATTGAAGTTTTACGGTCGACGGATCAGGCGGGGCGTCGGCGAATTCGACCACCACTTTGAAGATGTCCCTAAAATCTTCCCAAAGGACACCAATGTCTTTTCCGTCTTCCCAACTTCGTATTTCGCCGAACGGCGCGGCGTCCATCATCTCGCCGGTTTTAGGCTCGATGTGGTTATTTGTCGTAAGCTTTACGGGCTTACTTCTTTCCATAATTCTCGCCACTTACTTTCCTCCATTTACAAATCTGATAATTCAACATTCGGCAACTTCGCCAAATGGTGGGTTATGTCCTTTTTTGTGTGTTTGAGGGAGTCGAGAGAGTCAAAGCTGTCAGCTGTCAGCTGACAGCTGACAGCTTTCCCTCAACCCTCAACCGACAACCACCAAAACCGCCGTTGGGCGTTTTCATAATGACATCGGCGCTATTTCCTGTAGAATTTACTTGGACGCCACGCTTGTTTTATGGAACACTTCTTTTGCGGCCATTACCGGAGATCGTGCGCAACCTGGTTTGTCGCCGCCGGTTCAGGGCGTGAATTCGCCTGTTGGTGGCTGCCATCATTCATATTTATGCTTTATAAGAAGAAAGGTTTTATACGCCAATGTTCCTGATAATAGGACTGGCTGTAGTATTCGCAAGCATACTTGCGGGATACTTGATGCACGGCGGTAACATCGCCGTGCTGATGCAGTATTCCGAGTTCATCATAATTGGTGGGGCCGCCCTCGGCAGCGTCATCATCGGTTACTCGCCAAAGGCATTAGGCGCAATCATCAAGTCCGTTATGGGCTTGCTCAAGGGCAATCCGTATAAAAAGGCGACTTTCCTCGAACTTCTGCAGGCGATGTACGATATGTTCCAACATAGCCGTCGCGACGGACTGATGGCTTTGGAGCGTCATGTGGAAGACCCTGACACATCCGACATCCTGGCAAACTATACTTCATTCAAAAACAACCACCACGCGGTCGATCTTCTGTGCGATACGCTGAAACTGGTTGTTATGGGGGGGATCAGCGTATACGACCTCTCGGATATGATGGAGATAGACCTGGAAGCCCAGCACGAAGACGCGATGAAGATTTCCGGCATACTTTCGACAATAGGTGACGCGATGCCGGGATTCGGTATTGTCGCGGCGGTTTTGGGCGTCGTAATCACAATGCAGGCCATCGGCGGTCCGGCGGAGCAAGTCGGTGAAAAAGTCGCGGCTGCCCTGGTTGGAACATTTCTTGGCGTATTGCTGGCTTATGCGATCTTTGCTCCTCTCTCGAAGGCTTGTGAAAATGTGGCAAAATGCGAGGGGCAGTATATGTCGTGTATTAAGAACGCTGTTGTTTCATTCGCCAGGGGGGACAACCCTCTGGTTTCCGTTGAGTTCGCGCGCCGCGGCATCGAGCCGGAAATGCGGCCAAGCTTCAGGGAACTTGAGGATACCTGCAAGAGGCGCAATAAAGCTGACAAAGCCGCGCCCTCGTCAGAATCAGAGCAGGCGGCGGCTTAAGGAGACGTTATGGCCGAGGAAAAGGCTAATATTCGTATTGTAAAGCGCAAAAAGACGCATGCTGGACATCATGGAGGCGCGTGGAAGGTCGCATACGCCGACTTCGTGACCGCGATGATGGCGTTCTTCCTGGTCATGTGGATCACCGGAATGAGCCAAGAGGTGAAGGCCGCCATTGCAGGTTATTTCAAAAACCCCGAAGCTTTTATGCAGGAGGTGAAAGCCGGAAACGCGTTATTCAAAATTACTGATGCCCAGGCGGGAAGCATATCCAACCGCACAAAAGCATCTTACGATGCCGATGAAAGAAAGGTTCTTCAAGGCGCCAAAGAGAGGATTGTGAAGATGGTCTCTTCCGATCCTGAGTTTAAGAAGATGAAGGATTTCGTCGATATTAAGCTGGTGGACGAGGGATTGAGAATAGACTTGCTGGACGACAAGGAATCGCTTTTCTTTGACAGCGGCAGCGCGGCCATTAAACCCACCACGCGCCATTTGCTGGCGCTTATGACCGCTGAATTGCGCGGATTACCGAATAATATAATCATCTCCGGGCATACCGATTCCCGTCCTCTCTCCAGTCGATATGGCTACACCAACTGGGAACTGTCATCCAACCGCGCAAACGCCGCGCGGCAAGTGATGGACGCCGCCGGCCTTCAAGAAAACCAGGTCGCGCAAGTAAGAGGTTACGCGGCAACCGATCCCCGCGACCCTAAGCATCCAGAACACTATTCAAACAGGCGTGTCAGCATAACAGTCGTGCTGAAGAGCGTGATGGAGGAGAAAAAATTCGGCTTACTGAACAACGGCGGTGGTGGCAAGACAGCAGAAAGGCAAGAGTACAAAGGCGTTTCCATAGGTAATTAGGCGTATTAGTCTATCGCGCTGCATTTTTCCGCTTCCTATGCTTAGGGAAGCTTTTTACCCCGAAGCTCGACGTTGGACGACTCATCCCGCACATAAACCAACAGCCGGGCGCCGCTGGCTCTGCCCGCAAAATCACCCGGAAAATTATTTTGCATTTTCGTAGAGTTTTTGTAACACTTGCATGAGAATCTTCCACTTAATTACTGACGACGCGTTCTTAAGTGCGATCAGCCCGGTCATAGGACAGTCTATGCACACTTTAAATGACTTTACATTTGATACTCTCGTGCTACGCTACCGACAACCGCTGACAGGAGCGGCATACCATCTTTGTGGTGATCGGGAAGCGGCCTGCGATATTGTCCAGGATACGCTTGTGGACGCCTATAGAGGCTTTGCGGGACTGCGCGAACCTGAGAAAGCAGGAGCCTGGTTGTACGCTATCTTGCGGCGAAAGGTTATTGGCTATCGCCGGTCTCGGAGGCCGGAAGTGGAGCTTTTGGAAGAACGCGTGGTTGCGGGACCGGAGGACGCGGAGTCCTTAGTACGGGGAATCGTAATAGAGCAGATGTTGAAGCTGGCTGAAGAAGATCGAGAGATACTTGCTGGGAAATACTTGCTCGGACTTTCTTATAAAGAATTGGCGGACTCGCTTGGGATCAAGGAGGGCGCCGTTCGGGTTCGTTGTCTTCGGGCAAAAGAGCGCCTGAGAGAGATTCTTAGGGGCGCCGGAGTTAAGGTTCCGGAGAAACGTTAGCAAGGTTTTTGTGGGAATAGACGAAGTCTCCTGAGGTTTTGCTGGAGGTAATTGATATGGCGTGCGACAGGGGAATCATATTGCTTATATCGTGCTATTCGGATGGCGAAGCCACTTCTGAAGAGGCGGCGCGCGCTATCGCACACCTGGAGCATTGCGCCGAATGCCGCAAGCTGTTGGAAGAGTGGCGGGAACAGCGGAGAATGTTCGAATGGACTTATACCATCGAAGCGCCGGAAGAGACGAGAGCCGAATGGCTGGAGGAGCCGGCTCGGAAGGAGACACGCATGTCAATCACAGAAAAGATATACCGAACACCGATATGGGGCCGCCGGAGTTTGGTTTGGATGGGGGCATTGGCTGCAACGGTAATAATTGGATTCGTAATCCATCACTTTGCGGCAGCGCCGCAATTCCTGAAGGTGGGAACACAGATAGCCGCCGGCATCCAAACGCAGACTGTACGGATGGAAGGCGATATTCAACTTAAAGTTGGGCCTGGCTCGAAGATCAGCCGTATTGATGACAAATCCATACGACTTGATAAAGGATGGGTTACTGCTTCAGTGCGCCATGGGTCCGGCCTTCGCGTCCTAACTCGCCGCCTCGAGGTAATTGACCAAGGCACGCGGTTTGAAGTAGGAACGAGACAGGCGTTGGATTATGTGTTAGTTGAAGAAGGCTTGGTTTCCGTGAGGAAGGGTAACTACAGGCGTCAGGTAAACGCCGGCCAGGCGCTGATAGCGCGGGATCAGGGAGAACCATCTGTTACTGCCTTGCCGAAAGCGGAATCCGGCAGCGACGCCGGGACGCCGCTTGGTAAACAGAATTCCGTTTTTACGCCGCAAAATGGTGAGCAACTAGACTGGAATGAAGGGCTGCAGAGGCTGGCAGCTCGGTTCCCCGACGCGCGCTGGCAACCTTCAGAGCTTATAAGTGAAGTCAGCAAGACTAAAGGCATGAGGTTTAGTTGTACGATCGCGCCGGTGAGCGGTCTCAGAGATGGTCTACGAGAGCATTTCGTTGATATTGCCCAGGCTATGGCCGGAGAGCGGATTGACTCCGAAAACTGGGAGATTCCTGTGTGCCTTATACAAGTGAATGGAATCGCTACTACGCCGGAGCTTCCAGGGGATGTCTATTACGTAAGGTTGATTCCCAAGGATGGCGCTGTTGTCTGGCGGCTAAGCGGATCCACGGGCAGTCAGGCTGATTACCCGCTGGACATAAGAACCGACAAGGGCCACATTAGCTGGGCAATGGGTATAGCACAAGAAGGAAGTACCATCTATACTCCCAACGACAAAGTCAAGTACATGAAATCCATCTGGTTGTATGAGTGGCCGGGGGATGCCAAGCCTGCGCTTAGCCTGAGCATGGATTTGGATAATCAGGCGGCATTAGAAAGCCAGAAAGACGAGCGGGCTATGCTCTCGGAGGTAGCCCGCAGAGTTCCCAAAGGTGTGGATTGGGAGCATGGCTCTTCCGATTTACTTTATCTGGATCGCGACCGTAAGCATCGCTTTTTGATCGCCTGGAATGACGATGCAGGCAGGCAACTGTGCCGCTTGTCTGATCTTGCAAAGCAAGGGCGCGGTGGGTCTGCAATATTAGGAGCTTTAGCAACGGATGTTCCATTAGAAGAACCCAAGGTTGGGATGGGGATATATCTGCTGAGTTTTGTCCTGCGGAGTGATTCCAAAACTCCGCGACTTGAACTCACAACTCCTGATATACAAAACGTGGCGTCGTGGGGAGCGCCTGCGCTCGCTCTACGAAACAGCAAACCGGAGAAGGATGAGGGCGGAGGGTCCAGCTGGATCCCCGATTCACTTCCAGGCTATGGGACAGTGAATATTCATTACAGTACCAAGGTGGCCTACAGCGATGACAGTTCTTATCAAAGAACCTTTCCATTTCTATTCCAGGTGACTGGACGTCCGGACGACCGTAGTACCCGTAAAATTTCGCGTAATACTCCTACTGGAGCAAGTGCATCAGTCCGCACCCCGACAGGCGTCTGGGCACAGGGGCTGATCCGAGTCAGAAAGCCGTAGCGATGTTCGGAAGCAAGAATTAATACCCCGCCATAGATTCCCCCACACATCGCTGTGCGCGGGTCTCCCGACCCCGCACATGAACCGACCGAAGGTTTCCGCTCAATACACTTCATTCTATTGCCACAACTCCCCTAACTGATGGATAATAGCTGCGCTGCCGCAGGCGGAAAATTTTAGGAGAGGGTTGGGGTGAGGTCTTCCGCAATATATAGAAAGGAACACCGGTTGGAGCAGAATTGGACCGACGCGGAATACGTAGACCAGGTCTTCGATGAGAAGGATTTGTCAGAGACGGAGTTCCTACGCTGCAAATTTCTGCGCTGCCGGTTCGTCGGCGTTAAACTGAGCGAGGCCCGCGCGGAAGGCTGCCGGTACGAGGAGTGCGACTTCACTAATGCCCGCCTTAACTCCGCCGAGTTCACCGACTGCTATTTCACCAACAGCGCCTTCACCAAGACCAGCCTGTTCGCGGCCAAGTTAGACAACTGCCGTCTGCTCGGCGCGGTGTTTATCGACGCTGACCTGAACAGCGTTACGGTCAAGGACTGCGACTGGTCGTGGATAAGCCTGCGGCATCAGAACCTGGGCTGCCTCGACCTCCGCGGCCTCAAGTTGGTGGAAGCCGACCTCTACGGCGCCGACCTCACCGAAACCGATTTGCGCGATTCGGATTTAACGAGAGCCAATTTGGCGCAAGCCGTGTTGGATGGAGCGGACATGCGTGGCGCAATACTAACCGAAGTAGATTTGCGAAACACGGACATTAAAGGCGCGCGAATGGACATCACACAGGCTATTCACTTCGCGCAGTGTTACGGGGCGAAGATTGAATGAGCTGGAGACTATCCGCCATTTTTAGTGTGGGATGGCGTCAAAGAAGGAGTGAGTATAAGAGTATGAAGATTGGTAGAAATGAGCCTTGTCCATGTGGTAGTGGACGCAAGTACAAGCATTGTTGTTATATAGGCAACAAAGCACCTGAACAGCATTCGCTGAATGTCACACTCGATCAGAAAGTAGCCGATGATATGCTAACACACGGCTATCTACGGAAAGAGAGGTTGGTGATTCAGCCTACAAACTCATCAATACCATCAAGCGTTGATCTTGAACGTCTCAATGGTGCAACAGGAGAATATGAAGTTGAGTTCACAATGAGGTCCCCTACGGCGTTATGTCTTACAGATACGATATTTGAAACCAGACCAAATATAAAAGGAGATTCATTGCTTGCGCTTTACCCACCTATTCAATCGAAGGATATAGGATCAGTTTTTGTTCGTTTGGATATTATGCTTATGGACGGAAGTGTGAAGCCAAATAATATCATATATTACTGTTATCCCAATGAGGCGGGATCATTGTCTCATATTAATACAACTATCAAAGCTGAGTCATTTGAAAATGCTGAGAGTGTTGCGCTCAAGCATTTGACTGCGATTCTGACTCAGTTGTCATTTGAACGTGATGTGCCGATTGATATTGCCAGAATACGTGTTGAGGAGAAATCGTCAGGGACTTACATATGTGAGTTTATCCATCCACCGTACAAGCGTTCGGCACTAAACAATAAACTTGAACCAGTGGTTGGAGAAGTGCCGAAGCTATACCACCCTCTTGTTCTATATAGAGAAGCTCTAGGTACTGCAAGCCCGGTATACCAGTTCCTATGTTTTTTCAAGGTAATTGAGTTGGTGAGAGAATTACGGAGAGTACGTAATAAAGCAGCGAAGGCAAGCGGAGCATCTATCTCTTTTCCACAAGAACGACTTCAAGAGGAAGATTGGCTGAATAAGCACGTACCTCATGATCTGTTGAAACAGGCAATTGGTAAAAATTATACAAATATCTGCGATAATATACTACGTCCGATAAGACACGGTGTCGCTCATGCTTTCCTGGATAATGAGGGGCCTGCTGCTCGCCCAGCAGAAGAGATGTTAAATCTTGACGAAGTATATCGCCATCTTCCATTAGTAAAATATATAGCCCGCCAAATGATACTCAATGAAATGGGGTTCAATACTTAGTATATATGAATCGGTAAATCACGGTTCCCCAAGCGTCTCATCGTGCTTCCCGATATTCCTCAGCAGGAAGTAATCCGAGTGTATCTCCAGCGTCATCCGGCAGGCTTTATCGACCCTCGCCTCCCATATCCCACCGGCGCCTTGTATCTTCTTCAGGCGCAGCGACGGATGCCTGGGGTTTTCGACGAGCAGGCGCAGTGCTTTATTGGCTTTCTTACGCAGGGTTTCCGGCAGCGAGCGGTAGGCTTCCGCGAACCTTTTCGTGATAACAAACCGCACGCTACTCCCCCTTCAGGTGTTTCAGCAAATCGTCCACGGTGTCGAATTCCTGAAGGTCGCCGGTCTGGATGTTCTTCTGGGCTTCGGCCTCCGCCTTCTGCCACTGTTTTGACCAGAACCATGCGTCACTCTTGTTTATGAGCTTCTTGGGGGTCAGCACGATATGCCCCTCCCGAACCTCACAGTCGAGCAAATCCCCCTCTTCAAGATGCGCGGACTTGCGGATTTGGGCTGGCAGCGTGATCTGCGCGTTCTTCCTGAGTTTTAGTAACATAACAATCTCCGAAAATCGCAATTTGCGAAATATGCAATATCATTATACCACAAGTCTTAGTGTATTCAAGTGATTTTATCACCCTCACCCTAACCCTCTCCCGTCAAGGGAGAGGGGACTCGGCGCCTTCGGCGCCGGCTTCGGCAGCAGGCTACCGAAGCAACGAACCACGAACCACGAACGACGGACGACGGTCGACGCTCGACGGACCACGCACGACGGACCACGCGCGACGAACTACGCGCCACGCGCCACGCACGACGGTCGACGCACTACGAACGACGCACGACGCTCAACGCACGACGAAGGGTATTATCGGGGTATATCGAAGTATTCATTTGATAGTGAGGAGAATACCGTATTGGCCCAAGACTTGATCAGACCCTGGAGTGACGAATACACCGACTACCTGCGCGATGAGTCGCGGCGGGTGGGGACGGCGGATTTCATCGCGTTTCCGGCGACCGAGGCGGAGGTCATCGAGGTTATCAATGAAGCGCGGGCGCGGGGCGTTGCCATTACGACGCAGGGGGCGCGGACGGGACTTGTCGCCGGAGCCGTGCCTTATGGCGGGCTTGTTTTGAACCTGAGCCGGATGAACAAGATCGGCGAAATCGGCAATGATGATTCCGGCCATAGTCTGACGGTTCAGCCGGGAGCCACTCTTGCGGATATTCGCAAAGTCGTCGAGGCGCAGGGTCTGTTCTTCCCGCCCGATCCCACTGAGACTTCGTGCTCCATCGGCGGCATGGCCGCCGCAAATGCTTCCGGGGCGTTGACCTTCTCCTACGGCTCGACCCGCAACTGGGTGCAATCGCTTCGTATGGCGCTTAGCGACGGTTCAATGCTCTCGCTTGCAAGAGGAGAGAGCCACGCGAGCGGGCGGTCGTTCTCTCTTGCAACTGAAGATGGCCGCGTCATATCCGGCCAATTGCCCTCATACACCCAGCCGAACGTCAAGTCCGCGGCGGGATATTTCGTCGCCGACGATATGGATATGCTCGCCCTGTTCATCGGAATGGAAGGCACACTGGGGGTAGTCACTGAGATCGAATTGCGGCTGATTCCCAAACCTAAGGCGATCAACGGCTTGACTATATTCCTGCCTTCGGAGGAAGCGGCGCTCAAGTTCGTACGGTTCGCGCGCGGGATAGCCTCACGTCCGGTCGCGATAGAGTATTTCAATCACGACGCGCTGAATTTGCTTCGCGGGATGAAATCGGACAACCCGGCGTTCGTCGAAATCCCAGTCCTCAAGCCGCACTACCACACGGCGGTATATATCGAGTTTCACGGAGATAGCGATGAAGCTCTCGAAGAAGCCGTGATGCAGGTTATGGACGCAATTATGGAGATTGGCGGAAGCGATGAGGACACCTGGTACGCCGTCAACAGCCGCGAGTTGGAGCCGCTGAAGGCGTTCCGCCACGCTACACCTGAGGCGGTGAATTTGCTCATAGATGAGCGAAAACGGAGTAATCCCGATCTTACCAAGCTGGGGACCGACATGTCCGTTCCTGACGATAGCCTGGAAGCCGCGATGGACATGTACAACGCCGGTTTGAAGGAGAACGGGCTGGAGTCGGTGATATTCGGACACATCGGCAACAACCACGTGCATGTGAACATCCTGCCGCGCGATATGGAGGAGTATGAGCGGGGCAAGTCGCTGTATCTCTCCTGGGCAAAGCGTGTTGTGGAAATGGGAGGTTCGGTTTCCGCCGAGCACGGCATCGGCAAGCTCAAAGCGCCGTTCCTGAAGATGATGTACAATGATGAAGACATCGAGCAAATGCGCGAGTTAAAGATGCTATTTGATCCCGACGGGCGTCTGAATCCGGGAAATTTGTTCTGAACAACTGATAGTGAGGTTTCCAAATTGACGAGAAAAGAACGGCTGTTAGCCGCAATAAGGCGAGGGGCGGTGGATAGGGTCCCGTACGCCACCTATAATATCCATCCCTATTCGGACAACGATCATACACGCGACGCTTCTTATTGCGAAATTATGGAGCAGATCGAGACCAACGTGGGCGTGGTTATCAAAGTCAGCTCGGTGGGAGCCGGCGTTGGTCTCTCGCGGCCAGCCGAAGGTGTTGTCGATACCGTGACGGAGATCAATGGCGAGGAAAGAATCGTCACGACCACAATCCACACGCCCAAAGGTGATTTGAAAAGCGAGTATCGCAACTATCTGAACAAGCCCGGATTGATGATGAAGCATCTTATTGCTGACGATGAGGACATCGAGAAGTATATGTCGCTGCCTTATGAACCGCCGGAATATGACCTGAGCAATGCGTTCTCGCTCCACAAGTCTGTTGGGGATAGAGGAATAATCCTGCTCGGCTTCGACGATCCCATGTATCAAATGGCGTCACTATTTCACTATGAGGATTTCTGCATACGCACGCTTACGGATTTGCCTTCGATCAAGCGGATGGTCGATTGGGCGTTCGAGCGTAGCCTGGAGAATATGAAGCTTGTGGTGGCTGCGTCCGGCGATATGGACTGCGTTTTCCACACCAGCGGACCGGAGTTATGCACGCCTCCGATGATCCCGCCGTCCGTATTCGCGGAGCTCGTTACGCCGTATATGCGGCAATTAGTCGAAGTCGCGCACAAAGCAGGCAAATTGGCCGCCATCCACTGCCACGGTCGTGTGCGGCAGGTGTTCGAGCAGATGATCGAAACAGGCGCCGATATGCTGGAACCGATAGAGCCACCGCCGCAGGGTGACATCTCACTGTCCGAGCTGCTCAACCAGGCCAGCGGCGCCATCTGTCTTATGGGCCACGTGCAGGATCAGGACTTCTATTCGGCTCCCGAAGGCTATTTTACGACTTGGGTTAAGGGGATTGCCAAAACGGTAGGCGGTCGCACTGGTTACATAATGAGCCCCACTTGCACGCCTTTCGACATCCCCTGCACTGATACCTACAAGCGTAATTATATGGAATGGCTGACGGCGGCAGAGGCGATGCTGTGAGACTAATGCTAGCCAAAAGGAGATCGATCTGATGCGTAAGATCATCTTGAGCTTTTTACTCGCACTTGTGTTCGGCGTAGTAGCCTGCGGGGTCTGGTTTATGTCTTTGATTGTCGCAACCGGGTCCAGTTCCGCTATCGAAACGGGTCTATTCTGGGCATCGGGCATCCTGTTTGCCTCAGGCGCAGGCGTTTTACTTGGCCTTGTATCCTCACAGTTGATTTTTGTTCCGGTATGCTTGGGCTGGATGCTTTCGATCTTAACAAGCCCAGCGATTATGTCTTTCACAAATGATGCCCAAGAGTCAGAAACCGCTGATAACATACTATTAATTGCGCTTCTCGCGGCGTTCGTTGCTTTTGGCGTTTGGGGCACATTCATTGGCGTAAAACTCAAGAAAAGCCGAGATTATAGACATCTGAAAGTTTATGCAATTGCAACAGTGTTAACAACTGCCATATTCGTTACTTTAATCTCACTTACGTAAACGCGACGGAGGTTTTCTTATGAGGGAAGCTTTTTACCCCGAAGCGCTCAGCTATAGATATAAAGCCTGCGTCGGCGCAAAAAGCCTTCCGACGCATAGAAACCGACAACCGTCAACCATCAACCGACAACCAAATCCGCGTTGACATGCCTTTCCCCCGGAGGTATACTCTGTTGATGTTTGCTCAGGGAGGCTAAAATGCCGGATCGCGTCGAGCAGTTACGAAAATTCAGGTTAATAATTTCCATTGGGCTTATCATAGCGGGTATTCTGCTCATAATAAGCAGCCTGCCGGAACGCCAGACCGGGAGCATGGTATTCGGCGCGCTGGCTGTTATCTATGGGCTATTCCGCGCAATCATGTTAACCCGCCATTAATGTATGCTTAGGGAACCTTTTTACCCCGAAGCTGGAACCAGGTTTCTTATAACATCGTATTTCTAGTGAGAGAAGTTGACGGAGGGACGTAGAGTAATGAAGGTAGTCATATTAGGCTGTGGGAGAGTCGGCTCGACCATGGCCCGCATGTTGTCCCGTGAAGGTCATAGCGTGACGATTATCGACTGGAACGCGGACTCTTTTCGTCGTTTGGGCAGCGAGCCTGACCCCAATATACGCACGATTGTCGGGTCGGGAACAGAAGTGGATGTGCTGAAAAAGGCCGGCATAGAAACCGCGGACGCGTTTGTCGCGGTGACCAACGGCGACAACACCAATATAATGTCGGTTCAGATAGCCAAAGAAATCTTCAAAGCGCCGAAAGTCTTGGCCAGAATATACGATCCCGTCCGGGCGACCGCTTATCACCAACTCGGCATCGAGACGCTGTGCACTACTTCCATAGGCGCCGGTCTGATGACGGATTTCCTGCTTGGCAAGGAGCCGCGTCCGGTGTTGGAATACTGCGAAATAGAAGACGAGTTGAACTTTTAGGGTATGGAGGATAGAAGATGTTCATTATAATAGGCGGCGGCGGCAGGGTAGGCTATTACCTGACCAAAGGTCTCATGAGCGCGGGGCATGAGGTCGTTCTGATAGAGAAAGACAGGGGGCGGGCGGAGAAGTTGTTTGAGGAACTGGGCGAAGTCGCGGTCCGCGGGGATGCATGCGAAGTGCGGACGATGAAACAGTACGGTATGGAGCGGGCGGACGTGGTCGTCGCGACTACCGGAGACGATGAAGATAATTTAGTGATCTGCCAGATGGCGAAACATCGCTTCAAAGCGCCGCGAACCATAGCGCGCGTAAATAACCCCGAAAACGAGGAGATTTTCCAACGTTTGGGTATAGATGAGACGGTCAGCAGCACTAAGATAATATTCAATCTGATCGAGCAGCAGATCGAGACCGACCATATGTTCCCGATCGCCGCTCTCAAGCGGGGCAACATCGAGATAGTGGAAATCGATTTGGGCGAGGAGTCGCCGGTGGTCGGCAAGGAAATCGGCAAACTGGGGCTTCCGCCGAACACGCTCATTATTTCAATCGTCCGGGACGATCATGCGCTTATTCCGCATGTTAATACCGAACTGGAGATGCATGACAGCGTGATAGCGCTTGTCGAATCGGATCTTGAGCCACAGCTGAGAGCGGTGTTTATGGGGACGGGTTGAGGGTTTAGAAGTTAGAAGTTAGAAGTCTGTTGCATCGGTAGCCTGCTGCCGATGCCGGTGCCGAAGGCGCCGGGCGCGGTGAGGTGAAAACTATTCGGGTGGAGTCTCAAAAACACAAATGAGGTCTTCAAGACGCAGGAAACTATCACCTATAGCTTATCTGGCGGCAGGGATATTGATAATCGGACTGCTCGTCGCAGCACGACTCGCTACATACACTCCTCCCGAAGAACCGGAGATAATAACATGGTCGGAAGCCGAGCATGCCAGGCAGGCCATAGAAGCAGCCGAGCGTGAATTGGAGGAAGCGAGCCAGGCCGCAAAAGCCGGTGAGAAGAAATCCTTCCAGGTAAGCATTGCTCAGCAGGACGCTACCAACTTTCTACGAACGGACAAGTCCGCCGCCGGTGTTTTAGCAAATCGCAAAGTTGAAAAGCCGCGAATAGAATTCCAGTCAGATCGCGTCAATGGGTCCGGGTACGTAACTTTCCACGGGAGAAGAGTTTATGTCACCGTAAGCGGACAACTCTCCCATGCGACCGGCGGCAAAATTGCTTTTCGCTCCGATTCGGTCACTGTGGGAAAACTCCCCGCGCCGGGTCAATTAGCGGCCAAAGTGGACGAGATGATCAACGCATATATCGCGTTCGGACCTTCAGTTCTTCCGGCTCAGATCACCGAGATCAGCTCCGACGGCGGCATGCTTACCCTCAAAGGTGTCAGCGATCCAGCCTCTCTGCGCAATACATCCCGCTAATAAAACTCGTGTTTATTATTTGCGGCGCTATGGTATAAAACACTTGACAATGATACGCTCAAATGCTATAAACAATAATGGCTGATGTAATACTACACTATC
>JAUSEB010000002.1 GCA_030650495.1 Armatimonadota bacterium | reverse complement strand
CAAAACGGCGCGGTGCTCTGGGGCAGCGATCCTATCCCCGAGGAAGCCGGCCAGACCATCAGGATTGCCGAGGAAGCGCGCCGCTATCGGAGCTGGCATCACGGCTTCGCTTATAGCGACTACCTCGCGCCTAATACATACCATTACGCCGATTCGATGGATTGCCTACCAGGGGACACGATAACTCATAGCCCCAGTACCATTAAAGGCGCAGTACGGCGCTGGTATGAAGGCGACATTATCAAGATTACCACGGCCGCCGGCCGCCAGCTCACCGCAACCCCTAATCACCCGATACTGACCGATAGGGGATGGGTCCGCATTGGCTTGATTAAGAAAGGTGACAATGTCATCTGTTATTCGCGGCTGAAGGAAGTGTCTCACGGAACAGATGATATAGAGAACGTGAATACCCCTATTCATAAGGTATTCAGTCTTCTGGCGGTCAAGGACTCGATTAAACGGATTCCCGGACGATGTACACAATTCCACGGCGATGGGCAAGAGTCCGATGTCAATGTTGTAACGGTCAATGGCTTGCTGGAGAACAGGATTCAGCCCTCTCTCTTGCAGCCAACTAGCAAGCATATATTCTCCTGCTCCAACCTTGCAGCACGATTTCTGGAAGCCGATAGCCTGCGCGGCAGCCCAGTTCGGGCCATGTCCATATCGCCGCAAGGCTTCTTGTCCCGCGCGAGTCAATGTTCGTCGTTGTTCAAGGGGTCGCTGACTAATAGCCAACTTCCATGCTTCATCTGGGGATCGCAATACGCCGCTGTCAACGAGTATGGATCGGATCACGTCCTCACGTGCGCTGAATATCTTCGTAAGTTGGCGCTTGCTCGTACCAGCGAGATAACCTTCAACAACGGCAGCGCGGTCAATACGACTGATAACGCCGGTACCCTTGCGAAGCAATCGTGTTTTGTCGTCAGGGGTCAGGCTAGCAAGCATCGCATATCGAGCCTCGCTAATATTCCGCATCGGAATGCCGTTGTTCTTGAGTATCTTGTAAACGCGCTGAGGGTCAACGCCCAGAGTTTGGCCGATTGTTCGCGGGCCGACACCTGCCATATACAACTCAGTAGCCCGCGTGATGTCAATGGACGGCACGGATCGAACATCAATGCCTGCCGCCAGCAGAATGGCCTTGATACGCCGGAAATGGACACCCAGACTCTTGGCAATGGTTTTGATTCCTCGCCCTCTCAAATAAGCAGCGACTATGTCGTCAACGTTGAGAGTGTCCCCTTCTCTGGGCATGTCTATAATCTCCATACACAATCCGAGTGGTATGTTGCTAATGGTATTATAGCACACAACTGCCGGTTTCCGAGACAAGCGATTCTCGGCCCTGCGCTGAACAGCGTAACTATC
>JAUSEB010000463.1 GCA_030650495.1 Armatimonadota bacterium | reverse complement strand
GGACGGCACGACATGTCATTTCGAACGAAGCGAGAAATCTGCTTTTAAGCACGATTCAGAGTCTCCGAAAAGCAGATTCCTCGTCGTTCCTCCTCGGAATGACGGTTTTTGAACACGCCCAAGAACAAGCCGAAGGATAGAACTCATCGCTCGTTACTCATCACTCATCGCTGGCTTCCCTTTCCCTCAACCTTCAACCCTCAACTTTCCGCAAAATGCTTTGTTAAATCCCGAATCTCGGTGTAAACTGTATGTAGATAAACTTGACCGGAGAGTAATATCGACTATGACAGATACGCAAGCTCATGGCGGCAGGCCGGCATGGAAATCGGAGGAATATATTCCTCGACTCATTTTTTGGGAGACTACGGCGGCATGTAATCTTAAATGTATACATTGCCGCGCGTCGGCGGTTGATTTTCGCTCACCTGACGATCTTACGCTTGAGGAGTCTTTCAAGCTCTTGGACGAAATAGCTTCGTTCGCCAAGCCGGTGATAGTTTTGAGCGGCGGAGAACCTCTCGTACGCGAGGATATTTACGACATCGCTTCTTACGGGTCAGAAAAAGGATTTAGGATGTGCCTAGCCACAAACGGCACTATGTTGACTCCTGAGATTGCCGAGAGGCTAAAGGCATGCGGAATTCAGCGTATCAGCATAAGCATCGACGGCTCTAACGCGGAATCGCACGATAAATTCCGGCGGCAGCTAGGAGCGTTCGACGCCGCGCTGCGGGGAATCGAAAACGCAAAGAACGCGGGCATTCCCTTCCAGATCAATACTACCATCACAAAGCACAATCAGACGCAGATTTCCGACATCCTGGACATGGCGGTGCGGATCGGGGCAGTGGCATTACACATTTTCCTGCTGGTTCCAACAGGCTGCGGCAAGGAGATAGCGGACGAGGAGATGATCTCTCCCGCCGAATATGAAGAAATACTCAACTGGTTCTATGACAAATCGAAAGAAGTCAAGATCGGACTCAAAGCCACCTGCGCTCCCCATTATTTTCGTATAATGCGCCAAAGAGCGGCTGCTGAAGGGATCAAGATTACACCCGAAACCCACGGATTCGAGGCGATGACCAAAGGGTGTCTCGCCGGGACAGGAGTTTGCTTCATATCGCAAAAAGGCGATGTGTATCCATGTGGCTATTTGCCGCTAAAGGCAGGAAACGTCCGCGAGCAGCCGTTTCCTGAGATATGGAAGGAATCCAAGCTGTTCAAGACTCTTCGCGATGAGAGCTTGCTGGAAGGCAAATGCGGCCCATGCGAGTTCAAAATGGTATGCGCCGGCTGCAGGGCGCGCGCGTATGCGTCCACCGGCAATTACCTCACGGAAGAGCCTTATTGCGTGTATACGCCTTATCGGTTGAGGGTTGAGGGTTGAGGGTTCTGTTTCGCACACGATGTCATATCGCGCACGATCACACTCTGAATACTATTAAATAATTCGGGCATTTGGGATGCAATAAGTTCGGTTGCCGCAAGTGTGGGTATAAACGTTTGGACAAAATCTGAGCGATAACTCGTCAATTAACTTGTAATATACGAATCGACAATGGCGGCGCCAATGAACCCGAGCATTAGTATTCCTAAGTTAAAAGCCCGGCTGATGATCTATGTGATCATCGCGTTGACTCCACTGGTCCTCCTCAACCTCCTGTCGCAAACCAGCGCTCGCAAGTCGCGTTTGGACGCCGTGCGCCGCAGCAATATGGGTATGGCCTCATCCACCGCGATGGCAATGCAGAGCTTTGTTGACAATTCGCAGGATATGTTTACCGCCGCTGCCGTTGGTTTGGCGACCGGAAGAATCCCAATGGAGGACGCTAACGGCTATCTGGCGGAAATGCGTAATATCAATCCATATATCCTTCGCCTCGTGGTTGTAGATGAACATGGGATTATAATTGCGTCCGACTCGCAAAATTTGATAGGGATAGACTTTTCAAATAGACCATGGTTCAAGACCATTGCCACAGAAGATAAGACCAGCAACGTCACGGACTTGTTCATGCTAACGCCTGAAGGACCTAAGGCTGTTGCCATTGCGGTGGGAGCTTATGAAAAAGGCAAGTTGAAGCTTATTCTTTCGTCGGCAATTCGGGTCCAGGCGCTTGAGCGGCTGGTATCAGACATAGGGATGGGAGGAGGGCATACGGCAATACTTGATTCCAAGGGACGGCTTGTGGCGGGAGGATTTCCTGATCTTCTGGAAAGACCGGGTATTCTCAACCGATCCTACGTGCCTGGCGTACGAGAGGCTGTTCGAGGGAAATCAAGCCATTTCGAGAACTGGCGAGACCCGATAAACGGTATCGTCTGGTTAGGCGCGGTTGTTCCAGTTAAGAACATCGGGTGGGTTGCGGTCGCTATGCAGCCTCGGCAAGAAGCAATGGAGCCAGTCATTGCCGCTCAGCGGCGTGATTTCGCAGTCCTGCTCGTGTTTGCGGCAATCTCACTATTACTCGCCTGGTTCTTTGGAGAGCAGATAACACGCCCTCTTGTGAGATTGTCTGAAAACGCCGCGCAGGTCGCGGCAGGCGATCTCTCAACCCGCAGCCCCATCCGAAGGGAGGATGAGATAGGCCAGTTGGCCACCGCTTTCAATGATATGGCAGCGAATCTGGAAGCTTTCTCGCGAGTATCGTACACCGCGACTTCGACACTGGACCTGCAGTCTCTCCTGGATTCTATCGCCGCGGAAGTCCGCAGAGCTACAAGGTTCGACCTTTGCCTCATTGGCTTGGTAGATGAAGAACGCAAACATATTAGATTTCAGGCGGCGAGCGGCGCGCGCAGTGACCTGTGGAAAGACTTACGCATTGCCATCGGCGAAAAGGCTTGCGGGGCCTCAGTGGCGGAGAAACGTCCAATCGTCAGCCACTACGCCGCGGGCGGCGACCTGGAATGCAGGGAATTCACAGAGCCTGAGCATATCTGTTCCGCTCTGGCGGCGCCTGTTATATCCGGTGACGAAGCGATAGGCGCCCTGTGCGTTTATATGCGGACGCACTGGGACATCCCCGATCAATTAGTGAGACTAGTGACTACAATGGCCTCCTTTGCGGCCGTTGGAATCCAGAACGCAAAGCTGTATGAAAGAGAACGCCATATAGCTGAAACGCTTCAGAGGAGTTTCCTGCCGGATATTCCTGACGGCATAGGCAAGTTTGAAATGGGACATCTCTATAAACCCTCGATGCTCGAGGCCATGGTTGGCGGCGACTTCTATGATTTTTTTCGGATTGACGAGGCGCATTACGGCCTGGTAATTGGCGACGTGTCCGGCAAGGGAGTTTCAGCGGCGGTCAGCGCGGTAATGGGAAAGCACATGCTCCGCGCATTTGCTTTTGAGGACTCTCGTCCCGGCATTGTTCTGCAAAGACTCAACGACGCATTGGTGACCACCATTGAGTTCGGATCATTCATTACCATGGTCTATGGGGTTCTTGACTTGGATACAGCCGAGATAGTTTATGCGAGCGCGGGCCACGATCCTCCATTGCTATATCGCGCTGACAAGCAATCTGTTGAGAGTTACCCAACTGGTGGTAGAGTGGCCGGCGTCTTTGCCGACACATCCTACGAAACCCAATCCGTCACGCTCCAGCCCAACGATCTGTTGTTATTATTTACAGATGGGATTACCGAAGCGCGGCGCAATGAGGAGTTTTTTGGAAGGAATGGGCTTGAAAACGCAGTCGCTACTTATGCCGGCTCAAGCCTGCCACAAACCTTGCTTGAGCGCATGATCGAACACGTTATGGATTATACGCAGGGACAAATACGCGACGATATCGCTATGCTTGCCATCAGGCGGAAGGAAGCTGACAGCTGACAGCTGTCAGCTTCTCTAAACTCTCAACATTCCCTCATTGACACCAGAGCTTGAGCGCCTGTACAATTCTCCTGGAGGGATAAAGCTCATGAGCCCCATGCGAGTTTGCCTAGTTCTCATTTTCATAATGCTGCTGTCCGGATTCACAGCCGCCATAGCCGCGGAAACAGTTGTCTACGGCGGGCAGCCCGCTGCTGAGGCCGGAATCATACTCAGCGGGTGGGGAAGTGGTTCCGCGGAAGACAGCGCGGACAAAACTCTCAGCGGATCGAAATCCGTCAAAGTAGTCACCGAAGGATGGTTTGAAGGCGGGAGCATCGAATTCAAGACTCCCGCAAAAGTCTTCGCGGGCAAGCCCGCCGATGACGCTTACCTTCAATTTACCATAGCGCCGACGATGCAGTCGGTTTTATCAACCTCATCATCAGATGGTGACTGGTTCTCCAAAGCCAGCGGACAATCAGGTTCTTCCTATGACTTTGGCGCCGAGTCGGTTCAGAGACCAAAGATCGAAAAATTGCGACTTGTGCTCACAAGCGATAAGGGCAAGCGCATGGAATTCATAGAGCCCATGACTCCGGCGAGCGAAGCGGGATGGGTTAATGCAAGTATTCCTCTAAAGAAGTTAGCGGCTGCCGACGCGGCGGAATACAGCTTGAAGAAAGCGCTTGTTTTTTCCGATGTCGCGGACACGATCTACATCGGATATATTCATGTAGTTCAGGATAAGGATCTGATCACCGCCGATCCGGAAGAGGATATGTCGTACTCTTCGAACGAACCCGTGCCGTTTCGGGCGAACGCCGTTGGCGGTCTCGGCGCTCTCAGGCGCTCCTGGGATTTTGACAACAAAGACGGTATTCAGGAAGACGCCATTGGTGAGTTCGTCACCCACGTGTATAAAGTCACCGGGGATTACATTGTCACTCTTACAGTCACCGATATAAACGGCGTAAAGGCCTCCGTAACGAAAACAATAAATGTGCATATCGAGTAGATGCGCTCAACGGCGGAGGTTAGGATAACCCTGGATGTTATTAAATATAATACGGTGTATAAGGCCTAAGCAGTGGACGAAAAACTTGCTGGTGTTTGCCGGCCTGCTTTTTACGCTCAACTCCCGGCATCCTGCGTCTGACGTACTCAAGGTCGTCCTCGCTTTTGTAATTTTTTGTTTATTGTCCGGCAGCGTCTATCTGGTCAATGATGTGCTCGACGCCGAAAAGGACAGGAAGCACCCAAAGAAACGGTATCGCCCGATAGCCTGCGGAAAGGTATCGCCGCGCGTGGCCGTGTTTCTTGCCGTCGCGCTTGGCGCCGTCTCCTTGGCGGCTGCATTTCGTCTCGATTTCTTTTTCGGATTGGTAACTGTGGCTTATCTGCTCCTGTCTACCTCCTACTCATTTGTGCTCAAACATCTGGTCATAGTGGATGTGTTTTCAATAGCGGCCGGATTTGTCCTTCGCGCCGCGGCGGGAGCGCTGGTCATACACGTAACTATCTCGGAATGGCTGCTGCTTTGCACCACCCTGCTGGCCCTTTTTATGGGACTGGCGAAGCGGCGCAACGAACTCGTTACTCTCGATAACAACGCCGGCGAGCATCGCAAAATCCTTGAGGAATACAGTCCAGCTTTGTTGGACCAGATGATAAACGTCACCGCCGCTTGCACGATTGTGGCCTATATGTTCTACACGTTTCTTTCCAGGACCGGGGAAGGCAGCCATCGGTATATGATGATGACAATTCCATTCGTCATATACGGCTTGTTTCGTTACCTATATCTTGTTCACAGCAAGAACCTGGGTGGAAGTCCGGAATCGGTTGTGATTGAAGATAAGCCATTGCTCGTTAATATAATCTTGTGGATGGTTACCGTGGCGGTGGTGTTTATGGCTACAAAATAATGCCGCCGCCATGATTCTAACCGCGAGATATTTGCATTTGCTGTGCCGCGGGAATCGCGGGTGTCGGTTATATGCTGCGGGAACGGTGTGTTCGGATAAAGCTTTGGATTAAGAAAAGGCAGTTCCCGCAGCGATCCCGCTACACAAGCTGCGGGAATTGTGGTGGACTAAATGCATCAGTCTCTGCTATAAGACCATTCCCGCAGCATACCACCGCCCTAAACCCTTGACCCCAAGCAGTCACAGGTTCAACATATTTATGCTTGCCTGCTACCCTGCGTTGACATCTGCATACGCCTGCTTGCTACACTCCTGTAATATTTGTCATCATTTCCGCATTATTTGTGGAACAAGCTCTACTGGTTAAACGTCTAACTAGCTGAATGTTAGTGGGGTAGTTGTGCAAATAACTGTTATTGTCTTCTAAAACTGGGGCGTTGCGCCAACTGGCAGAGTCATGCGGGGTTCTGTTGGCGCACCGTCCCATTCGCGCGTTTTTTGCCGCTATAGCTATTTCCACGCATTACGAATCTCCAAAGGAAGGGGGTTGGGCTGGGAACACCAACCTTCCAAGTAAGTGTTTCGCGGCCCAAAAATGTCTATGAGAGAATTATCACTGGCGCGAGGAGCAATGACCACAACGGCGGTTGCGCTCGTTTTATGCGTCCTCGCGGTTAGCGCCTACGCCCTCACCCCCTCAGGCGCGCAGATCTCAACCTCATGCAACGCTTCTTACAATGATGACGCCGGCTCCCGCATGCCAACGTCTACCTCAAACACTGTCACTGTCACAGTGGGTCAAATGGGCGCTGTTGCGATTACACCCACCACGGGAAACACAACAGCGGAACCGGGAGGCGCCGGATACATCCCCGTCGCCGTGCAAAACAGCGGAAACGGTTCGGATAGTTTCGGGCTTTCCGTTAGCGCCAACACATCCTGGTCGCCGAAAATGATCTACGATGACAATGGCGATGGTGTTCATCAATCGACTGAGGCGACAGTGGTAACAACCACGCCAAGCCTCGCCGCCGAAGCAAGCTACAAGTGCTTTTTGGCGGCAACAGCTCCATCAGACGCCCCTGACGGGACCACGATTTCATTGACTTTGACCGCAAGCTCTAAATTCGACCCGGCAAAACAGGCCCAGGGCGCATACACGGTCAAGGTAGGGGTCCCGCCACCGCCTTCTTATGTCATGGATTGGCTGCTGAACGGCTACTATGCAAACGCCGATACGGCGACCAGGTTGTCCGATGATTACCTGGGAGGCGAAGCGGCGGCAACGCCACTAGCGGGACAAACGCAGGGAGGAAAAACCTGGACCGCCATGACAAGCGCTACGGACAGGCTTGATTTCATGACCATCTATGGCGCAAGCGCGTTGAATTGCGCTGGTTACGCAGCCACCTACATCTACTCCCCGGCAGCTCAGCCGGCTCAGTTGTGGATGGGAAGCGACGACGGACTTAAAGTATGGCTCAACGGGCAGAATGTCTGGACCAATGACATTGCAAGACAGTGCGTTCCTGATCAGGACAAGGTCCCGGTGCAGCTTACGGCAGGTTGGAACAAACTGCTGGCAAAAGTCGCTCAGATCGGCGGAGGATGGAAGCTGGCTGTTAAAGTCTGCGACGCTTCCGGAAATCCTATTCCCACAATCAAACTGAGCACGGCGCCGAATCTGCCGCCGCCGCCGAATGATACAACTCCGCCTTCGATCAGCGGCATAAGCGTCACGAACATCACCGCAAATTCGGCGACCGTGAATTGGGTTACAAACGAGGCGACCACCGGATCAGTCCGCTACGGCCCGACGTCATCGCTTGGACTTACAGCCGCGGATCAGACGCTTGGGACACTGCATACGGTGAACCTGACCGGTCTTTCGGCGGGAACGACTTATTACTTCTCCATACGGGCTATCGACCCAAGCAACAACGAGACAAACTCGGCGCAGTCCACGTTTGCTACACCCGCGCCGTCAACGACGCCAGCTTACATCAGGCAGTGGTTGATGAACGGGTATTACGCAAATAGCGATTCCGCCACAAGGCTATCCAGAGACTACCTTAGCGGTGAAGCGTATTCAGCGCCAAAGGCAGGACTGACGCAGGGCGGCAAAGCATGGACCGTTGCACAAAGCCCGACGGACATACTCGACTTCAAGAGCATTTACGGCTCTACCGTAACTTACTGCGCGGGTTACGCCGCCACCTACATCTACTCTCCGGCGGCTCAGCCGGCCCAGATCTGGATGGGAAGCGACGATGGGCTTAAAGTCTGGCTCAACGGGCAGAACATCTGGACAAACGATATTGCAAGGCAGTGCGTGCCGGACCAGGACAAGGTTCCGGTGCAGCTTGCGGCGGGATGGAATAGGCTCCTGGCCAAGGTCTCCCAAGGCACGGGAGGATGGAAGTTGGCTGTTAAAGTCTGCGACGCTTCCGGGAATGGAATAGGCGGCATATATACTACTCCGTCACCAAATGACATGATTGCGCCGAATATAACCGGAGCGCAAGCGATCGCAATTGGTGGATCGAGGATGACCATCGTCTGGAACACTGACGAGCCTTCTTCGACCAGGGTTGAGTACGGAACATCGTCGCCAACAACCGTCGTGGCAAGTCCCGATCTTGTGACCGACCACGCCATCACGCTGATTAACCTTACGCCGAACACGGCGTACACTTTCCGAGTAGTATCCGCTGACGCCTGTGGCAACACAACGACATCGGCGAATACTACAGAGAGAACGACTTCCAACGTTCCGGCGCAGTTCGTCTCTGAGTGGCTGGCCAATGGATTCTACAGCCACCTTAGCCGCACGACCAGGATGGACGCGGATTATCTCGGCGGTGAGGCTGTTGTATGGCCAAGAGTTGGCTATGTAGACGGTAAATACGCCTGGGCGCAGGTCGCAATGGGGCCGACCGGATACGTCGATTTGGCTGATTTCTACGGCTGGCCGGTCGAGGGAATAGGATACGTTCATGTGTATGTCTACTCCCCCGCCCCGCAAGCCGCCCAGCTAAGAATGGGAAGCGATGACGGGCTTAAAGTCTACCTGAACGGCAAGGTAGTCTGGATAAAAGACGTATACCGGGCGTGGGTCGCCGACCAGGACCGGTTCCCGATCAGCCTCATCAAGGGTTGGAACAGCCTCCTCGTAAAGAGCACGCAGGGGGGTAAGACTTGGGGAATCTCCGCCAAGATAAGTGACACCAACGGCAATGAGATTCCCAGTCTGGAGCTTGCAACGGGCGAATAACAGCTCTTTGCATCTCGGTGT
Source organism: Armatimonadota bacterium (assembly GCA_030650495.1). Taxonomy (GTDB): domain Bacteria; phylum Armatimonadota; class UBA5829; order UBA5829; family JAUSEB01; genus JAUSEB01. The sequence continues at coordinate 1,740 of JAUSEB010000463.1, read as the reverse complement.
TTCCAGAAGGCCATCGCTTCCGCGGTGGCCTTCTTCACATTAGTCGTAGTTGTTAGTGGCTGGTGTCTAGCCCGGATTATTCGTAATACGAGTAAAAGGAGCACACTCTGTCGAAGTGGTGTTTAGCAAAAAAACCATAGAAACAGAGGTTGCTCCTAATGGCTGATTCTTGCTTGGAACTGGTATTTCTTTCTGTGGATAGCAAAGACGTTGTATGCCGTTTCAAGCAGGACCAGTTCATCATTCATGAATAATACGGGCTAATCACTAGCTACTTCCCTTTCATTTGTGTTTTTTCAGAATTTTTATTTTTTCTCCAAAAACTATTGACTTCCATTGTTGAGCATGTTATTCTACTCTTGATATTAACCGGGCGATGTTTTTTGGCGCCCGGTTGCAGTAAACTGAAAAATGGTCTTAGCCGCCGAGTTTCCGTAAGGAAAGCGGGGGAACCAGGTTAGTGGGGCGAATCTCGGAGTGTTCCGAGAAGGGCATCTCTTTCGGCCCTAGTCCGTCAGCTAACTCCGTAGGCGTGGCGCGAAGAGAATCTGACCCTTATTGTACGTTTACATCTGGCGTCAGCTATTCGAGCCATCCCGATGCATCGGGAAGGCTCTTTTGTTTAGCCACACATGCGTCTCCCCGCGTCTGTATTTCACGATAAACACGGCAGCCTCAACCCATTCGCAAGGACGTGATTTTTTGCATTTCGACAGATTGACGTGTGGATTGGCTCTGTCTGTAATGCTGGTTTCAGCCTCCACTTGTTGCTTAAACGCCAACGGCCTCGGTTCCGAAGCGGCATGCAGTTTGGTCTTGATCGATCAATCGGAGAGTTTGTCGGAGAACCAGAACATTATGAGCATATGTCTTTCTACAGAGCTGCCAATGCCGCCATTCTGCTCACTGCCGGATGTTAAACCGGCGCCGGAAACCATCGCTAACGACAAAGATGATAAAGAAACAATCGTTGTGATGCGGCAGCGGAGCGCCAAACCGAATAGTTCCACCAAGAAATCCGCTCCGCCCAAAAAAGATGGTAAGAACATTGTCAACGCTGTGCAAAAGCGAATCATGGAACGTCGTGAAAGACTTTGCAGAGAAGCGCTTAGTTATAGGGGATCTTCATATAGCTGGGGAGGGTCTACTTGGCGCGAGGGATTCGACTGTTCGGGCCTCACGCGCTTCCTGTATCTTGCCGAGGGCATCGCGCTTCCACACTCGGCTAAGCTGCAATACAGGCTCGGCCAGCCGGTCACGATAGCCGGGCTAAAACCCGGCGACCTGGTCTTCTTCAATACAACGAGAGGGCTTCTTACACATGTGGGAATGTATATAGGTAACGATAAATTCATTCACGCGTCTAATGAAAAAAAAGGCGTCAGGATAGACTCTTTGTCCAACCGACGTTATAAGTCCAGGTTCGCAGGCGCAAGGAAGTATACATCTTAAGATTCTGAAATTGCGGCCACGGATGGGCGCGCGAAGAGGGCGTGCGGGTCTGTTCGCAGTTGCAAGAAGGGGGGCGGCTCATAAGAGCCGCCCCTTTGTTTTCGTATGCCGGGCATGTTCTCATTCTCGGAGGTGAAAGTCCGGTGTTGGGTGATGGAGTCGAGGGAGTTTCAGTTGTTTCGGGAAACCCTTTTCCCGAAACACACTCGGTGAGTATCGGAGTATCGGGACAAGGGTGTCCCGATACAACGTAAACTGACAACCGACAACCGTCAACTATCAACTATC
>JAUSEB010000287.1 GCA_030650495.1 Armatimonadota bacterium | reverse complement strand
AATCCAATTGATTCCCCGGATAGGGGAGCGCCCCTGCGTATCGAGTTCTTGATGGTACGCCGGATGTTCCTCATAACGCCTTTCACCTGCTTCTCGGGCACATCTTGGCCAACGGGAATAAGAAGGAATGGATGCGATAAGGGAAGGTATCTGTAGTAGCAGGTGAATTTGTTAGTCGGTCTAGCGAGAGGTTGTCCGAGTTCATGAATGTTTGAAATCAAATAGAAATACGCGCTATCCGGCTTGACCCCTGGCTGGCGTGTTGCCCAAAAACATCCGACTATAGCTAAGCCCTTATACGGGTAATGCAACTTTGGGACAGTGTTATTAAGAGCGTTCTGTAGGCCATCGAGCACGTCGCCGATTTGTTGGCTGCCAGTAAGTTGATCCATGATCCACTCATCGGTTCTCTTACTCCCGATCTGAGCGATGCCCGTATACGAGAAAGCAGCGGCCGGAGCGTAAACAATCGCCTTGTTCGCCGCATCGCATTTGGGTTTCCCGTCCATGGTTGTAAGGCGGCGATCGGAAACCTGGACGATCTGCTCATGTGTCAAGCATGTCAGGATAAGTGTCACGCGATCCGTTGAGTGTGAATGAAATGAATAGAAAAACCAATCCAGCGCCTGAGCCACGTCGTCGCATAATTTTATCCCATGCATTGCGTGGGGCGGCACTCGTAGGGCGCCCAATGCCAATTATATTCAATATCGGCGATTCAGGATTCCCCATTCTGTGCTGGTGCGCGCCGACCGGGTGATTAAATGACTTTTGGCAGCCTACGAAGATCTGCTATGGAGTGTTAACGGAGGTGCGGTGCGAACCGCAGCTAATGGCCGGGAAGCGCCGATCGACGGCCAAGCTTGAATGGCCGCAAACGCTGCATTGCCGCCGTTGATTGCTCAAACGACGGCTTAAGACTGTTTCCGGTCGTTCAGTTTTCGCGGCGGGCTGGCCGTCTCCGACCCGATGAAGACAGTAGCGCTATTCCATACTGGCCGTTTGCGCCGATTACTCGATCACCCGGTCCCCGACATCGCCTGACCTGCCACACAAACAAAACTCCTCGGAGCAGCCGGTGTGCGGGACAGGGCTTGCTTCGCGCTGGTGTTTGGAATAGATTGCTCGGCAATTCACCGATAATTCCGCTCAAGACTCGCTCGGATCGCGATCATCTTCCAGGGAGGAGGAAAGCAGAATGATTACAAGGCCGATTATACGCAGTCCGGAACATGTTCCATACCCGATCCCGGTGAGTCGCCTCGGCGAACCGGAATTGCGCCGGGATGGATTTTCCTGTCCTTCGTGAGGAGCGAAAGTGATGGCACCGAGAGAATTCATCAAGCGCTCCACCGCGATTCTGAAAATGGCTGCCAGCGCGTTGAGTGGTAGGCCAATCTGGGCGTTCGTTTGGATCACCAGGCAGTGCAACCAATGCTGCAGCCACTGCTACGTCTGGAACAACTCCATTCCTCACATGGATATGGCGACTTTTCGCCAAGTGATCGATAAGTTGAGGGACTTGGGTGTGCTGTTCGTATCGATTTTCGGCGGGGAGCCTACGTCACACCCTGATCTTATTAGAATGATCGACTACGCAGCGGCCAGCGGGCGGCGGGTGTACCTGAACACGGACCTCACGGCTACCGAGACCGATGTGGTCACGCAAACCATCAAGGCCGGCGTGGACATACTCAGTTTTTCCCTCGACAAAATCGAGCCGGCAACCTGGAACAAGCGGGCGACCAGTAGAATCGACAATAAACTGAATGCGCTACTTGCTCTTCGGCGTCAAGATTACAGTTGCAGTCTCCACTGTAATGTAACCTGGCACAAGATGAACCTTAAGGAAGGAAGAGAGGTAGTTCAATACCTGCTCGACAAAGAGGATATCGAGATCAGCGTCCGGCCAGCCGTTTACCCGTTTCCGGCGCCGAACACGGGCGAAATGCGTCGAAAACTTCTTCTTACCGAAGAGGACCACATAGCCGTCAGTGAGCTCGTCAAATGGGTGATCGATAAGAAAAGAGCCGGTTATCCGATTGTGAATCCTTATCCGTATCTCGAGGCGTTTCCGGACTTCGTTCGTCAGGGCGGTAGCTGGGACTGTGGCGCAAACCGAGATATCCTCTCCATCGACGTTGACGGTGCGGTCCTACAGTGTTCGTACTTCCTGAAGGAGGTCCCGCAGCCCTTTGAGCGCATACCGCTGCGGGTAGAGGATTTGTCGCCCCAACGCCTTGCGGAAGCGCGGGTGATTTCAAAGCTCAATCTCGCTCACTGCAATTCCCATTGTTACTCACCGGCATATTACTGTACAGATTACTACCGCCGCCACCCGCTGGAGGTCTTGAGGCACTATTTTCGTAGTTAACGGTTTGGGGGAGCCAGTG
>JAUSEB010000454.1 GCA_030650495.1 Armatimonadota bacterium | reverse complement strand
ACGACTTGATGTCGTCGACGAGTTCCGCCCAGGCGACACGGGTGCAACTGTCGATGACGCAGACCAGATAGAGCCGCCCGGCGCATCCGGCGACGATCCCATTGGCCAGGTAATGGCTGTCGATATGGCCGAGTTCCCCGGCCTTTTCCTTGATTATGGCCCGTTTGCTTTGCTTCATCTTCGGCGTCAAACGATTGAGGTTTGCTCGTTTGAGGATATTATATACCCCAGATGGCGTAGGGGTGAACCGATGCAACCTCGGCTTCAACACGCTCACAATCTCGTAGCGGTTCAGCCCTTTATTGCGTAGCTCGATGACCTTGTTCTCGATAAACGGGATCGCCCGACGACTCTTCCACTTCGGACCACGTTTTCGCGGCAGAAGGTCGGACTCGTTCCCGCTCCCTTTAAACCTGTTGTAGTACTTGAGAAAGTTGCGGCGGTCGGTGTTGTTGGCCTTGTAAAAATCCTGGACGAAGCGATACCTGGGATGCCGCTTGGCTTTGACCAACTCGTACTCATGAATCAGAAACCGGAACTTCTGAACATAGTTGCGCCGTAGCGTCTCGTCGCGTGTATTGTCTCTCATCGAACAAAATCCTCCTGTCTTTCATGACATTATTGACTTCTGCATAAATAAAGCAACAATCATGGCGAAAAAAGTGGTAGACCGGACAGGCTCACGCATCCTCGGAGATTGGTTTGAGACATTCTGATATCTTCCAATGCGCTACTCACTTCGCCCATCAAACCAGGCGTGTCAATCGGGCATCCATTGGAGAGTCCTCTCTTGGCGTGTCCCCATACGCCCTCGTCAGGATTCAACTCCGGGGCATAGGGGGGAAGAGCCTCCAGATGAAGGCGCCGGTGGCGGCGGCACAACTCGCGGATGGGCTCCCCTTTGTGGATTTTGGCGTTGTCCCAGACCACGATCACCGGGCCGCGAAGATGTTTGAGGAGGTGGCGAATGAACTGGCGGACTTCCTCATGCCGGATGTTGTGAGCGTACATCAAGAAATACAACCCCAGCAGCTTCCTTGCGGGGCTGACGGAAATGCCAGAGATGACGGAAACCTTCTCCCGGCGGTAGTGATGCCGGTGGATGGGCGTTTGCCCCTTGGGAGCCCAGGTCTTCCTTACGTTGGGGGTCAGTTGGAATCCAGATTCGTCTACAAAGACGATATGGGCGCCCAGCCGTCCGGCGTTTTTTTTATACGCGGCCACTCTTGCGTTTTCCAGCGTTCGATCCTCTCCTCGTCCCGCTCCAAAGCGCGCCGTTCGGGCTTTTGGTGGCTCCACCCAAGCCATGACATCAAACGTCCGATGTGGTCGGGGTGGTATCGGACACCAAACTTCTTTTCGATGACGTTGGCGATGCGAGCCGTCGTCCATAAAGCGGTGGAATACCCATGCGCCACCGCGCCCTTGAGAAGTATCTTTTCCAGCTTGCGCTTCTGTGCGGTGGATAGCTTCGGCGGACGGCCCGGAGAGAAGTGGACTATGAACGCTTCGTCGCCATTCTTGAGGCGAGCGTCGCGCCACCGCATAACGGAACTGGCATTACACCCGATGATACGGGCCACTTCGTGTAGCGATAGTCCTTCATCCAGGAAAGCCAAGGCTCTTCGTCGGCGGTCAGCGATCAGATCAGCGGAACCGGATGGTCGCATAATGAATATCCCCATGGATATCCATTATTGCATTATTTATGCAGAAGTCAATAATGTTAGGCGATAAAACGATAACAGACGATTT
>JAUSEB010000432.1 GCA_030650495.1 Armatimonadota bacterium | reverse complement strand
GCGATTTAATCCAGGTAAAAGAAGCGGTGAGCTGCGAGGAGGAGATGAGCGCCATCAGTTACTTGGTGGCGAAGCAAAAACCATCACCAGCGATTATTTTTGACAACTTTAAAGGATACGAGAAGAGTCCCTATAAAGCGCGCTCGTTGTGGAACATCCTTGGTCCGAGCATGCCACGCATCGCGCTGACGTTGGAAGAGCCGCCTGATACGTCCATAGTCGAACTGATTCGTCGGGTCAAAGACAAGCTCAAACACCGTACGCTCCCGCGCGAAGTTCCCGCGTCGGAAGCCGGCTTTTATCAAAACACCCTGACCGGAGACCAGATCGACTTGAACCAATTGCCGATCCCGAAGCACTGGCCGCTGGACGGCGGCCGCTACGCCGGAACGGCCGACTGCGTCATTACCCGGGATCCGGACAGCGGTTATCTGAACGTCGGTACTTACCGGATGATGGTGCAAGGAAAAAAAGAGGCCGGTCTCTATCTTTCGCCGGGAAAAGACGCGCGCCTGCACATAACCCGTTCCTGGCAGATGGGTAAACCGGTGGAAGTGGCCGCCGCCTGGGGCATCGATCCATTGTTTATGGTGGTCGGTTCGCAAACTTTTCCCAAGAACGTTTCCGAGTATGAATTCTTGGGAGGTATCAAAGGCGAGCCCATACCTGTGGTGAAGGGTAAGACGACTAATCTCCTGTTACCCGCGAACGCCGAATTTGTCGTTGAAGGCATCATCAAACCAAACTCCGTGAAGAACGAAGGTCCCTTCGGCGAATTTCCCGGCTACTACGGGCGGCCCGAGGCCGGTTGTCCGCTGGTCGAAATCACTGCGATCCATCATCGCAATAACCCGATCCTGACCAACGCCCTCATGGCGGATTATCCGTCCAACGAGCAAAGCGGTTTCTTTGCCATCATCCGCTCCGCGCGCATCTGGGATGACTTGGACAAGCTCGGCATCCCCGGTATCCAAGGAATCTACGCCCATCCCGCCGCCGCCGGCGGCTTTGGCATGACTGTCCTCGCGCTCGAACAGCGCTATGCCGGCCACGCGGCGCAAGCGTTAGCGCTCGCGGCCCAAGTGCCCGGCGGCGCTTATTATACAAAATGGATCGTCGCCGTTGACGAGGATATCGACCCAACCGACACCGACCAAGTCATCTGGGCCATGAGCAGCCGCTGCAACCCCATCGATGACATCGACGTGCTACGCAACACCTGGAGCACATGGCTTGACCCGACGCAGAACCCGCCGGAAAAACGACCCTACGGATCGAAGGCGTTGATTAATGCCTGCAAAGAGCATCGCTACCTGCCGGTCTTCTCTAAACGGACCGCGTTGCGAAAGGAAATCTACGACAAAGTGGCCGGCGAGTGGAAAAAACTCGGCTTACCCGGACAAGTCCCAACCGTGAGAGCGTTCGAAGAGGACAAAAAAGTCGTTTACCACGAAGTCGGCGGCTTCGAACCTGGCAAGCAGCCAGGCGAAGAAACACCGGGCGCTTCAGGGAAAGAGAAGAAGTAAGAGACTAGAGATAGCGATTTAAGTCAGAAATCTATCGTGGCAGTGATCGTATTCGTGTAGCTGCCAGCAGTGACATCCTGTCCCGCAGGGATGCGGCCGAAAATGTTTACGGTTACGTTTTGATTGTTTGGCGGATTGGCGTCGAAATAGACCTGTGTCCCGCCTGTACCGTCGCCCCAGATCGTAGTCCTCGCCGCGTCCCGATATAGATTGTAGTTTAATGCCTCACTGCCTTTCAGCATCCGTCGAGGGTTAAAGGTGGCGGCGCCGCCTCTATTCAAACTGATTCTAATGTTTCTTTCGGTACCGCACCGGTAGGTCACCGTGCCGGTCGTATCAAGAGGAGTGACACTGAAGACATTGTAGTTGCCAAAGCTCACTGGAGTTGTGCTGATAGTACAGACCGCCATTGCCGTACGAGGCCATGCCAGTGCAACGGCCAACCCCAGAGAGAGCGAGGACAAAAATTTCTTCACAGTCAGTCAATCCTGTCCGATCATTGATTCAAACAGCGCAGACTTCCAAGCCGAACCACCGGCTCTGCGGAATCCGGCACTTCGAGCATAAACTCGCATAATTTTTCCTTGTACTCGATGATTCCCCCATAGCGACCCGCGGGAACATTCTCGAAATAAAACTCCCCTTGCTCGCCGATCGGCGACTCGAACCGTTTTCCATCCGAGGCGATAGTTAACTGACCGTAAGCCGGGATCATGGTCTGTCCTGAGCTTTCGAGCAGGACGGTTCCCATAGTGCTTTGAATGCGCTGAATGGGGAACGTCACGATCGCCCCACCGCGAAACGGGGGAGCGATGGTTTTTTCAGTGCTGTGGATGGCATAATTTAGGGGAACGTCCTGTCCGGCTATGCTTAGCCGATTTCCATAGTAGGGCAAGAGACTGGGCACGAGTAATTCGCCGTCAGAGTTGGAAAGGCCCACCTCTTGGTTGCTTGAATAGCCACGAACCCCAGCCACACCTGGCACTCGAATGAGGGCAAAACTGTCTTGCACCGCTCGCGTAGGAAAAATGCTACCGCCGATCACTGCCAATCCTCCCGCCGCGCTGAGCACTGTGGAATCCTCACCCTTCGATCGATCATAACCCGCTTCGTAACGACCGTAGGGACCTTGGTATTGCAACAGTGTATCCAACCGATTCTCATTTCGGTTAGTGCTAGCCTGGAATCGATAGCCGAAACCGGTTCCCAGGGGCAACGACTTCTGGAGCGCTACGTTACCCGTACTGGCGTCGTCCCGTTGTTGATAGGACAGGCTCGCAGTTGTCTGGCCGATAAGATAGGTCAGGCCTGAGAAGATCTCATTTGAATTTTCCCGTCCCTGCCGCGAATGGCCGCCGTTTACAAACAAATTGATTCGGTCGGTAATACGAGTACTTGTAGATAAAGAAATCGCGTGTTTCTGACCTTTGATCTGGGAGTTTTCAAACGTGTATTGCAGGGAAAGATTAGTTCGCGAACTCACTGGGAAGCCGGTGATTGCATTGAGTTCTATCCACGACCGTTCGTCAGAACCCTTGAGGCTTGTCGTCGCATAATGGGGGCTCAGCAGCCGTATGGAGCCAGCCAAGTTGAGAGGTTTTCCTGAATAGCTATAGCCAAGAAATGCGGCGGCGCCTGCCAGCCCTTGATTGCCGCTAGCTGCAGTGGAAATTTCCATTTCTCCCACCGGAAGACGCAATGAGAGCGTAGGTCCGCCGCTGGCAAGTCTGGAGGAAGCCTCAAAACGCAATCCGGTGGTGAGGAAATCAGTTAGGCCAAAGCGATGTCGTCCAAGGAAAACAACCCGGCTGTAATCCCAACTTTCCGTCCCGAGGTCGGTTCTACGCGAACCAAAGTTGTAGCTAAATTCTTGTAACCCCTCTCTGAGCAGCCCAGAAGTAAAATAGAACGGAGAAAAGGTTTCCTGCTCACGGCCAAAGGCATCTCGAAGGACAACGCGCGTTACACTGCTGCCGGCGGGAACACCCAAGTTTTTTAATTCGAATTGCCCGGCAGGCACCTGTACACTACGCAAGAGCTGACCGTTTACGTACACGTCGACAGTTGAAGGAGTAGCAACAGCTCCGGAATAGTGCAAAGAAGGATTACGAACAAAATAGGGATCCAAACTAAACTCCCGAAAGTAACTTATCCCCCCGATCGTCAGGCTGCCGCCGAGTACGCCGCCATTTACGAAACCATCCCCGAGCACGAATCGATTCAAACTTTCACGTTTGCTGATCGTTACATTGGACAGTCCGCGGACAATAGCACCATCCTCATTTTTTGAGATACCACTGTAGAAAAGATTATCTTTTATACTGAATCCAACCTCGCCAAAGGCGTCATAAGTTTTGAAGTCTCGCCAATTTAAGGAATAATTGAAAAACCCACTCGTACTTTGGTCATAGCGGAGATCTGAAGGTCTTTCCGATTGAAATTCAAACACCGCGGATCCTAATAAAGAGGGTTGAGCGGTGAGCCGGAGAGTGAGGTCTCTTTCATTCATTTCAAAAGAGACAAGAGGTGCCAACGATTTGAGGGAGACGTAGTTATCAGCCTGGATTATTTCCCGCAGGCCGGAGACTGCGCGCAGGCCGGCCGCCGCGAGATCGGCGACACGAGTGAGAACATCGTCGCGTCTGAGAAAGACAATGATCTCTCCTTTGTTGATTTCGTTAAGCTTTAGCTCAAGGATGGCACGTTGGTCCGCAGCGTGGGAAAAATTCGGCAGCGAGACAAGTATCAGCGAAGAAAGACGAATCAGCCGCCAAAACATGCATAACCTTCAACTGCTTTCCGAATAATCGTCAGCCCTGATCAACTAGCCATCACAGGAACCCGGCGGCAGAGAAAAGTTTTCACGAAGAGTCTTCTCTTCCATCTTCACCTCGACGGTCAGGTGTTTAATCTTTGCGCACGTTTCTCGAGGAATGGCTAATCGATATTCGCGTGATCCCCCGGCAAGGATATACCAAGCCTGAACTTGACGCTCGAAAAGAACCTCCCCTGTTGATCCGCTCCCTATGACTTGGACTTCAAGAGGCAACAAATGAACATTGCCTGCGTTTTTCACCTCAAAGGAAAAGTCAGACCTGCGAACAATCATCTCCTCAATCTGACCGTGGACCAAGGACTTGGAAGGCTGGAAGAAAATCGGGACACCCATTTTCGTGAGAACGCGGATCTGATTTTCTTTCGCCTTCTCTAGCGGCGGGAGCTCCTCGACGAACATTCGATAGGCTTTTTCGGTCGCCGCCGTGGAACCCGCGGTACCCACACGCACTACTCGCTGTTCGCCTGGATCGACAGACAGTAAGACAGGAAAAAAAACTATATCCTCTGTTGGCTTAAGGACCATCTCACCCTGCCGGTTTTGATCCCAAGCGAATACCGCCACCTGGAAACGTAATTTTTCATTGCTCTCGTTGCGCACTCTAAGAAGGGCACTCTTGCTTTGCCCGGAGAGCGTAATCCGAACCGGGTTAACCTGAAATGTGCTTCCGTGAGCCACCTCCGCGAGAGCGAGGGCTGTGTTCAGAAGCAAAAGCGAAGCAGTGGAGATGGCTCGTTTTGACGGAATAAAAGACACCGTGAATCCTGCTTAGAAGTTTACGATCGCTACCACAATGTCGCTGTAGGAATCCGCGGAAATATCCTGACCCTTTACAATCCTTCCATACGCGGTAAAGGCTCGCGCTGCTTTACTCGGAGCAGCTGTGATTGTTTGTTTGTCTGCACCCGTACTCCATACGGTAGTCCGGCCTGCATTCTGGTAGATCTCGTAATTGAGCAGATCACCACTTGCAGTGCCGATCAACTTCCTTTGACTGCCAACAGCATTGTTGCCGAGGCCAAGAGTGATATCGAGGCCGGAGCCCTTGGTGCAAGTAATGGTCACTATCCCCGTGCCGTCAAGATCACTCCCTCCGGAGTCGTTGACGCTAATGGGATCATAGTTGCCGAAACCCAGAGCCGATGTGCTTATAGTGCAATTAGCCTGGACGGCCGCCGAAACGTTAAGGTTTGAGCTGTTTGACCCGGCGAAGCTGGGCCCCGATTTAGCAGCGACTATTAAAGCCCCTGCTATTAATGCCGATACTAACCATTGACGTGTGTTCATCTAAGACCTCCTTAAAAATATCTTGAAGGCAGCTAACGCAGGAGCCGTGCCACAAAATTGACGGTCGTTCTAAGTTGTTGATATTACAAAATCTACATCTCGAAAGTGAGCCGCCAGCGAAGGGTCAAGATGACAAACGCTTGTCAGTTTATGCACAGATTCCGTCAATTCCGGCGAAAACCGGCGTTGCGTCAACTGCTGGGATTTAGCTTGGCGGCTACCGAGCCGATAGCACCTGGGCAAGAACTTTCTAAGGATGGAAGTAACTAAAAGTTGATAGTGTAGGTAACCGTATCAACGTCGCGGCCTCCCCCTACGAGTTGACTGTGAGGGATACGGCCGTAAACGCTGATTGATTGAGGCGCAGTGCCATTGGTCATTCTATGATAAAGGACCTCGCTCGCCGAATCTGACCATACCTGAGATAGGCCGGAGTTTTTGTAAGCTTCGTGCCTCAGCTTGTTGCTTTCACTAAACGTCACCCGCGAAGTGACAACACCCGGAGCATTGCTTTCGGCGCCTATTGTGATCGCTGAAGTTGCCCCGCGCTTGCAAACCACGGTTAATTCGGTACTCCCCGTGTGATCTTTGGCAGCGATTCCAACCGAGGGATCGTAGTTCGCAATGGAGAGAGAACTCGTCGAAAGACTGCAAGTTCTCAGCACCGTGGCCGTCACCGAGAGCGACGCCGATGCGGACCCGGCAGTCAGTGGTCGAGTCGTCGCAAAGACGGCCATAATCACAAACAGAGAGAGCGCGCACACAGGATTGCGTATTCTTAACCGCGTACGGTTGCGATTTATTCCATGCACTGCCGATTCCGTCTTTGTGGTCGCTCCTACCACAATCTGACCGGAGTGCCAACCCTTGCCGAAGGCTGATCCGATTCGGAGTTTTGCAGACGTTCTAATAGCTATATATCGGCGTTTGGGACCTGATCTGAATCGGCAGGCGCGTGAAATTTTTACGGGATCACTGGCGGTGAGAAACACCGGTAGCGAAACCGAGAATGGAATCAAGTGTATTCGCGAGCGGGTTTTGAACCCCGCTCGCGACCAAAGGGGATGCTCGCCCCC
>JAUSEB010000429.1 GCA_030650495.1 Armatimonadota bacterium | reverse complement strand
CCGTCAACCGACAACCGACAACCGACACCTCGTTTAGCCGCCAAATTCGCCGGGTAGTACAAAAATGATCGCTACGAAAGCAGCCCCGCGCCGGTGTTTCGGCATTTCAATGCCGAAACGCAGGGCATGGGCATAACTCTATTCGCGAATGGAGGGGGAGAGATGACTCAACCATTTAGTCCCCGATTTAAGGCGCCCGCAATATTGGCGGCGCTTGTAGCAATGCTGGCTCTTGCGGCGGTAACGGCGGGAGCCGAATCTTGTCCGAGTATGGAAGGAACGATGTCCGAGACTTCTGAAACTTCGGCGTCTCCTTCAATGCCTGCTATGCCACACATGACTTCCGCGCCGATAATGGCGCCTTCGGGCTTGGCCTCCGCGTCCAGCACATCTGAGAATGCCTGGATCGTTCTTGGCGGCCCGGCGTCTAATAACGTTCAGAGAGTGCATGGCGTGATTGGGTTCAAAGTCCGTGACGCCTCGAGTCGGAAAGCCGCTGATTCCGGAGACACAGTGGACTACGCTCTGGCCCGCATACATTCTCCGGTTGACAACGGCGTCTACGAAATAAAGTTCACGGGAACGGATCGAACGAGCCCTCATTCCTTCTTGGGCGGAGTCGCTTTGCTTGAGCCGGTGTTTGGAGACACGGGTATCGGCGAATCGGCTTTGCCAAAGGCGCTGGCCTATATAGCCGCCTGGGGCACGGCCAACGTTTATAAGAATGGGCAACTTATCGGGAACGCCATTCCGGCGCATTTGATGGCGACCCAGAGTATCCGCGATCCGAGCACGGGCCGTTTGCTTGCCAGCGCTGACATGGACAACCGTGAGATAATGCTTCACGTGCCGGGGCCTGTGTCGGGACTTTCCGATGGTATGTTGCTGGTGAGCTGGTCAAATGTGGCGCTCGATTTGCGGGATATTGGCGGAAGCGTAATGACTGAGAAGCAGGTCGCCGAAGCCCCAGTCACCGGAATAACAGCCGGAATGGTGGCTGGCGAAGTCGTTGAAATTCCGCAGGAGCAGATTGTAAACGTTTCGATTAGAAACGATGGATTCAGAATCACTAAACCGACGCTTTTCGCCGGTTTCACGACATTCAGAATAACGAATAACAGCAGTTCCGTAAAAGGGGCGTTGGTTAGAGGAAGAGATCTGGCAGGCTCCATGTTCGAAAGATATACGCAATTGCTGCGTCCTGGAGACAGCCAGCTAATCCAAGTCTATCTGCCGTCCGGCAGCTTCACCCTGGCCGAGTTCCACCAAGTGATGCGAGGCGGCGAGATATTCTGGAGGTCGGCTTACCGGACATCGATAAAAGTTCAGTAGCCTAAAAGAACACCCGGTGTTTCGACATTTCAATGCCGAAACGAAGCCAAAAGAGAGCGGGGCGAAAATATCGCCCCGCTTTTTTTATTACAATCGCAAGAGGAGAGTAAAACCTTGAGTAGAACACATTAGTAGACGATTATGGACGAGCTTTATCAGGCGTATATGGGATTGGCGCCGAAACGAATCCCGCATTATGAACACTGGTCGTGCCCCGACGCGGAGACTTATTTGACGGGTATTGACTATTATGAACACCCCAAACTCTGCCGCGAGAAGCTGAAGGAGCTGTACCCATGCCTTCGCCTACCGGTTCCCGGCGACGACACACCTATTCCCCGCCCAAGATTGGAGGTCTCCGGTGAAAGCTCGATCGACACCGGCGCCGGCAGGCTTGTGGTCCGTTGGGGAGCCGGTGAGACCGGTCATTGGGATTGGGGAAAGAACTTCAAATCCGCCGAAGAAGCTCTCGCGTTTTCCCCGCTCGCGCAGGGCGACTTTACCAACATCCCAGTCGTGGAATCTCGTGACTACTCTGATGAAGAGAAGCTGTATCAGGCGTTCCGCGCGAGATACCCGGCGGAATTGGGAGACAAGGCGCCGGAAGGCTCTTCCGCGACCACCAGCTTCTATAACACTATGTTCATGTGGCCGCTGCTGACCTTCGGCTGGGAGCTATTTCTGGAGATTTGCCTGGACGACCGCTTCGAGCGCATTATGGACGAGTTCGCCGAAATCAACCGCCGCGTGTTCCGCTCATTCGCGCGGCTGCCTGTGAACTTCGTCATCTGCCACGATGATATAGTCACCGCGCGCGGCCCGGTCTGTTCTCCCTGCTGGATGCGCAAATACATCTTCCCGCGCTACGAGGAGTTCTGGAGCATAGTGAAATCCGCGGGCAAGGAAGTCATATTCATGGCCGACGGCCGCATGGACGCCTACGCTGACGACGTGCTGGCTTGCGGCGCAAGAGGGATCATCACCGAGCCGTTCACCGACTTCAAGGCAATTGCCCGAAAACACGAAAACTGCTGCCTCGCCGGTGAAGGCGACAACCGCATTCTATCGCGCAACAACCCCGGCGAAATCCGCGCGATGGTCGAGAGCATGGTCGAAACCTCCAAAATGACCGGCGGCTACATCATGTGTGTTGGAAACCATATCCCGTGGAACGTCACGCCGGAGGGGATTAAGCGATACCTCGACCTGTGCGAAGAGCTTGCATGGCGGTAGGCGTTTGAAACCGACAACTTGCTCCCTCTCCCCTCTGCGGGAGAGGGTTGGGGTGAGGGGAAATTTATCCACACAACTCTGAAATCTTACACCGATGCTTGACCTAGAGCCGGAACGGTGATACAGTGTATGTACCGACCATTGGAAAAGCGAGGCCACCAATGATAAAGAGACTCACGAAGCACGGCAACAGCATGGCTTTGGTGATTGACCGCGGCATTCTTGACCTTCTGAACATCAGCACGGACACGCTGTTGGAGATTTCTACCGACGGCCAGGCGCTTGTCATCACGCCGGTTCGCGACGAGGCGCGACGTAAAAGGTTCGAGGACGCCTTAAAGCAGACCAACCAGAATTACGGTCGCGCGCTGAAACGTCTGGCGGGATAGATGAAGCAGCCGGTATTCCTTGGTATTGATGAGATACTTGAGATCCACCGCGACCAGATTGCGAAATATGGCGGCTCTCCGGGGATACGGGATGTCGCCATGCTGCTATCCGCCGCCGCAATGCCCGCCGCTACGTTCGACGGGCGGCATCTGCACGAAGACCTGTTCGAGATGGCTGCCGCTTACTTATTTCATATCACCCAGAATCACCCGTTCCTCGACGGGAACAAGCGCACGGGCATAGTCGCTGCTCTGGTATTCATGGCGCTGAATAACATAGAGATAAACGTCGGCGAAGACGAGTTGGAGTCGATGGTTATGGCTGTTGCGCAAGGCCAGGCCGACAAAGCAGCGGCGGCGGAGTTCTTTCGAGGCCACATCGGAAAATGACCGGCGGCTACATAATGTGCGTCGGGAACCATATTCCGTGGAACGTCACACCGGAGGGGATTAAGAGGTATTTGGATTTGGCGGGGGAATTGGCGTGGAGGTGATGGATAGCTGTCCGTCCGGCATGACCACCATTAAATCAAGGTCGCTGTACTTACCGCCTCACCGCGCGCCGCGGAACCAAACAGGATGATGCGCAACGGATGGACGAGTTCCACTATCTGCTGTACGAGTTCGTCAAGTTCTGAAGTTGTCTGCTGCTTTCCTGTAGCCATGAATGTCACCCAGCGATATTATACCACACGAGCGGGAAGTTCGAGATTTGAAAGTCATTTCTTAGATTGCGGTGGAACCACTGACACATAAAGATTCTCGTACGGACAGCCATCAATTGTTATACGATAGATGGAGTAACCGTTCTGGTATTTTTTAAGCGTTGCATATGGTTGGATAGCAATGGACTTCCAGGCTTGCGGGACTTTTACGGTGATAGTTGTTTTTTCCCAACGTCCCCAACGACGCGCGGGTTTCATTATGTAAGTCAATCCTTTCCAGTCTTCCGAACTGCCCAGGTAATCCTTATAATGAACGACAAGACGATGCTTTTCCTTTGGATTGAGAGTAATGGGAAACCGGATAATGGCAAACTCTGGACAACCCCAAACAGTAGCATTTACAAACACTAACTGTTTCTTTATCGGATGCAATAACAGAGGCTGGTAGTCCCAACGATCAGCTAAAACTTCATCAAGCTGGATTATTTTGTAAGAGGGATCCAGCCATTTCAGAGCGGATTGCGCAATTCTATCTCGCGGCGCTCCTTTAATAGGTAACCCAATCAGTCCACTTACAAGGGGTTTTGGATCATAAATATAGGGTTTTTTATTAATTATGCCTTGTTGAATCATCCATTTCCCCAACTCCGAAGTTGTTTGTTGGAATTTGAACAAATGGTAATCGTCTATCTTATCCCAATCCTTTATCTGATGCTTGTTTCGCGCCTGTTGTATTCGTCGTTGAAGCTCCGGGTATTTTTTATCAAGCATCCCATCTATCCGTCGCAGCCAGACGCGAACATATGGGTCAGCTAAACTGTTATAACGCAGGAAGTTGAAGCCCACCGGTTTGTTATCTAGTTTAATATCAATAGGAAACTCAGGCACATTTCCTCTACGCATATCTCTGACTAAACCACCAGTAGGCCATGCTACGTTGATTGCAAGCGGCTCTTTCGTGTTTTGCGCGCAAAGGAGATATTCCACCCGGATATCCACCGGCTTTTCAACTTCTCCGTCAAGATTGGTGAGTTCTCCCGGTTTAGGCAAAATAATATCAATACGCTGATCGAGCACATAAACAGATTTATCTGTCAAGGGCACAATTATACCACTGTTATACAACGACCCTGACGGTTCACCGTTGGTTCGCGCCGTATCAGAGCTACAGCAGAGACAAATAGCGATAAAGAAAGGAATGACAATCCGGCCAATCTGATTCATGCGATCACCTCATAAGTCTGTAGTGGAAGATTCGGCTATTCCGGTTTCAAATCCTGCATGTTCTCATATAGAACGATGATGTATTGCCCCTGACCAGCCAGGTATTATAACAATAAGTCGTACAACAAAAACGAGCCGACTCCCTTCGGCTCGAAGACGTCTTGATTAAATGTATAGCTTAGAACTCCGGTGGCAAGCCCTTAATCTCAGCGTACGAAAACACCGGGCCGTCCAGACACACGAACTTGTGGCCGATGTTGCAGCGGCCGCATTTGCCGACGCCGCACTTCATCTTCATTTCGAGCGTGGTGTAAATCTGCTCGTCCACGAAGCCCAGGGTCGCAAGGTTTTGAAGAACGAACTTTATCATGATCGGCGGTCCGCAGGTGATGGCGATGGTGTTGGCGGGTTTGGGGGCCAAATCGTTGAGGTATGAAGGCACGAAGCCGACGTTGTGCTCCCAGCCTTGCTCTTCCTTGTCAATCGTGAGGTAGAGGTTGGAATTTGCGCGCCAGGCGTCGAACTCGGTCTTGTAACAGAGGTCGCCGGACGTGCGCGCGCCGTAGATAACGTCAATCTTGCCGTAGTCGCCACGGTTGTCCAGGCAGAAGTTCAGAAGCGAGCGCAGCGGGGCCATTCCAATGCCGCCGCCGATGAAGAGTAAATCCTTGCCGGGTGTTGGGTGTTGGGTGTTGGGTGTTGGGTGGCCGGAACTGGAGGAGCTTACCCATTCTTTGTAAGGGAACCAATTACCAAAGGGGCCGCGAATACCAACAACCGCGCCTTCACTGATTTCGTGAAGCGCGTCAGTAAGAGATCCCACCCTCTTTACTGAAAACTCGATGCCACCCGGTCTGGTCGGCGTGGAGGTGAGACAGAAAGTCGCCTCTCCGGCGCCAAAGACGGATACCTCCTGAAACTGGCCCGGCTCGTAGGTAAACTTTTCGCGGAGTTCCTCGTCGTGGAAGACCGCGCGGAAGGTCTTGGTGTCCCAAGTCTCCTCGATTATCTGTTCCACCGTGGCCAGAAACGGCTTGTATGGATTTTGTTTTATGTCCGTTACGCTCGATATTTGGGAGCTACTCACTTGTTGCTACCTCTGATAAGACAAGCCGGATGTCCAGATTGACCGGGCAAAGCTCGACGCATCTGCCGCAGCCGGTGCATCCGATTATATTGAACTGCTGCTGTTGATATTTGAACTTATGGCTCAGACGCTGTCTGACGCGCATCTTCTTTTCGGGACGGGGGTCGTGACCTGCGCCCATTCGGGTGAAATAGCACGACTGGCAGGTGTCGCGGCATCGGAACCGCTCGATCTCGCCGCCTACACGCTCGTCCTGGATGTCGAAGCAGGAGCAAGACGGGCAGAGATACGAGCAAATGCCGCACCCGATGCACTTGCGGGAATACTTCTCCCAGATGGGGCCGTCCCAGGCCAGGAAATCCGCCGCCAGTTTGTCCGCGAACGGCCTCTTGGGAAGTGCCGCCATCTTGCTCCATGCGGCGGTCTTTTGGTTTATCTGTTCGTCTGACGGGTCGGACATATCAGATGTGTCGGACAGCAGCCGCTCTCCGGCGGGGGTGTTTGCGGTAACCACAACACTGTCGCCGATGTCGGTGGTGACAGCGTCCAAGTCATTCAGCCACTCGATGGGATCGCCGACCGACGTGCAGAAACAGCTCCAACGGGCGTCTTCGCAGACGTTCCCAACCATTATCATCCCCTTGCGCCGCGCGGCGTAGTAGGGGTCTTTCAACTCACCGTCGAGATAAACGTGGTCGAGAACGGCAATTGCGCGCGCATCGCAGGCGCGAAGGCCCATCATAATTCTGGGCTTATCTTCGGCCAACGGGACTCGGATTTGCTCGTCCTCACTCTTTTCGTTGTAGACGACGAGGGTTTCGGTCCGGGGCAATAGATAGTCCTTGGGCGGGAGCGTCCACGCGGCGTTATTCAGGACGATCTCGGAATGAGAATCAACGTCCGTAAACGCGGCGGGACCGTCTGCGGCCTTAACCGGCCCAACGACCTCATACGTTTGCCGCAGGCTGTCGATCCACTGTATCAATTTGTCTTTCGATATAACTTTGTCCACCGTATCACCTATCACCTAACACCTAACACCCAAAACCCATCACCCATGGCTTGGATCCGGGTCCTCCGCCTTGAATGTGCCGAGGGCCGGGTCGCCGCCGAATTCCATTCCTGATGTATAGTCGAATAACTCCGCTACGTGCCGCTCAATCTCCCTTGCCAATTCGTGAACCGGTATGCCGACCGGGCAAGCGCGGCTGCATTCCCCGCACTGGGAGCAACGGCCCGCGTTGTGCATAGCCCGCGTTATGTGGAACATCCAGGCGTCGGACGCTCCGGCTCGTTTCGCCGCCCATCGGGGCACGATTCGGTCAATGAAACACTCTTTGCAGAAGCAGCCGGGACAAGCCTGTCGGCAGGCGTAGCAGCGAGTGCATTTCTCAAACTGCTTGGCCCAGTATGCCCGGCGTTCTTCCATAGACTCCGGCATTGCGAAACCCGACTCGGAGGTCGCGGAAATCTGTGCCGCTTCTTCGCCGCCGATCATCGTATCCGCCTGGGTCGGAACCGGATAGCCGCAGGTCTTGCACGCCGATTTGACCACCGCATTACGATCAAGCGAATGATTTCCGCTGACGGTCTGAACGGCGAATTTGCCGCCGTCCCAACTTATGCCTCGGATATCATCCAGCCGGAAGTCGCCGGATTCAAGAGCAGTCGCTTCAACCACGCCCGCGCAGGGAACGCCAATTATATGCACGTTGCTCCGGTCAACCTGCTTCTCCTGAATCATCATAATGATGGAGCGCACGTCGCAGCCCTTGGCGACAATCGCGGCCCTGGCTTCCTTGGCTTCCTGCGGCAGATAAGTTGCAAGATTATTCGTGCAAGCCGGACTCCAGATTAGCCGGTCAACGTCATCCGACGATTCGACAAACGCGGGAGTGCATTTGAAAGCGGTCGAACCCTGCTCGTAGCCGATGACGACCTTCACCTCTCCCGATTCGAGAAGCCTGCGAGCTTCGTTTCTCATTTCTTGTTGTATGTCCATATTGTTCTTCCGAACTAGCTGTCAGCTGACAGCTTTTTATCCGCGTTCATCTGCGTTCTTCCCTAAACCAATCCCCGAAAACGGGCCGAGCGCCTCCAGCCGCTTCGTCATCTCCGCGACGACTTCGGCGAACAGAACGCCTTCCGATGCGGAAACCCACTGGAAATGGAACCGCTCAGGCTCGATGCCGATGGACGGCAGGAACTTCGTCAGCAGCATAAGCCGCCGCCGCGCGTAATAGTTGCCCTTGGCGTAATGGCAGTCACCGGGATGGCAGCCCAAAACCAGCACGCCCTCGAATCCCTTTTGGAACGCCTTGAGCACGTATTGCGGATTCACCCGTCCCGAACACGGCACCCGTATGACGCGCACGTTCGGGGGATACTGGATGCGCGACGACCCCGCCAAATCCGCCCCGGCGTACGAGCACCAGTTGCAGAGTATGCCAAGTATCCTCGGCGTCCACTCCTTGGGCTTTTGCTCTGTCTGCTCTTCGGTTTGTTCTATTGTTGTTGTCCCTTTTAGCATATTATTTTTTCCTAGCTGACAGCTATTGGCGAATAATGGCGATGATTCCAATGGCGACCACCACATAGCGGCAAATTGTCGTGAAAATGCCGACTCTTGCGATCAGGTTGGTTGCGTCCTCAAAAGCCAAGTCGGAATGGTACCAATCAGGATTCTCGCGCTTGATGATAATCTCCCATGCGATCTCGACGGCCAACATGATCAAGAACACTACTGGCAACAGAATCAATCGTTGGGTTGCCAACAAGTATACGCTCGCTGCCGCCAACAGCATATCAATGTACCGACCAGTTCCGATCATCAGGATAGGCGGTTTCCGACCCTCACCCCATTTGGTCAGTCGCATCAGTTCGTAGTCAAACAGTGACAGTTCTCCACACGCTGGACACTTGGCGTAGGTGAAACCCCAATAACTGATTGGTATCGTGCCGTCGGTGATGAACTCACTTACAGTGGCACACCGATCACACGTTGGACATGTTACGATACGCTCCTTCGCGCGTCTGTACCAATACCGATCTTG
>JAUSEB010000419.1 GCA_030650495.1 Armatimonadota bacterium | reverse complement strand
CGTTTGGGCCTCGCCACGCCGATTCGAGCGCAGCATCCAGCTCAGACGAGGCTGGCGGACATCTCTCCCCAGCGGATTTTGCAGATATTCACATGTGAGATTGTTTACCGTAGTGTCAGCATTCGCCAATTTTATACTCCCCACGTAGAGAATGATAAGTAGTATACAAATTCTTGCCGGTCTCAAAGTAATCCCTATTTCTACACAACGCTCCGAAACTGCTATAATGGAAGCTGCTTTCACATATTAAGCGTAAGCTTTGGAAAATCCTGCTGTATAAGGAGTCAACCGTGAAGATACGAAGACTTATTCTCTCTCTGCTGGTAATTCTCACTCTCTTGTCATGCCTGCCGGTGAGTGCCGCGCCCAAGAATGTAATTCTCATGATCGGCGATGGCATGGGTGTGGCGCAGGTAACCCTGGCCAGACTGTCTCTCTCCGAATCCAGCCGGCCGCTCAACATGGATTCCATGAAATATGCCGCCCTTGTTAAGACCTGCTCGGCTGATTCCATTATAACCGATTCGGCTGCGGCAGGGACGGCGCTGGCGACGGGACATAAGACGAATAATGGGATGATCTGTATACTCCCGGACGGCAAGCCGGTTCAGACGATTCTGGAGGCGGCTGAGAAGATTGGGAAGGCGACTGGACTCGTTACGACGACCACCATCACCCACGCTACGCCTGCTTCATTTGGCTCCCACGTGGAGTCGCGCGGGAGCGAGGCGGACATTGCGCCCCAGTACCTTATAAATAGTATAGAAGTCCTACTTGGCGGCGGTCGGATGTTTTTTATCCCTAAGTCGCAGGAGCAGAGCAAGCGTGAGGATGACCGTGATCTTTTGGCTGAGGCAAAAACCGTTGGTTATACGGTTGTTGATTCACGAGACGGATTGCTCTCAGCAGACGGCAACAGGCTGCTTGGATTATTTGAGATGGGCTCGCTGACTACGGAGTCGCCGGAGCCTAGTCTGGCGGAGATGACCGCCAAGGCGATTGATATATTGTCCAAAGATAAAGATGGATTTTTCCTGATGGTGGAGGGCGGTCAGATTGATTGGAAGTGCCATGCAAACGATGTCCCCGGCACGGTGAAACAGACTCTTGATTTTGATGCGGCGATTGGGAAAGTTCTTGACTTTGCGCGAAAGCGTGGAGATACGCTTGTTATAGTGACGG
>JAUSEB010000406.1 GCA_030650495.1 Armatimonadota bacterium | reverse complement strand
ACGTCATTTCGAGCGTAGCGAGAAATCTGCTTTTCCTGAAGCTAAAAAGCAGATTCCTCACTTCGTTCGGAATGACGGTCTGCGATGGCTTTACTATCTTCGTGAATAATACAGGTTAGCTACTAACTACTCCCTTTCGTGATTGGAAAAGTGAGGTGTGAAGTGAGAGATGATTTCAGTTAGCGCTTAGGCGATACGCGGCCCATGCGCCAGCGAAGAAGAGGAGGAGTGACGAAGGTAGTGAGCATAACCATAATGACTACGGCTGAAAACGTCATCGAGTCAACGATTCGCTCGCCGTGAAGAACCATCCCCGCGCCGATTGCGGCGACTATCAGGCCCACCTCTCCGCGGGGAATCATCCCAAATCCGATAAGCGTCCTGTCCAGTCCCTTACCTAACGCTCCAAAGGCGCATACCTGCTTGCCTATGATAGCCGCCGCGGTAAGAGCGCCGGCAAATGCTAGGGTCGGCAGATCGCCGAATACTTCCAACCGTACCCTCATCCCCATCAGAATGAAGAACACCGGAACAAGGAAGGACGTTATTGGCCGCAGAAGGTCTTCGAGGCCGCGCTCACCCCTGGCGGTGAAGTCCTCATAGTGAACCTCGTCGAGAATCAATCCCGCGGCAAAAGCGCCGACAATCGCAGCCAGGCCAATCCGGTCCGCTATGTATGCGAATAGGAAGCAGATCGCCAGCGACACACCCAGCAGCAGATCGTGAGCTTTCAGCTTTGAGGCGAAACGAAACACTCTTGGCGCCAGCAATTGCCCAATGACCACGGATCCTACCAAGAATCCGATTGCCTTCGCCACTATGATCGCCATTCCTAAACCGGTGAGTGAACCAGCGCCGTCGGCGGCTTTTATTATCCCCTGTACGATTGCAATTACAACAAGACCCATCACGTCGTCAATCACCGCCGCGCCGAGTATAATCCTCGACTCCACAAGATGGAGCTTGCCGAGGTCTTTCAGCACTCGCGCGGTTATGCCGACGCTGGTTGCGCAAAGGACGGCGCCGATGAAAACGTGAGAATATACCGAGTGTTGGGGAAGCAGCGTTCGAGCGACGCCAAAGCCCAGCACAAACGGCGCCACCACGCCTACGGCGGCAACAAGAAATGAGGATGGCCCGACCTTTGTCATCTCCTTTAGATTGGACTCAAGGCCCACCTCGAACAGCAGCAGGACAACGCCGATTTCCGCAAGCATCGATACGACCTGGTTCGTCCTGATGAAGTCAAATCCGTAGAAGCCGAACAGTGTGATATTCCCGATGATAAGACCCAGGGCAAGCTCGCCCAACACCGGTGGCTGGCCGACCCTCACCGCCAAATCCGCTCCGAATTTCGCGGTAAGGATGATGACAATCAGCGCCAGGAGTATCGGGCCAATCGCCTGTTCGACTTCCGTATGTTTCATGGGAGACGCGGCGACATTGGCCTGAGAAACTATTGCCACAATTGCAAGTAAAAGTAGGAAGCGGACTGTTCGTGTGAGATTCATATCATAGTAGTGCTTCGTTAAACGGAGCTTGAATCCCTGCTCACTGTGGTTCGGAGTATTAACCGGGGTTGCTTATTGAGTTTCAGACTACTAGTTAACATTCTGACTATGTCATTCCCGCTCTTGACTATGTCATTCCCGCGAACGCGGGAATCCAGAAACTGAAGCTTGGTCAGAGAGTAGCGCTCATGGATTCCCAATCAAGTTGGGAATGACATGTTGCAAAATCAATACCTGAAAGTCAATAATATGCGAAGGGGATAGGCGAACGGCCTATCCCCTGGCGGTTTCTAGTAAGTCTCTTCCGCGCTGATATGGCCGGTTACTTCTTCCCCTGCTTCGCTTCTTTTGCCGCTTTCGCCGCCTTCATGCGGCTGCTTCGCATTTCGCCGCCTCTCCGGCCAATCTCCGCGTAGAATTCAGAGCCGCGCTCCTTCTTGACGGTTTCTCCGCCTTTTTTGCCGATCTGCCGGTAAAAAGATTGCCCGTATTTTCGTTTCACGGTTTGGCCACCCTTGCGGCCTGCTTCTCTCGCCAACTCGGGGTTAGCGGCAAACCCGCCTTCGCGATCATGCGCATGTGAGCCGCGATGGGCCTCCGCTATTTTGCGGGCTCCTTCAGAACCGGGTCCCGGGCCGGGCTTGTCTTCCGCCATGTGTATACCCCCTTCCGGATTGCCGGACAGCAGGTAGATATATTTGTCTACAAGCTGTCAGAGCATCAGGATGACACGCTATCATTTAATGTCTCCTAATTAAGGTTACCCACTTAGAAAAACAAGGAAACGCCGCAAAGAGCGTTCCCTACGTGCGTTTCGTGAATAAAACCGGCCTATATGCTAGGTTTATGCTCCGCCTCCTTGCTTTCGGCTTGCAGCTCAGCCTTTTTCTCAGCTGCGGCCTTGCGTCCGGCCTGCACCGCTTCGCGAACCTGCGCTGTCTTTATCTCTACGTATTCACGTCCTTTAGCGCCTGCTTTCTCAGCGGATTCCTTTGCGCTGCTCACTGCTTCGGAGGCTCGTTCTTTTGCCTCAAGGGCTTTTCCTTTTATTTGTTCGCGAGTTTGCTTGCCCTCCTGTGGAGCATAAAGCAGAGCAGCGGCGGCGCCTGCAATTCCTCCCAACAGTATGCCCAACATAAAGCTTTGTCTTTCACTTGCCACGGCCATCTCCTCCTTTTTCCTTTGATAATTCACTCCATACCTGAAGTCCTTTGGACACTCCCGCCAATACGCTTGCTACATTAACCAATGGCGGTCTAACAGCGTCCTCGAGCATCGAAGTCGTCGACTTGACCTTACCGGAGACGTCCTCCACGGTGTCTTCAACCGTATGCGCGATCTCCTCTGTTCTTGTTCGGACGGTCTCGGCGATTCCATTAACCTTCTCAAGAGCCGCTTCCGCACGTTTCATCGCTGGATCCACTGCGTTCAGCAACCGATTGACATAACCCCTAATCATAAGAACGGCCGCTGTGATCCCAAACGTCAGCGCTACGGCAATAACCAAGACGGATATTGCGGTTATCCATCCGGCAACGGTAGTCATTACTTGGGTCCCTCCTAAGTTTGCCTGATGACGAAGTAGCCAAGGAAGCGCGTCCTTTTGGCTAATACCCGCATCAATTATTCCACAAAACATTATAACAGTCTGAACGTTATAGTTTAGATAAGCTGACAGCTTATCGGCAATGAATTATATCCTTCGGCTTGTTCTTGGGAGTGTTCAAAAACCGTCATTCCGAGGAGGAACGACGAGGAATCTGCTTTTCAGAGACCATACATTGTGCTTAAAAGCAGATTTCTCGCTTCGCTCGAAATGACGGGTCGCGCTAAGTTA
>JAUSEB010000404.1 GCA_030650495.1 Armatimonadota bacterium | reverse complement strand
CAAGGAGATCACCATCGGGAGTCGAGAGAGTCGAGAGAGTCAAGGTTCAAGGTTGGGATTCTAACTCCTAACTCCTAACTTCTAACTCCTAACTCCTAATCTATCACCCATCACCTTGCCACGGGCGCGACCGTTGGAGCGGCCATCATCTTCTTCAGCTCGTCCGGGTTCATCGCGCGCATTATGGCTTCGTCGAAACCGATAAGTCCTTTCTGGCACAGGTCGCGCAGGTGTTGGTCCATAGTCTGCATTCCCACGCTCCCGCTTGTCTGGATTACCGACGTTATCTGATGCGTCTTCCCTTCTCTTATGAGATTCCGAACGGCTGGTGTGGCAATCATTATCTCCATTGCGCACACCCGGCCCGGCATACCGGCCCTGGGCAAAAGTTGCTGGCATAACACCGCCTCCAGGTTGTTGGACATCTGGACGCGGATTTGCTCTTGCTGGCCGGGGGGGAAGACGTCGATTATTCGGTCGATTGTCTGCGCCGCGCTGTTTGTATGAAGCGTTGAAAGCACCAAGTGCCCTGTTTCAGCGCAGGTTATAGCCGTGCCGATGGTATCCGGGTCGCGCATCTCGCCGACAAGTATGACGTCCGGGTCTTCGCGCAGCGCGGCGCGCAGCGCGTTCCCGAAGGTCTTGGTGTCCGACATAAGCTCTCGCTGATTGATTATGCTGTAGTTATGGCTGTGCAGATACTCTATCGGGTCCTCGATGCTTATGATATGCAGGCTGCGCTCGCGGTTCATCTGGTTTATCATAGCCGCCAGAGTGGTGGATTTACCACTGCCCGTGGGGCCGGTGACAAGTACGAGGCCGCGCGGACGCCTTGTCAGGTCTTCGAGTACTAAAGGCAGGTTCAGATCGCGTATAGTCGGAATCTTGGCGGGGATCAACCTAAACGCCGAAGCCACATTGCCTTTGTCTTTGTAGACATTGACCCTGAATCGCGCTGCCTTGGCCAACGAGTACGAGAAGTCCAATTCCAGGTTGCTTTCGAACCGCTGGATTTGCTCGTCGCTGAGGATGTCGTACATGAGTCGAAGGCTGTCGGTTGGAGTGAGCTTCTCGAAGTTCAGCGGGATCAGTTGGCCGTCTACGCGAAGCACGGGAGGTACGCCGACGCAGATATGCAAGTCGGAAGCGTTCTTTTCAACCACCGCTTTCAGAAGATCGTCGATATGAACGTTTTCGATTGGCGCCGGCTTCTGGCTCGCCGCCGGAATCTGGGTTGTTGTTGCTTCCTGCACTGTTGGACCTCCGAATGGGTTAGTGACCAGCGGTAAATACGACCCTCATAACCTCATCCGGTGTAGTGACGCCTTCGAGAACTTTCAACAGGCCGTCTTCTTTCAACTCGTGCATCCCATTCGCTTTAGACGCCTCACGGATGTCGGCCAGAGGAGCTCGATGTACAACCAGTTCCGCAATATAGTCGTTCATGCGCATAAGCTCATAAATACCGATTCTTCCTTTGTAACCGGTGTGACGGCAGGTTTCGCATCCCTGGCCGCGGTATAGAGTCACCATATCGTCCGGGTTGTTTGGCTTGAAGCCGAAACGCCGCAGCTCTGTGCCGGGCACTTGGAAAGGAACCTTGCAGTTGGAGCAATTGCGCCGGGCAAGACGCTGGGCCAAGACTCCTATGACGGTGGCCGATATTAAGTAAGGCTCCACGCCCATATCCACCATTCGGATAACGGCTGACGGAGCGTCGTTTGTGTGCAAGGTCGAGAGAACAAGGTGACCGGTAAGCGAGGCTTCGACGGCGATTTCGGCTGTTTCAAGGTCTCGCATTTCACCAACCATGATGATGTCGGGGTCCTGGCGCAGGAAACTCCGCAGAGCGCCGCCGAACGTGAGTCCGGCCTTTTTGTTTACCTGCACCTGCGATATACCGCCTAGCTGATACTCTACCGGGTCTTCAATGGTGATAATGTTTCTTTCAATCGAGTTGATCTTGTGTAAGACGGAATACTGCGTAGTCGTTTTGCCGCTTCCGGTCGGCCCCGTGCTCAGGAACATACCGTTCGGCTGCATCGTAAGTTCATCTATGACCGCCTGGTCTTCAGGGGTGAAACCGAGCTTGGACATACCCAAAAGCACGCTGGATTTGTCCAAAATTCTCATAACTATCTTTTCGCCGAAGATGGTTGGCAGGCAGGAGACGCGCATGTCGTAGTCTTTTTTCTCATGGGTAATAGGAATACGGCCGTCCTGGGGTATGCGCCTCTCAGCAATGTTCATTTCGGCCATGATCTTGAGCCTGGAGATGAGCGGCGCCTGAATGTACTTCGGAACGCTCATTGTCTCGTGAAGAACGCCGTCAATGCGGTATCTGACGCGGACTCCCCGGCGGTCCGGCTCCACGTGAATATCACTTGCGCCGTCCCGGATAGCCTGAAGGATTATAGTGTGCGCGATGCGGATGATAGGCGCTTCTTCAGCGACCTTGGTCATCGCCTCTACGTCTTCTTCACTGGCGTCTTCTCTTGCGCCATAAGACGCAATCGCCGCGCTTAGCGATGAGTCAAGCGAAGTAAGATTCGCCGATTGAACGCCTACCGCGGTCGGGAGATTTCCATCATCCGACGCTCGATAGTTGCGCCGGATCGCCTCGCTGATGTCGTCCTCAGTCGCAAGAGCGGGAAGGATTTGGCAGCCGGTGGCCAGACGCAGGTCTTGCAGCGCTATGGGGTTGTTGGGATCGGAAATGGCGACGATCAGCTTTGTTCCGTTCTTAGAGACGGCGATTAAATTGTGCTGCTTTGCCAGGCGCTCGGGCACCATATTTACGGCGCCTGAGTCGACGCGCGCGGTACTGAGGTCCACGAATTGAAGCCCCAACGCCTCAGCGCGCGCCTGGGTCACCTGTTTGTCCGTGGCAAACCCCAAGTCGATTACAATCCTGCCGAGATCGCCCGGAGCGCTTCTCTGGACCTCTCTCGACTGCGCTAGTTGCTCAGCCGTTATGGCTTTCTTCGCAACCAGTAATTCCCCTATGTCTTTTCTCGTCATAACCACTGCTGCACCTGTAAAGCTTCTAAAAGATTATACCATAGTGAGTTACTATCGTCCGTCACCTGACCTGTATGCTGCGGGAATGGTCTTATAGTAGAGACTGATGCACTAAGTCGCTCGCAATTCCCGCAGCTTATCTAGGCTGAATTCCTGCGGGAACTGCCTTATACTTAATCCAAAGTTTATCTAAACACACCGTTCCCGCAGGATAGTGAAGAGTCCTGCAACTGAGAGCGCTTCGGGGCGAAAAGCAGCCCGCGAAGCATATTAACTGGGCGCTTGTCTCGCCGTCAACTCAGCGAGAGCCGCGCTCTCCATGACATCTACCGAAGGATCGCGCCCCGTCCAGATTTTGAACGAAATCGCTCCCTGGTAAACCAACATTTTTATCCCGCTGATCGTCGCCGCTCCTACACGCTCGGCTGCCTGCAGCAACTTCGTGTGCAGCGGGTTATATACTAAATCATAAACCAACAGTCCTGGATGAAGAAGCTCTTCCGGGCACGGAGTGAAATCAACATCCGGCCACATGCCCATAGAGGCGCTGTTGACCAGTATATCAGCGCCTTCGATAGCTTCTTTCAGCTCTTCCGGCGCAAGAGACACCGCATGCGCATCATCGGACGATGTGATCTCGTTGATCGATCTCGCCAACTCCTCGCCGCGCTCCAGGGTCCGGTTGGCGACGGTAACAGACGCGCCGTGAGAAACCAGAGCGTATGTTACCGCCCTCGATGATCCTCCGGCGCCAATCACAACCGCTCGCTTGCCTTTAACGTTGGTCCCAACCGCCTTCAGCGCCTGGAGAAAACCTTCGCCGTCCGTGCTTTCGCCGAGCAGCCGGCCATCTTTGTTACTTATTGTGTTTACGGAGCCGATGAGCCTCGCTTGCGGCGAGACTTCGTCAAGGAACGGGATCACTTTTTCCTTGTGCGGGATCGTCACGTTGACCCCAATGGCTCCGAGCGCGCGGATAGCATGAACCGCTTGCTCCAGATGCGCGGGGTCTACATCGAAGGGGAGATACACACAGTTAAGGCCTAGTTCTTCAAGCGCCGCGTTGTGCATAGCCGGTGACAGGCTGTGCACAACAGGATGCCCAAACACTCCAAGAAGCTTCGTTTGCCCAGTGATCCCCTTCAAGGCCGCTCCTCTCTTTCTGACTGTGAAGTTAGTGGCTTTGTTCCCATTAAACCCTTCCTGCAGAACCACATAATCAGCAGTTTTTCGAATATCCGGCTGACCTTTGTGCCGATGAATTCTCGCCTGTGCATTGGCGCTACCAGTATAGTATACATACCGACCCGGTTGCCGCCTAAGACGTCAGTCAGTATCTGGTCGCCGATCACCGCCGTATGGGCGGCGTCATTACCCATAAGTTTCAAAGCCTCGATAAAACCCTTCCGGCGGGGCTTGAGCGCGCGGCAAATGGATGGAACCGCTAACTTGCCGGCGATCTCGTCCAACCTTCGGGTGTTCCGGGTGTTGGACGCTATGCAGAGTCTAATACCCCGTTTTCGCGCCTCGCTCATCCACTGAATGATGCTATCGGGCACATCGAACCGCTGCCAGGCGACGATAGTATTGTCCAAATCCAGGATAACGGAGTCTATACCTCGCGCCTGGAGGTCGTCCAAGTCCACCTGGTCCAGCGACCTCGCGATTGCCGAAGGACAGAACAGTTCAACTATCATTGTGAATTCTGCCGTCCAGTTCGCGTTTCGGACACAGCCTGGGCGTGCTCCTCAAGTGTCCTGGTAAAGACATGTGAGCCGTCTCCGTTCGCCACATAATACAGATAGTCCGTTGTCGCTGGGTATAAGACGGCCTCGATGGACTTGATGCCCGGATTTGCAATTGGCCCCGGCGGAAGGCCCAAACACAAGTAGGTATTGTATGGAGACGGCGTTTTGTAGTCACGAAAGAAAAGACGCGGCCTGTGCTCGCCCATAGCGTATTGGACAGTAGCGTCTATCTGCAAGCGAATACCTTTCCGCAATCGGTTGTTGATGACAGAAGCTATAAGCGGCCTGTCTTCATCCGTCCTGGCTTCGCGCTCCACGATGGACGCCATAGTGATGATTTCGTGCAAATTATACTTAAACTCGCCGCCCGATAGAGTCAACGTCCCGGCCTGGGGAGGATTATAGTCTTGGATTTCCTGCCGGAACTGTTCCGCGACTTTCTTGTTGAAAACGGCAAGCATCTCGCGTATCACAAAATCAGGGGATAACTTCCTGGGAAACTGATATGTCTCCGGGAAGATATAGCCCTCAAGACTCGGAGATGGGACAGCGACGATGCTCTTGAACCGGCCTGCCCCATGCAGAGCTATATATAAGAACTCTTTCTCATTAACTATCCCCTTCTCCCCCAATAGATGAGCGATTTGTCGTACGGTGTATCCTTCAGGGATAGTTATCGACGCAGCGGCAACCTCGCCGCGCTCCAGTTTCTCTATAATCTCCAACAGGCTCATGCTGCGGCGCAGTTCGTATTCCCCGGGTTTTAGCATTTCGCCAGCGCGCCGTGTTCGGACGGTGTAAATGAAAGCCAGGCGGCTGCGAATCAGTCCGGCGTCCTTCAGCCGCCGCGCGATCTCGGCCCCGGACGCGCCCTTGGGTATGGTCACCATTACCGGCGTGTTGTCGTTTGAGATGGGCGAGGAGACCCAGTTCAATGCCCATGTTGACGCGGCAAGGAGCGCGACCAATATAAGGATATATACCTGGACTGTCGCTAGTATCTCTTTTATACGCGCCACTTCGCCACGTCCTTAATTGTTACTATGCTGCGGGAATGGTCTTATAGCAGAGACTTATGTGCTTAATCGACCGCAATTCCCGCAGCTTATATCGACGGCATACTGCGGGAACTGCCTTATGCTTAATCCGCGGTTCTTCTAAACACACCGTTCCCGCAGTATATGAACAAGCTATCAGTGGTCAGCTATCAGCTATCAACTGATAGCTGACGGCTGATAGCTGAAAGCTATACCCAAAAGCAGATTTCTCGACTCCGCTTACGCTCCGCTCGAAATGACGGCGGCTGCAATTGTATCATTCCTTGTTAGCCGCCATGTAATTCCGCAAAATAATCGCCGCCGCGACCTTGTCTATAACCTGCCGTCTTTTAGCGCGGCTCTCGTCGGCTTCCAAAAGCGCTCGTTCGGCCTCGACGGTAGTCAGTCTCTCGTCCCATGTTGCTACGGGAATCCTGAGCCGCCTTTTGAGTCTTTCGACAAACTCTCTGACCTTGCCTGCTTGAACTCCTTCTTCTCCTGCCAGCATTATCGGGATACCGACTACGATTCGCGATATATCGTATTGCCGGATCAGGTCCTCTATTTCCCTCAAATCCGCTTTGACGCTTGCCGAGCGCTTGATTACCGTCAACGGCTCAGCGGTAATGCCCAGCGGGTCGCTTATCGCAACGCCAATAGTCTTGTCGCCTACGTCGAGCGCCATTGTTCTGCTCATGACGCGCTATCGCCTGACAGAGAGTATAGTAGAGTAACCACCGAAGTCACAAGTATAAAGCTCGCTGCCACCACCCCGGAGTCGTTGAACAAAAGCGCCGCCGCGGCCCCTACAACCACGGCCACAAATCCATTCGCGATCTCCGGCTTTGTTTTTAACCGGGCGCTCACATGCCGCTGAACTCCCCAAAGCCAAAGCATGAAGAACGGCGTGAAACCAAGCAGGGCGGTCTCTCCTTGTCGCGTGCCTATCAACTGTAAATTAAACGCTAATTTGCGGACTATAGTTCCCCACAGATACAGCCAACCGCCGCCGGCAACCGCCTCAGCGGTTTGACCGATATGAGAACCGGCGCCAAACCGCAATGCCATATCCAGCGCCGCAAGAGCGCCAATCACAACAACGCCGCAAACTAGAAGACAAATTACGCTTTTCAGCGTAACACGCTTTCCCGCCACAGCCCTGTAACATAGCCCGAACGCTACAACGGCGGCAATGGCCCCGCCAAAATCCGCGCCAAAGTCCGGCAGGCCGATGACCAGGGCGATGAATGTAAAACCCAAAGCGTATGCAATACGAACGCGCGAACTTAGCGGCCCCGACGGCAGTCTTTGCCTGATCCAAATGGCGGCGACCATAACGCACCCGATCAAAACCCCAGCGTATTCATTACCGATGCCATAAAACCGATAGCCTCTGAGTTGGTATGTGCTTATCAGAGAATAACTGCTTAGATAAGCTCCGGCCAGAACGTCGATAACAATAGCAACCGCCGTAGTTAGCGCAATTACAGCAGGCAGCGCGGAGATCGGCCCAGCGTCAGCGCCGGAACTCCCTTTCAGAAGCCGCGCGATTATGGATAAGACCAAAACCAAAGCCAAAGCGACGGCGGCAACAATGGCGCTGTACATTACTACGCCGGCTCCTCGATAAGCGCTTGCGATGAGAATTCCCAGCGGGAAAGCCATCCCAACTGCGGCCAACATGCGGAGAGTCGCTATTGTCCAATGCGGAACCGCGACCTTAAAGGCTACTATCAGGGAAAGGGAAGTTATTACCACTGCCATGATTCCGGCGATTACGCCTAAAACTGGAAATTCCGAATGCGCGTGGAGTTTAACCACCGACTCGATGCGCCGCATTTGCGCCATACGGTCTTGAACAGTTATCGATTCAATTCGCTTACCGAACATCTGGGTAATGGGCTTGGCCGACAGCATAGATAGAATTGTCGGAGCAATATCGATTATAGTGACCAGCCCCGGAGTCCGTGTAGTAGCGGATGTGAGCAGCGAACCGTTTGACGAGCCTGAATAGATAACCATTGGAGATAAATGGTCAATAGTCGTATCTTCCAAACGCGGCAAGGGCGAGACGAGTATCACGCTGCTATTACGCTTATTAGCTATTTCGAGCAGGCCGGAAATCAGCCGGTCGAGATGGAGAACCGAGTCTCGCAGATACAGCGAGTGCGCTTCATCGGCAAGCCGGGGTCGATACTCCTCAAGCCGGGCGGTGTCGCCGAAATCAATGACTATAAGATCGGCGCGCTTGGCGGCGCCGGCTGCCAAACGCAGCAGCAGCGGAACGTTGGTAATCTTTCCCGTGGGGCTTAGCGGCTCATCAATCAGTAAACTGGATCCAACCGCGCCTTCGGGTACAATTCCTGAAGCGTCCATGGCAATAGTAACGGCGGGGCGAAGCGGATTTTCGTCAACATCCGAGTTGCCGAATACCGCCACTCGCCTTCCGCTCCGTCGCAGCGCTTCCCCCAAAGCTCCGGGAACGCTGGGTATACCCTTAGCTTCGTTGACGCTTATTAAACGCCCAAGAGAGATATTCACAACTGAGTCACGTGGAGCTTTGCGGCCCATGCGGCGTTCGTAAACAATTCCCGCCGGGCTGCCTTCCACGATTTCATCCCAATCATGGCATTGATAGACCGCCATCGACCCGGCAAGTCCTGAACCCGCGCTCATAGATACATAGGCGCCTTCTGGGCTTCTCCTGCCGTTGCAGTTTGAATTGACGAAACCGATTGAGCCGCCGTTGATAAGACGTTTGATAGCCGGGGGGGATTGCTCGGTGAGATCGGACAGCGTTAATCTGTCAGCTATGACGAGGATGACCTGGTTTCGCGCCAACGCGGGTGAGGATAATAGCAGCGCACATGCGGCCAATACGACAACTAATAGGAAAAACTGCTGAGCGCGGCTTTCCGATATGTGAGCGGTCACGGCCTAAGCCTCCGCCTGCGAACGCACCATTTCGGCTGCCTTGGCAAGGGCTTCGTCCACTTTATTTGGGTCTTTGGCTCCCGCCTGGGCAAATTCGGGTTTTCCGCCTCCGCCGCCGCCCGCGACCTTTGCGACTTCACGGAGGATATTGCCGGCATGAAATCCCTTGCCGACCAGATCGGATGTGACCTTGCCGATGAATAGGACTTTGCCGTCCGCCACGCCCGCAAGCACGACTACACCGGATTTGAGCTTATCGGCGATGCCATCGGCCAGCTTTTGGAGAGTAGGGACGTCAACCGTGGGAATTGTAGCGGTGACATACTTCACTCCCTCAGCTTCTTGGGCGGATTCAGCCAATTCGCCCGCTGTTTCCGCCGCGCCTTTGGCTTTCAACTTTTCGATCTCTTTTTGCGCGTCACGAGCGCTTTGCGCCAATCGTTCGGCGGTGGATACTAATTCAGCCTGGTTGGTTCCCAAAGCATCGGCGGTTTTTTGAAGCTGGTCTTCCAAATCGTGTACGTAATTGATTGCGGCTTCTCCGGTGACGGCTTCGACCCTGCGCAGTCCCGCGCCAATGCTCGACTCGCTCAATAGCTTGAAAAACCCAACTTGAGACGAGCGCTCAAGATGAGTTCCGCCGCAGAGTTCGGTCGAAATGTCTCCCATTTTGACGACGCGGACCTTCTCGCCGTATTTCTCACCGAAAAGCGCGATCGCTCCCATCTTCCGGGCTTCATCGACGTTGGTGATCGTCGTCGAAGCGGGCAAATCGGCCAGAATCATTGTGTTGACTTCATCCTCGATCCTGCGCGATTCCTCATGGGTCAACGCCTGGAAATGCGAGAAGTCGAAACGCAGTCTGTTCGGCTCAACAACAGAACCTGCCTGCAATGCGTGTTCTCCTAAAACCTTACGCAGGGCGGCGTGAAGCAGGTGGGTCGCGGTGTGGTTTCTGGCAATCGCCATTCGTCGGGCGGTATCAACCTTCAGCCTGACCGAATCCCCGACTGAAATAGAACCTGATTTCACCTTGGCGTTGTGGAAGAAGAATCGCGACGCCTTGATGGTGTCGGTAACTTCAAGATTTGCCGAATCGGACGCAATCTCCCCAGTGTCACCCACCTGTCCGCCGGTTTCGGCGTAGAACGGAGTAACGTCGGTTACGATCTCAATCTCATCGCCTTCCTCGGCAATTAGCACAAGCTCTCCGGCCTTCAATATCGCCTGAACAACGCCGTCGGCTTCAAGCTTCTCATAGCCGACAAATTCCGTAGGCTCAATTGTCTTTTCGAGTTCGAGTATCGCGCTTCCGCCTTCGCCGAATAGCGCGGCGGGAATCCCGCTTGCCTCTTTCGCGCGCTTGCGCTGCTCTTCCATAGCGGCGCGGAACCCTTCCTCATCGACCGTGATGTTTCTCTCGGCGGCGATCTCTTTGGTCAGCTCAAATGGGAATCCGTAAGTGTCATACAGCGTGAACGCGACATCTCCGGCAAGAACAGCGTTGGATGAAACAGCGGCTTCAATCTGGTCCTCCAACCTCTGCAATCCACTCTCAAGTGTGCGGCGGAACTTCTCCTCTTCGCTCGAAATAACCTTTTCAACATACGGCTGGCGGTCGGCGATCTCGTGATACACGCCGCCCATTATCTCGACCACCGTCGGCACAATACCCGCAAGGAACGATTTGCGGAGTCCCAGCTTGCGGCCTTTGACGATAGCGTTTCGGATAACCCTGCGAAGCACGTAACCCCGGCCAACGTTCGACGGCATCACGCCGTCCGCGATGGCGAACACGGCAGCTCTGGCGTGATCGGCGATGACGCGCATCGGCACATCGAGTTCTTCGGACTCGCCGTAAGTCTTCCCGGACAGCTTCTCGACCTGCTTTATGATGGGCAGGAAAAGATCGGTTTCGTAATCGGTTTTCGTGCCCTGCAAAACGGCAATTGTCCGCTCAAGGCCCATGCCGGTGTCTATGTTCTTGGCCGGAAGCGGTTTCATAGAGCCGTCTTCCTGGCGGTCGTATTGCGTGAATACCAAATTCCAAATCTCAACGAACCGGTTGCCGTCATGCGCGATTGCCCAAGTCGGATCTTCCGGGGGGCCAAGTTCGGGAGTCACGTCCAGGAATATCTCATTGCACGGTCCGCAGGGGCCGTTCGGACCTTTGCTCGGCGCATTCGCGGGCCAGTAGTTCTTATCCTCGCCCAGTCTTACGACTCTATCGGCGGGAAAACCGATCTCGTTTATCCAGACATCGGCGGCCTCGTCGTCGTCCAAATAGACGCTGGTCCATAGATGCTCAGGGTTGATCTTCAAGACATCCGTCAAAAACTCCCACGCCCATGTAATCGCCTCGCGCTTGAAATAGTCGCCAAAGCTGAAGTTGCCGAGCATCTCGAAAAACGTATGGTGAACGGCGTCGCCGACTTCATCGACATCATCCGTGCGGAGGCACTTCTGGCAAGTGGTTATCCTCTTCGACGGCGGCACGCGCTCGCCCACGAAATAGGGCTTGAACTGCACCATCCCCGCCGAGGTGTAGAGCAGCGACGGGTCATCCGGCACCAGCGAATCGCTTGCGTGTATCAAATGCCCCTTGCTCTCAAAGAATTCCAGGTATTTGGTTCTAAGTTCACTGCTTAGCATGTATTTATCCAATCAAGCTGCTATGCTTACTCGTCCGGTTTCCGATGTAGATTCCGGAACCGGAAGCCCATCCGCTTTCAGTCCTTCGATATGAAAAGCCAGCGCGTCTTTGAAATTCCGCTCTACCTTATCTCTGGTTTTGCCGGTCGCCATGCAACCCGGAACATCCGGCGAATATGCCGACCAGTTGTTTTCGGTATGCTCATATACAACGATGTATTTTTTCATTATGATTACTTAGTAGACTTCCCTACGGTGGCGTATCCGATATACTACAACCAATTTGTCCGCGTCGTTTATATCGTATACAATCCTGTAATCGCCAACGCGCAACCGGTAGTTCGAGCCGCGTCCGACAAGCTTCTTACTGCCGCGTGGCCTTGGATCTGAAGCCAGCGTAGTCAAAGCTGATAGCGCTCGTTTGAGCATAGGATCGTGTAACGACTCAAGTTCACGCCTGGCCGAAGGCATGATCTGAACTCTATACTCTTCCGGCATTCTTCATGTCCGCGATGACTGACTCCAGGTCTTCCGGTGTTTGGTCGCGTCGTTCCGCTATCGCGCGCAAATCAGCTATATCTTCCAGTAAGCGCAGATATGTTCGATAGCTCATGACGACGGATTTCTTCCGGCCTCTATCATCAATTATGTATTCGATGCTTCCTGTTCTTGGCATAAGTTTCACTTCACTTTTCGGTTGCTTCTCGACAACTGTCGAGGATTACCTCAGTTTTCAACAACTACAAGACGTTTGGCTTTCGATAAACGCCTCAATCGTCGCCTGGTCTTTGATGCCGGTCGTGGCGCCGAGGGCGGTTACGCAGAACGCGCCTACGGCATTTGCGAACTTGCCCGTCCGCTCCAAATCCCACTTATTCACAAGACCCGTAAGGAATCCGGCGGCGAAACAGTCACCTGCGCCTAATGCATCGACCGATTCAACACAAAACGGCGGGATGGCGATCTCCGTGTCTTTTGTGCGGATGTAGCTCCCAGCCTCTCCCATTTTGAGGGCGACGGTTCCAACTCCCGCGTCGAGCAAAGCAGAGGCTATATCCGACGGGGCCTGCTTGCCGGTCAACATGGCCGCTTCGGCAATGCTCGGCAGGAAATAGTCTATGTGCGGCAGGCATGGCTCAAAAACTTTCATCCATTTGCCGGTCGAGTCCCATGCGGTGTCGAGGCAGGTAGTCACGCCGAGAGCTTTGGCTTTCTTCAAAATCCTCGCTGTCGGCTCGCCGTCGAAGCTGGGCATAAGGAACGATCCCGCGATGTGCATGATGGGACTTTTCGCGACTATGTCCATGTTCACATCGCCTTCGACGAAATCCCCATTTGCCCCAAGATAGTGGATGAAGCTGCGCTCGCCGTCGCTGTGGACCATCACCATTGTGCCGGAGGTGTTGTAACGCTCGCTCCGCACTACCCCGGCGGTGTCTATGCCGTGGGACTTGAGCGCCGAGATCATAAAATCGCCGAACCCGTCTTTTCCTACTTTGCCGATAAGGCTCACGTCAACGCCGATCTTCGCAAGAGCGATTGCCGCGCTTGCGGCGCATCCGCCGGTGTGAAGCTCCAGCCGGTCTATGAGTTCAAGCTCGCCCCGACCAGGCCATTTATCAACGGGTTTGCCGACAATATCGGCGACCAGTATACCAACGCAAACTACATCAGCCATGTTAATCCCACCGCGCTAGTTTTTCTTACCGAGGCGCCAACCTTTGTCTTCGATCACTTCAGGCTCAACTTCAACTAGTCCATATTTCTTCAGTAAATCCCGCAGAGCATTGGTGGAAATGACGGCGGCGGCTCCCATATACAAAATAGCCATCCCAGGCGAAATGCACAGGATGGTCAGCAAAATTATAGCAAAATAGACAATCGTTGTAAAGGAAAGGTTGTCGGCTACGAGGAGGAATGAACGGTATATGAGCTTGAATGTCGGGGGTCGCTGCTCGACTAGTAAAGGCCACTGGTAAAGGACCATCATCCCCCAGAAAAGAAGAGCGTAGAGCGCAACGGCCATCAGCGGCGCATAGAGAGTTTGGCGAGTTGACACAAAAAGGCTGAGGAAGAATACCACGTCAGTCACTAATATGGCGGTCACAATAAGCTGCAATGCCGCTAGTTGCCAAGACGGGATGAGGAATCGGCGCGCGCCTTCAATGATGTCCAGTATCGCAGGGGACTCGCGCTTGGCAATGTTGCCCGCGAGATGGAATATACCGGCAAGGACGGGAGCGACTACGAGCGTGTGCCAAACAAAGATAATAAACCCAAGGTATGGGATTGGGAGATTTGACAGTAAGCTCAGTCCGAGGCCCGTGGGGATAGCCGCTACTGCAAACCAGGCGAAGCTGGCGATGAGGACAAGTCCCAGGTTATCGTATAAGTCACCGACGGCTCGCTTCAACGTAACCCATGGCTTTGGAACGTAGTCTGATGGGGAAATGTCCTGCTTCCGCTCTTCTATATCAGTCACCTGGTTTGATGAGTATTTTGGCCGCGGCGGGCGTTCCAGCCAGTGCGAGGGCTTTTCCGAAGTCTTCGAGCCTAAGTCTGTGGCTGATAAGCGGCTCGACATTGACTTTTCCTTCCGCAAGCAGATTAACGGCCCTGGCGTGGGTGAACGGGTTTATGAACGAGCCTCGTATCGTAAGTTCTCTAAAGAAGACATCATACGGTTTTATGCGGGATTCTTCGCCGGGGCTTGTGACGCCAAATAGCAGTATCATACCTCCGCGTTTTGCAAGTCCTATTGCCTGCTCCGCCGTTGAAGCTTTGCCGACACATTCAATTACGACGCCGGCTCCTACTTCAGTCGCTTTCAGGACTTCCCCGCGCAAATCTTGATTTATTGGATCGATGACTATATCAGCGCCCAATTCAGCAGCCAACTCACGGCGGGTTTCACTCGGCTCACTCACGATAACTCGCCGCGCCCCGGCAAGCCTTGCAAGCTGGGTCATAAT
The DNA here is from genome assembly GCA_030650495.1 of Armatimonadota bacterium. Taxonomy (GTDB): domain Bacteria; phylum Armatimonadota; class UBA5829; order UBA5829; family JAUSEB01; genus JAUSEB01. Next base: position 18,136 of record JAUSEB010000404.1, on the reverse strand, counting down.
TAGCCCAATTGGCCCTGCTCCAATGACAAGAACATCATCGCCTACACCTATTTCCGCCTGGTCGATCCCGTGAACGCAGCAGGCGAGTGGTTCAACTAATGCGGCATGTTCCAATGGTAGGCTTTTTGGGAGTAGATAAGCCTGCTTTCCGGGTACTAGGGAGTATTCGGCAAATCCGCCGTCCATGTTCACGCCGAGCGCGGTCAGTTTTTCACAGAGATGTATTTGCCCCCGCCGGCAGAAATGGCAGACTCCACATACTATATTCGGATCGACCGCGACGTGATCGCCAATGGTTATATATTTTACTTCAGATCCTGCTTCGACAACAACACCGGAGTATTCGTGTCCTGGAATAACCGGAAACTCGACGAAATGCTCCCCGTGGAAGATGTGAATGTCCGTGCCGCACACGCCGCAGGAATCGACCTTCAGCAGCAAATCGCCCGGCCCCATTTGGGGAACCGGACGATCAGTGACTATAAACTTGCCTGGTTCTGTAAAGACAACGGCTTTCATAATTAGAAGTTAGAAGTTAGGAGTTAGAATGGGATATTTCACCCTCACCCCAACCCTCTCCCTCAAGGGAGAGGGGGTTTGGCGCCTTCGGCGCCAGCATCGGCAGCAGGCTACCGATGCAACAAAGTTAGGAGTTAGAATGGGGAGAACCTATCACCCAACACCCAACACCCAACACCCAACACCCATCACGGCGCTATCCCTGAAGGTTTTTCCGGTCCGCGCGGTGTGAATGGCCTTCTTGCCAATAATACCACATCAATGGCTGCGCTGTAAGGTTCGCCGGCTTTTGGCCGGACAACCTGGATGGTCAATGTATGCGCTCCGCTGGAGAGAGTGGCGGAACCGGCTTTGAACCACGTCATAGATCCGGCGTAAAGCTCGGTTGCATTCGTTACGGAAACCGGCTGCCATTCCGCGCCGTCAATTGAAAATTGCAGATCGGATGCGCTCGATTGTCCCGGCGGCGCAGCCGCAATCCACAAGTCGTAACTGCCCGTAACTTGAGCGCTGAACGAATACGCGGCGGAGTACGGTTTCAACGGGTGGTCGTCAGGCATATCCAGTTTGAGATAACCGGCGCCGCTGCTGCCTATAAGCGCCGAGGTTCCGTCAAAACTGTGGTCACGGGAGCTTTCTCCCTCCATCCAGATATACGAGTTAAAAGTAGCGGCAAGCTCGTTCAGATTCGACGCCGCGATATTGTAAGCCTGCAGCGGATAATCGCCATTGAGCAGATTCTTCGCCCTCCCGACAGCCGCAATCTGCAACGGAGCCTTTGCCCCGGTCTTGGTGAGAATGGCCAAGGCTTTCTCAAGCATGTCGATCTCAGAACGGGCAATTTCCATTGGGAACAGTTGCTCTACTGACAAACCGTAGATCACAACAGGCATATCGGATAATCGCAGAGTCAGGAGATCTTTCTTGGGCGCATACTGGGCAGCCGACTGATTTGCGGCAGAGACGGCGAACTGCCGCCCCCAAAGTTTTATCGTCACTGCAGCCTGTCCATTGTTAGACCAAAGACACACGCCGTCCACCAGCGACACAGTCTGTTTGTCCGAACCCGCCGCCGGCGGGGCTGATTCCGCGGGTATTCGCATATCGCCGGACAGTTTGTATCCAAAGATATTATCGCCGAATTGCACAAGTTCACCATTTCGCAGTGTGGGAAGCCACCAGGTCTTGTAGTCCAGCTTCTTCACATGCGCGCCGGTGAGAACACCGGACGGATAGTAAAGAATCTCAGGAGAGTAGTCCGCTGACTGAACCAGGCGGCTCTTTAAGCCGGCCAATGTATCAAGCGCGGTCCCTTCAGGCGCCGATATAAAGAAACCCTTTGCGCCGATTTCATTCAAACGCGACATAGCTTTAGGCAGATTCGTGGTATCCGCTCCCGCGACCCCGGTTCCGATAAACCATGAAGTCTTGCCGGCCTCCAGAGTCAGGGCGTAAGCCTGCCCGGCGGACGCGGTGTCTTCATCCGAATCGCTGAAAATGGAAGCGCTCAAACCATCAAAACCACCGTCGCTACGACTGTTCGCGAAAACGCGGTTATATGAGTCCGCCGTGAAAACTACAGGAACATCCGCGCCGAAACGCTTCAATGCATCCGCGACGGAATTCATATATTGCTGTATCGAGGAATCACGGAATTCGAGGATGTCGCGCCACATGCCGGACTTATTTGTGTCCGCCTCCAGATACTGATCGCTGGCGCGGTCGTAAACGTACGACACTCCTCTGCCCTCCCACCAGAGCGGCAGTAGGCGGGCCGCGACATCGTAAGCGGCTTTATTGCCTCTTGAGATCCCCCACGCTTCGAATAACTCCTCGGGAGTTTTATACTTCAAGCTGAGCCAGCCTTCAAACTCTATGCGGAAACCTGGAGAATCCGGGATTGCGGCGGCCATTTCACCAGTCGGAGCCATACCGCCGTCAAATGGATCGATAAGGAATCTGAGGCCTTTGCCGAATTTTACCGAGTTAAGGAAGTCCATCAACCTGTCGCGGTACTCGTCCGACCCCAGCCACACATCCGGCATTACACCACTGTCTGTAGAGATACCTTTCGCGGGAAAAACAACCAGAGTAGGCGACAAATCTTTATCCACCCTGACGTTCAAGACAGCCTTATCGCCGGATGTGCGAATGACGCCTCCGTCCAGGATTGCCCCGCTATTTGGCTCGGCTGTGATGAAAAACCCTCCGCGAACGCCGGGGATGCTCAATTCCATCTGGCCGTTTGTCACATTGGGGAGTTTATACTTCCGAGGTGAGATGACGAACCCAGCGGCGCGAGTCTTGGGGCCATCCGCGATCTCAATGCCATATTTGAAGCCCTGTTCATCGAGATAAGCGATCAGCTTTTGCCAGACTTCGGGAGGAATCGAAGTGGCCGGCCCTCCGGCTCTGACAAGAATGTCCGTTACGCCTTTGGCTTTAAGAGATTCGAGTGTCTTAACGTCAGATTGCCAATTCTCATCCGCTTGGGCCTGCAAATAGGCGGACTTAAAAACAAAACCCACTGGAAGATATGGAGACTCGTCCCAGATCAGCGCATGCGATTCATTGACGCGCCAGGCGTGGCTTTGCCCGTCTTTATCTACAAACACGCCGGACGCCGCCGGAGCGGCGTCCGCCAGAACTGTACCGCTTAAAACAGCGGCGCAGAACGCTATGCTTACCACCAACCGGATTAAATTACGCATATCCAACACCTGAAATGAGAATGCTCATCCATATTCAAACGACGAGTTGCGGCGGCGGATAGTTCCCGGCGGCTACATGCGCTCCGGCGCGCTGACACCGAGTATGGCTAGAACGTTTCGGAGCGTTGTGCGAGCTGCAGCCACTAAAACAAGCCGGGCATTTGTCAGAGATAGCTCTTCTCCAAGCACACGGCAGTCCCGATAGAAGGCGTGGAAGCTGGACGCAAGCTCCCTTGCGTAAGCCGTAAGCCGGTGAGGTTGATATGACTCCGCCGCGCTGATGATCTCATCGGGATACTCAGCCAGCTTTTTGACAAGATCGACCTCGCTGTTGTGACCAAGCATGGACAGGTCTGTCTTCGAAGCGTCAGGAACCGCGACACCCTGCTCTTCGGCGGATCGTAAAATGCCGCAAATACTTGCGTGGGCGTATTGCACTTGATAAACAGGGTTTTCCGAAGACTGCTGGTTGGCAAGCTCAAGGTCGAAATCGAGCGGAGTATCAGCGCCTTGCATTAACAGGAAGAACCTGGATGCGTCTTTGCCGACCTCCTGCACAAGCTCGCTCAGGGGTATCAACTCTCCAGCGCGTTTGGACATCATAACCAACTCACCGCCGGAGAACAGCCGGACAGTTTGGTAGATGATAATATCGAGTTTATCTGGATCGTAACCAAGAGCGGAAACAGCAGCTTTGGTCCTGGCGATGTAGCCATTGTGCTGCGGCCCCCAAATGTTAATCAATTTGCCGAAGCCGCGATTGAACTTGTCCGCGTGATACGCCGCGTCGCTTGCGATGTAGGTCGGCTGGCTGTTGCGTCTGATCAGCGCCCTGTCTTTATCGTCACCAAATGCGGTTGACTTCAGCCAGATTGCGTCCTTGTCCTCATAAGCGTAGCCTTTATCTTTCAGAACTCCGACCGCCGTCTCAACCTTGCTCGATTCGTGCAGAGTCCGCTCGGAATACCAGTTGTCAAATACCACTCCGAACGCGGCCAAATCCGCCTTCTGCTGGGCCAGCATTTCGCGTTCCCCAATGCTTGTGAACGCCTTAAGCCGCTCGGTCTTTGACATTGTGAGGTATTTGTCACCGTGACGCTCGACTACATGTTTTGCTATATGCGTGACGTATTCGCCTTTATAACCGTCTTCGGGGAACTCCACGTCCTGTCCCAAAGCCTGCAAATATCTTGCTTCGAGGGATTTGCCGAAATGCTGCATCTGAAGGCTGTTCACGGCGTCGTTGATGTAGTATTCGCGGCAGACATCATATCCAACAGCTTGCAGAAGGTTGGACAGAACATCGCCAATTACGCCGCCCCTTGCGCTGCCGACCGTTATCGGGCCGTTCGGATTAGCGCTGACATATTCCACCAGAACCTTTTCCCCAGTGTGAAGCTGAGCGCGGCCGTAGTTATCCCCCTCGGAGACAATCCGGCGCAGCGTGTTTTCAACAAGTTCACTTTTGATCATATATCCTCGTTCTAGGGAGTCGGGGGAGTTTGGCGCCTTCGGCGCCAGCATCGGCAGCAGGCTACCGATGCAACAAAACAACTTATCTTCGGCTTCAAAGAACAAGCCGAAGGATAAATTCCCCCTTCTAACTCCTAACTTCTAACTTCTAAACCAACTGCTCCCCAATTACCCGGTTCAGCTCCTCTATTATCGTGTCTGCGTCCAAACCATGCATCATCGCGCCTTCTTCCACCGTCTCCATAGACGCGCCCAAACACACAAAGCAGCCCAAACCATGACTGCTGAACACGTCGGCTGTTTGCGGGTACTTTTGAAGCAACTCCGCTATGCTGGTATCTCTTGTCACATACGGTTTCATTTCCATAATTATCACACTCCTAAAAACGGGAGAGAGAATTTAAACAGTTTCGAAGCCAGAGATTCCAAACCGATTACGAACGCCAATCCGGCCATGCTCTGGAGAATTCCTATATTCCATATTCTCGCAAAACCACGCGCCTGGTAGCTCGGCATATCCTGATATTTTGCTATAAGCTCCTGCCCTACTCGCACGCCGTTTTCAAGCTGCTTAGGCGAAGGCGTTTTCGTGGTGGCGATACGCTGGATGTAGCCACCAACGGAACGCCAGCCGATTATGACTACCGCTATCGCAAGCAGGACTGCGATGTCGCTGGAGAAACTCCCGGCTATAATCAGGAAAATCGATGACGCCGCCAGCAAATTTGTGCCGCATCTGACATGAACCCTTGGCATATACCGCACAATCTCCGGTGTCAACTCTTCGCCGTCCTCGATGGCGTGTACGGTCATATGCTCCGCCGCATGATAACCGGACAGCGGCGAAAATCGGATAAACAGCATTACTAATAATATCACTAATACCGGCGGAACCCATTGTATCGCGTTAAGCCATTTTGGGTTAAGATGCATGTAGTACGGCAGAAGCAGATTTAGAAATTGCAGGCCCGTAATACGCTGCATCAACCAGGCAATAGCCCACACTGTCCCGCTTGAGAGCATCATAATGAATCCCAGCATAACCCCGCTGAGGAACAGTCCGATATTGCCCGCTCCGGCGCGAACGCTTCCATTTGTTAGATATACTCCCAAAGGCGTAGCCATCCCCGCTATATTCGCCGGCCTTAACGAACCGGAAAGGAAAGCCAATATATCGGTGCGGCTGACCATTCCATAGAACCCGCCGAACTCGTCTACTATAGGCAGCGCTTCTTCATCGGATGATGCAAATGCTCCCGCGACTTGCCCAACTGTCATATCTCTGTGGGCGAACACAGTCTGCCGCCGTATGGCTTCAGCGATTGGCATTTGCTCCGCTGAACCGCCGTCGCGCAGGGTTTCGGCTATCAGCTTGAGTATGGTTGCCTCGGTCACGACACCGGCTACGCGGCCATCCACGACAACCGGAAGCGAGCTTACGCCGACTGCATGGAACAACCCGGCGGCGCGCGCGGCGCTGTCCGATGGCTCCAGCGCCCTTACTGGCCTGGCGAAATTGATTATTGGTTTGTCGAGTCTTAAATCCATTAAATTTGACTAGTTCGGTCGCTCTGTGCTATTATACTTTCTGCAATTTTGGTTAGAGTTATAACGGAGGACCCCGATATGGCAAATCGTTGTGAAATCTGCGGCAAGGGGCCCCAGTTCGGACAGAACATTCGACACGTTCACTCCGGTTCTTGGGCTTTGCGCGCCCCGCGCACAAAGCGCAGGTGGCTGCCGAACTTACAGCACATCAGAATAGTGCAAAACAATACGCCCAAGCGCGCAAAAGTCTGCGCCAAGTGCATGAAGGCTGGAAAGGTCGTCAGAGCCACCTAAGGCTTAGGCAAACCCCATCAACAATAAAAGGGAGAACCACTTCGCAAGCTGCGAGTGCGTTTTCCCTTTTTTGTTTGCCTTGTTGTCGCAGCGTTTCAATCCTCACCAGCCCCGGAGCGCCAGCGCAACAACTGAACTGATTATACATTAATCTGAGTTCGATATACAACTACGCTACCCGCACGGGGAAGTAGTGGCTGGTGGCTAGTATTCACTAGCCACTAATCACTAACCACTTTCTCAAATCAGCCTTTTGGCTTTTTTGAAAATCGCCGCGTAGCGGGGTTCCGATAATTCTGAGATCATAACGCCCGCGCCTCCGCTTGAGTGGATGAACTTACCGTTTCCCAGGGCTATACCGGTATGAGTTATTTCCCGCCGCGGCTGGGAAACGTTGGAAACGCCGAAGAAAACAAGATCGCCGGGCATAAGGGATTCCCCGCTGATTGCGCCGAAGCGGTCATCGTCAGCTTGCATATAGGCGTCTCTTGGAAGCTGGACGCCGTTCAGCTTGTGGACCAGTTGCACGAATCCTGAGCAGTCGAGACCGAAGGCGGTTACTCCGCACCAGAGATACGGAACGCCGATGAAGCGCTTTGCCGTCATCACGATCTCGAAGCCGGTTGGGTCAAGCGGCAGCGGCCAAACGGCGCGGTCGGTCAGCTCTACGGCGTATCTCCTGATGGCGCCGGGTTTGCCGTCCGGCAGGCGGACAATCACCCAATCGTCGGGAGTATCCGCCACTTCAAGCTCGGTCCCGATCACTGCTTTTGTTATTATTTCGGCGGCGGGGTCCGGCCAATCGAGGATGTCCACAAAGAGGTTTGCCACCTTTGCAATGATGCCGGATGAGCCATAGCTGCGCCCGCGTATGTCTTCGATAGTCCAGCGGACCTCCACCCAGCCTGTGTAGCCGTCGGGGGTCTTGATGTGAAGCCAGCCGTCGGATTTATCCAGAATTGCAGCGACCTGGCCTAATACGGCCTGGCTGACTTGCTCGGAAGACCTGTCGGAGGAGGCGTGCATATTGGCGACGTTTTTTGAGATAACAACAGTCCCAAGGGCTGAGCGGCTCTCAGAAGCTGCCTTACTTTCGATCCGAGTACCACGTCCGGTTAAACTCCCGGTAGCTGTCACTGTCCTTCACCTTCCGCCACCAGTCCTGGTTTTGCAAATACCACTCCACCGTCTCCTTGAGACCGTCCTCAAACTGCTTTGTAGTGTCCCAGCCAAGACCTCGAAGCTTATCACAGTTTAATGAGTATCGCCGGTCATGTCCAGGCCTATCCGTGACATATCGGATCAAACTTGAAGGTTTTTCCAGATACTGGAGTATCAGACTGGTGACATGCATGTTCGTGCGCTCGCAGCCGCCGCCCACGTTATAGGCTTCTCCAGGCGTTCCTTTGTGAAGGACGAGGTCAACCGCCGAGCAGTGGTCTTCAACGTATAGCCAATCGCGCACCTGGCCGCCGTCACCGTAGACGGGAAGCGGCTTGTCATCGACCGCGTTGCTGATGAATAAAGGAATAAGCTTTTCGGGATGCTGATACGGGCCGTAGGTGTTGGAGCCGCGAGTCATAACCACAGGGACCCCATAGGTGACGAAATACGATCTTGCCAGCAAATCGCCGCCGGCTTTGCTCGCGGAATATGGGCTGTTCGGCAAAATGGCGTCGAGTTCGGTAGATGAGCCTTCCTCAACGCTTCCATATACTTCGTCGGTGGAAACCTGAAGGAATTTCTCCAGACCGAACTCCTTGGCTGCCTCAAGAAGCACGAAAGCGCCCAGCACGTCCGTGGTAATGAACCCGTCCGGCTCTAAAATCGAGCGGTCGACGAAACTTTCCGCAGCGAAGTTGACAACCATATCGGCGTCGCGCAGAACCTCGCGGACGATCTCACGGTCGCGAATATCCCCCTTGACGAATTTGACCTTCTCGCCGTCCAACAAGCCCGCTAAATTCTCCAGATTGCCCGCGTATGTCATAACGTCCAACACGGTTATCCGGTAATCAGGACATCTATTGACCATCCGCCGCACGAAGTTGCTGCCGATAAATCCAGCTCCGCCGGTTACAACTAATCTTTTCATATCTACACCATCACTATATCCCAGTCGTACGGGATGTCTTCGGTGTCGTAAGGCGTCCGATATTCATCAGGCTCCGCCGGATTATACGGCTGCGTCGGGAAGTTGAGGAGAAGCGAAGGTTCGACGCCAACCGTCTTATACCCATGCAATACACCAATTGGTATCTTGAGCAAAACCGGGTTGTTTTCTCCAAGGAAAAACTCGTTGACTACTCCCTTCGTGGGAGAGTCCTCTCTCGCGTCGTAAAGGCCGACTTTGACTTCGCCTTTCACGACAACCCAGAAATCAATCTGCAGCTTGTGATAGTGCCAGGCTCGGATAACACCCGGATAATTAAGCGCGACATAGCACTGGCCGAATTTATCGAATATGGCATCGTCGGCTCGGAGCATCTCCATGAGATAACCGCGTTCATCAACCATTTTCCGCAGTTGCTTAATTTCCACTCCCTGGATTATCGCGCGCTTACTCATATCACACTTACCTCGCTGTTGTCACCCAACATGAACCGATAGGCTCTGGGTTTTTGATTGTCTTTGCTTACAACGACGCTCTTACCTATTAAACTGTCTTCGATCCGGCTTCCAATATCTTTGACGCTGCTGTTTTCGAGTATTATGCTGTGCTCCACCTCGCTGTTGAGTATGGTAACACCATTATATATGGATGTATACGGCCCGATATAGGAGTTCTCTATAATGCAGTCTTCCCCGATAATCGCCGGGCCGCGAACCGTGCTATTTATTATCTTCGCGCCCGGTTTTATGCACACCCGTCCATGTACGCTGGATTTCCCATCGACGTTGCCTTCCATACAGGTCTCCAAACCGTCCAAAACCAGACGGTTAGCCTCAAGCATGTCCTCCAGCTTGCCAGTATCCTTCCACCATCCGTTGACAACCTGCCACCGCACGTCATAACCGTGGTCGATGAGATACTGGATGGCGTCGGTTATTTCCAATTCGCCCCTTGCGGAGGGAGTAATCGCGTCAACTGCCTCGAAGACATTGCGGTCGAACATATACACGCCGACCAGGGCAAGATCGCTCTTAGGCTCCTTTGGCTTCTCCCGCAGCCTGAACACACGGTCGCCGTCAAGCTCGGCCACGCCGAAATCCTGGGGGTTTTTCACATGCGCCAGAAGGATTTGGGAGTTCGCTTTGCTTTTGCTGAATTCGCTCACTAATCGTGCGATGCCGTCTCTGATGAGATTGTCGCCGAGGAACATTACAAAAGGATCATCTTTTAAGAAAGGCTGGGCGGTTTTCACGGCATGTGCAAGGCCCAGCGGAGCATCCTGGGGTATGTATGTAACCTTTACGCCCCAAATCGACCCGTCGCCAACAGCCTCTTCGATCTCGCAATGAGTGTCACCGACGATGATGCCGATGTCGGAAATTCCCGCGTCTCGAATCGCCTCGATCGCATAGAAAAGAATGGGCTTGTTCGCAATCGGCACAAGCTGTTTCGCGCTGGTGTGCGTTATGGGGCGAAGCCTCGTTCCCCGGCCTCCGCTCAATATCAAAGCCTTCATTGGCATAAAACAACCTCCCATCTAGAAGTTAGGAGTTAGAAGTTAGAATACAAACCTAAACTAAATTTCATTTCCTATGCTTCGGGAAGTTTTTGCCCCGAAGCCTGCGACTGTGCAAATACCATCCTTTTATACGTCATAATGCTGAACTTCATCACGGAGCGCTTCTATCCTTCGGCTTGTTCTTAGGAGTGTTCAAAAACCGTCATTCCGAGGAGGAACGACGAGGAATCTGCTTTTCAAAGACCCCGAATCGTGCTTAAAAGCAGATTTCTCGCTTCGCTCGAAATGACGTGTCGTGCCGTCCGCCGACTTTTTGAACACTCCCTCTTTGAAGCCGAAGGCAACATTACTACTATAGGCTTCGGCTTTGAACTACAAGCCGAAGCATCTGACTCCTTCGTCAAGATATTATCGGATATTTGCCGGGAATTTATAAACCAGATGAGCATAAAGTGTTTGGTAAAGGGTGGGGATTCGGAAATCCCCACCCAGTCTGTCTCTCAACCTTGCGAGTTTATTAAGCGGCGGCCTGCCGGTTTCCTCCAATTATCTTAGCATACATATCCAACAACCGCTTCGACTGGCTTACAAGGTCATACTCTTCGATAATCCTGCGCCGTGACGCCGCCGGATCGTGCCAGTTCATTTTCCCTATAAAAGCCAGCCGCATAGCCTCGGCATAACCGGAAACATCCTTTTCGTCGACTAAAATCCCATCTACTCTTTCACGAACGAGTTCGGGGATTCCAGAGTGCCGCGTCGACAGAATTGGCAGGCCCATAGCCATTGCCTCCATAAGAGCGCTTGGCAGACCCTCCTGGTCGCCGCTTGACGCTGTGACGCTGTGGTGGACGAACATGTCGGCGCCCGTCATCATATCCCTTGCCTGCTCCCGATCAACGGGACCTGCAAACCTGACCCACTCCGACAGCCCCAGCCGGGCCGCCAGAGTTTTCAACCATCCCCTCAAGGGGCCGTTACCGGCAATGACGAGAGCGGGCTTTTTATCCAAATCCGGCGGCAAAGAGCTGATAGCGCGGGCAAACGCCGCCAATGTGTATTCATGCCCCTTCTTCTCTACCATATTCGAGATTTGCAGAAAGACGAACTCTCGTGGATTTCTATTTGTTTTTACTAAACGCGAATCAAAAAAGGTTGTGTCTATTCCCGGATGAAGCGGCGCGATTCGCTTAACGTTTATCCCACGATTTGATAGAGCCTCCCTCATCTTGTTAGACACTGTGATTCCATGCACTTCGCGGCGGCTCATAAGCGATATAATAGCTTCCGTATATCCGCGATACCTGAACCAACTGGAAACATCATATCCGTGAAACGACACGAGAAGCGGTATATCGAGCCGCCTCAAGACAGGATATATGCGCAAAGCGCCCGGCCCAAAGTGCGCATGCGCAAGGTCGAATCCCTTTTCGCATATATGCGAATGTAAATACCTTTCAAAGCGAGTGTCATTTACGGCAAGCGCCAGTCCTGACCTCCGCAGAACCTTACGGGCAAATCGCTGGGACACGCATTTATTCGGCACAGCATAAACGTTTTCAAACGGGAATAAATCCTCATTGAACCGCTGAAGGCACGCAGCGGAAACATTCGCCTTCCCTGCAATCTCTAGTAGAGGACGGTATATGAAGGTCATCGACCGCATCAGAAACTCATCAGTGTAGACCAATATATTCATAGCATCCGCCTCGCAAATTCATTGGAGCTTGGATGCTTTTATACCCCTCCATCATAACCCACGTAACAAAGGCCCCGCTCTCTGATGAAAGCGAAGCCGAAGGGGTGAGGGTGAAAAGATCTCTGCATTCCTGAACTCACTTCTCCCTCCTGCTTGCGGCCACAGCCATTCCGCTTGTATAATGCCGGTATAGAAAGCAACTGGAAATCAGGCGCTTTGTAACCGATATACAGAATATGCGGCGCAGCCGTTTAAGTTGGGAATTCATGAGGTGAAAATGATAGAAGAGCGGGCGGATATTGGAGTATTCGGAGGTTCGGGTTTTTACTCGCTGCTTGACGATGTGCGCGAGATCAAAGTGGAAACCCCTTATGGCGCTCCGAGTGACCTGGTAGCAATAGGCAGAGTCGGAGACAAACGGGTTGCGTTCATACCCAGACATGGCCGGAAGCACGAGCTTCCACCGCATGTGATCCCTTATAGAGCAAACATTTGGGCTATGAAAGAGCTTGGCGTGACGCGAATAATAGCTCCCAGCGCGGTCGGGAGCCTGCAGGCGCACGTCAAGCCCGGCGACTTTATGGTTTGCGATCAGTTCATAGACCGTACGACAGGCCGGAAGGACACTTTCTATGACGGCCCGATCACCACGCATATCTCCGCCGCGGACCCGTTCTGCCCGGAATTGCGAGAACTGGCTGCCGGCCTTATCAGGAAGAAAGGATTGCCGGTGCATGATCGCGGGACTACCGTGGTCATACAGGGCCCCAGGTTCTCGACCAAAGCGGAAAGCAAGTGGTTTACCAGCATGGGTTGGGACATCATCAATATGACGCAATACCCCGAATGTATATTGGCGATCGAGCTAGAGATGTGCTACGTCAACATTGCGTTAGTGACGGATTATGACACCGGTCTGGTCGGCGAGCTTGGAACGACTCCGGTCACGGCTGAAGAAGTCGAGAAGATGTTCCTTGCGAATAACGAGCGCGTCAAGGCGGTTATACTTGAGATGATCGAGCGCGCTTCCGTGGAGCGTTCGTGTCCATGCTCGCTAAGATTGGAGCATGCGAGGCTTTCATAATGCTGCGAACCGTCGAATGGCGGGAGAATAAGTTTTTTATCATCGAACAGAACCGGCTTCCCGCTGCTTTGGTCTACATAGAGCTGCGTTCTGTCGAAGAAGTGGCCGAAGCGATACAGTCCATGAAAGTGCGCGGCGCGCCGGCTATCGGGGCCGCAGCCGCCGCGGGAGTGGCAATCGCCGCCATACACTCATCCGCACAGACATACGACGAACTCCAGCGCGACATCGACGCCGCCGTGAAGATCATCCGGGCAACCAGGCCTACCGCCGCAAATCTATTCCATGGGATCAATAGAATGCTTGCGGCGCTTCGAGCAAGCGCCGGAGCGCCGGTCTCGGAAATACAGGCGCGATTGTTAAGAACCTCATACGACCTGCTGGAAGAGGATGTGGAAGCCAACAGGCGCATGGGCTGCCACGGCGCGGCGTTGATTCCGGACGGCGCAAGCGTTCTGACTCACTGCAATGCCGGTGGCTTGGCCACGGTGGGCTACGGCACCGCGCTTGGCGTTGTAAGGGCTGCCGTGGAGGCGGGCAAGCGGGTCCACGTTTACGCCGATGAGACGCGCCCGAGACTTCAGGGCGCGAGGCTTACGACTTGGGAGTTGATGCGCGACGGTATCCCAGTCACCCTCATTGCCGACAACATGGCCGCTAGCCTCATGCGGCAGGGCAAGATCGACTGCGTTATAACTGGGGCCGATCGTATTGCTGCGAATGGAGACGCCGCCAACAAAATAGGCACGTACTCTCTCGCCGTTCTGGCAAATGCGCACGGTATTCCCATGTACATCGCCGCGCCGATGTCCACCGTGGACCTTTCAATCGAGACAGGCGCCGGAATTCCCATCGAGGAGCGTTCGGACAAAGAGATGACGCACATCGAGGGTGTTCGGATTGCCCCTGAAGGCGTGAATGTATACAATCCTGCATTTGATGTAACCCCCGCGCGGTTGATCGCGGCCATAATCACTGAAGAGGGCGTTTTGCGCCCGCCGTACGAGGAAAGTCTTGCCTGGGCGGCGAAACGTGTTGGGTGATGGGTGATGGGTTGAGAGTTTAGAGGTGGGAGAAGAGAAGACCTCCCCCTAACCCCTCCTAAAGGAGGGGGGACTTGTGCTCCCTGTTGCATCGGTAGCCTGCTGCCGATGCCGGCGCTGAAAGCGCCGGAACTCCCTCCCCTTCAGGGGAGGGTTGGGGTGGGGTCTTATTCTAACTCCTAACTCCTAACTTCTAACTTCTAAATCGAGGTGATGTGAATATGCTGAAAGAAGAAGTCATCAAGGAACTGATCCGGGACGTGCCTGATTTCCCAGTGGACGGCATCATGTTCCGCGATATAACCCCTGTGCTGCGGGACGCCGACAGCTTCAAGCAGGTGGTTTGCTCCATGGCGGAGCAGGTTGCGGAGCTAAAGCCCGATATAATTGTGGGCATCGAGTCACGCGGCTTCATTTTGGGCGCGCCGATTGCGCTCGAGTTGGGCGTGGGATTCGTGCCTGTGCGGAAAATGGGCAAGCTGCCTGCCGATACGATAAAGGCGGAATACGCGCTTGAGTACGGGACCAACGTTGTCGAGATACATAAGGACGCTATCGTGCCTGGACAGCGAGTGGTCGTTGTGGACGATCTGCTTGCGACCGGCGGCACGGCGGCGGCGGCGGTGCAATTGAGCGAGGAGCTGGAAGGAGAAGTGGCCGGTCTCGTGTTTCTGATAGAACTCGGATTCCTGGACGGCCGCAAGAAACTGCAGGGCTACGACGTACGGACGCTTGTTTGTTATTGATCCCAATATGAATTAGGAGTAGATTTATGGCATGGGCAAAGTACTTATATAATATTATCTTTATTCTTATTGTATTACTATTGATTAACTCCGGTATGTGGGCTAATTATGCGTATGTTGGCGCTTCGGCTATAGCAGCTTTTATACTAGTCGCAAAAACCAGAAGTTGGGCAGAGCGAAGCTTATACATATCATTCGGGGTTGGTTTTCTCAATCTCCTGAATGAGCTTATTTACAAGTATAATTTTATCCTCAAAGGTTCAAGAGAAGGTTCTTCAATAGGTTTATTATGCATATCAGTCGCAATGGTCGGCCTGCTGATTTCGAAGCTCCAGAAGTCCGAAAACGGCTAACAGCCCGCGAATAAAGTCAGCTGGATTATACTTCGGGACTCGTTTTTCGTCCCGAAGTGTCCGGCAAGTGAGATAGCTTCGGGATGAAATGCGTATCCCGAAGCATAGGAAATGCCGAAACACCGGACTACGAACGACGAACTCATCGCTCGTTACTCATCGCTCATCGCTGACTTTCTCTCAACCTTCAACCCTCAACCCCAAGCCCCCATCACCCAACATGGTTTAGAATCTACCAAGGTTGGGAACTTCCTTTGCGGCTTTATCAGGCTGTGGTTGATACCGGACTGCTCTTGGATGTCTTTATGATCCGGTATTTAAACACCAAATTCCGAAGGCAGGCGTAGAAACCACGCATGGAAACTGACGCAAGCAGGCGCATAGTAATAACGGGCACATTCTGTTCTCTGAACAAAGGGGATGCGGCGATGCGCATAGCCCTTTCGACGGAGATACGAAAAGCTATACCAAACTGTTATGTTGTCATAATGACGCCTTTTCCCGAGCTTGATTACCCCGCCTATAATGGAAGCGCCATTTTCCGCTGCAGCCGGCGACAACCGCGCAAGGCAATTGCTCTTATACTTCAAGCCGCGGCGTGGCGAGCGCTGCACAGGGTGTTCGGTGGAGACCAATCGTGGATTCTTAATGACGAACTGGAGGCCTACCACGGCAGCGATTTGATCGTGGACCTCAGCGGTGACGGCCTGACGGAAGAATATGGGGTTAAGTGCCTCATTTCCCACCTCGTTCCGATTGCTCTCGGCAGGTTGTTCCACAAACCCGTATTCGTATGCGCTCAGACAATAGGCCCACTTCAGAAGACGCGGGCTTTGTGCAGTTGGCTGCTGCGGAATTCCGACAAAGTCACAGCGCGAGAATATCTGACACTTGATTATCTTTCCAGCCTTGGTTTCATGGAGCCTCATCTATCCCTTGCGGCGGATATGGCGTTTCTAATGGAGCCGGCGGCTCCGCAAAGAGCGCGCGAGATATTGGCTGCCGAGGGAGTTCGATTCGATAAGCCTCTGATAGGCTTTTCAGTGAGCCGGCTGCCCGGCCACATGCTGGGGAGTCCCGCTCTTGGCAAACCACTTAACTGGGAGTTGGAGATCGCTAAGACGCTTGATAAGGTGGTCTCTATGGGATTTACTCCCGTTATGGTGTCGCATGTTACGGGTCCTGGAGAGAACCGTGATGACCGGCGGACCGCCATGCGGATAGCCGACCTGGCTGAGCATGGACGCGAAACCGTGGTTCTGCCGGGCGACTATGCCGCCGAAGAGATAAAGGCGATTATCGGTCAAATGGACTTGTTTGTCGGCGTGCGGATGCACTCTTGCATCGCGGCCCTCTCGATGGGCGTTCCTACTATCTCGATCGCGTATGGGCCGAAAGCCTTTGGGATAATGGACCTTGCCGGACAGCGCGACTGGGCTGTTGACATCAGGGGAGTTACCGCCGAGATGCTCGGATTGTTGGTCAAAGATGCGTGGGAGAGGCGGTTTTCGATGCGGGAATCGCTTCAGATGGAGATGCCGAGAGTGCGCGCGATGGCCGGGCGGAACGTCGAGATCATAAGGCAAATGCTTAATGGCGAGCCCGTCTCGCCTTATTCAGGAAACGAATAGAGAACGCTCGCCGCGGCGTTCCAAATATCTTTCAAGGATCGCAAAATGTCTTTATTTCTTATAAATGAGTTGCATAAGCTCAATCGACAACAGTGGATGAGCAAAGAAGACCTCGAAGCGATTACTTTGTCGAAACTCAAAAGACAAGTGTCACTGGCTTGGGAGTTCTCGCCGTTTTACAGAAAACATTTTGCCGCAATCGATTTTCAACCGGAAGACCTGCGAAGCCTATCTGATTTGCAGTTCTTGCCGATAATACACAAATCGGATATTTTGGCGGCTGGGGAAGATTTATACAACACTGGGATAAAATCATCGAACAGCGTCTGGCTCAAAACAAGCGGCTCAAGCGGTTCTCCGCTGAGTCTTCCATTTATGCGTCAAGATAAAGACCGCCGGGCGCTCAAGGAGCTTAGGGCGCTCTTTGCTAATGGTTACAAAATGACGGACCGCATGTTGATTTTCGTTGAGCCAAGATGCCTGGTGGAATGCAAGGGGCTGCCGCAGAGACTCGGGCTTATGCGGCGCAACTATGTTTCCATCTTCGATCCCGAGCACGCGCAGATAGCCAAAATCAAATCTCACCGTCCGCATGTGATCTACGGATATACATCGACCCTGCGAATTCTGGCCGAAGCGATTCTTTCCGGAAGGAACCCAATCCATAGCCCCAAAATCCTAATGTCATCGGCTGAATTGCTTGACCCGGTCACGAGGCGTCTTCTGAAAAACGCTTTTGGCGCTGAACCCCTCGACTTTTACGGTTCCATGGAGTTCGGTTGGATTGCCTGGCAGTGTGAAGAGCGTAACGGTTACCATATCAACTCCGATTGCCTTATAGTCGAGCTTCTGCAGGACGGCACGCCCGTAAAGCCCGGCGAAGAAGGGGAACTGGTTATCACGAACCTGCACTCTGACGCGGCCCCTTTGATTCGTTACGCCACAGGCGATGTCGGAACGCTTGGCAGGCAGAAGTGTTCCTGCGGACGCGCTCTTCCCTTGTTGTCTTCAATCCACGGCAGGCTGGTAGATTTCGTTCTAAGTCCTGATGGGCGCAAGCTCTCACCATATTCAGTTACGTGCGCGGTGGAAGACATTCCGGGCGTTCAGCAATTTCAAGTAGTTCAAGAAAGCATATTGGACATTAAAGTCAGGCTTCTTGGGGCGAACGGGGTGGATGACGAGCGGATAAGATCGGCGGTCACCGCTGCCATCGGCTTTAAGGTTCGCGTGTCGGTGGAACGGGTTTCCCGCCTTCCTCTTGAACCAAACGGCAAGTTCAAGGTCGTGAAATCAGATGTATATCATTGAGTTGAGGGTTGAGGGTTGAGGGAGACCTCCCCCGATTTAGAAGTTAGAAGTTAGAAGTTAGAAGAGCGCCGGTGTTTCGGGATTTGAATGGA
>JAUSEB010000387.1 GCA_030650495.1 Armatimonadota bacterium | reverse complement strand
GGAAGTCAATCGAAAGGCCCTGGCATCCAAAACGCCCCGTGCATCTTTCGGAAGTATGGCTGTGAGTTGAGATAAGGGAAGGCAGCGATGAGCGATGAGTAACGAGCGATGAGTTCTATGCTTCGGCTTGTTCTTTGAAGCCGAAGCCTGCGCCGTTGTTTCGGGATTTGAATGGAGCGCAGCGGAATGGAAATCCCGAAACAAACCACAGATGTAATGTTGAATGTTGAAGGAGAGCATGTCGGCAGCAATACCTTAAACATTCAACCTTAAACACTCAACTCCTCCTTGACCTTGTTGCATCGGTAGCCTGCTGCCGATGCCGGCGCCGAAGGCGGCGAACCTCTCTAAACTCTCAACTCTAAACTCTCAACTTTCCTTGACCTTGGTCCCCAAAGCGGCTATACTTTGGGTGTTAATACTCCAAGCGCGCGCCTGTAGCTCAGCGGATTAGAGCATCTGACTTCGGATCAGAGGGTCGGGGGTTCGAGTCCCTCCAGGCGCGCCAGAAATCCTCAATTCGCTCATTATCACCCAAATGCAAACCGTGGCCCCGAAATGAATTCGGAGCCACGGTGAGGGCGTCATTGCAAAGTTTAATTACTGGCCGATCATAAGCTCAACCAGCAGAACTTCGATGGGTTGTCCTTCTGTTAAGTGTCCGGCGATGTTCACGGCCATTCCCTTTTTGATATCTGCGATGGTTCCGCGCGTGTTTGGCCCGACTCTTGGCTTTATCACAACCACCGTCCGGGTGGAAAGAGCGCCGTTCATTATGCGCTGATCGATGGTCTTGATCTGAATAGCGTTGTTGCTGATCTCCGTGACCGCGCCTCTGAAAACGGGCAGTCTGAGCTGGATCATTCTAGCCTGAACCCGGTTGCCTTCGGTCAGACCCTCGGCCCTGGCCCAATATCCAACCCTCAGATCGGCGAAGGTCATTGGCATCCTGTTGAAGCCGACTCTTGTATCAGAGCTTGTGACGACTTCCCATGCGACGCCTCCTTCGCTCGTAATCGTTACCACGCTGCCCGCTATAGCCGTAATCTTTCCAGCCGCCTCAGGCTTGGCGGCGTTGATTTTCTTAGCCTGCGTCGTGAGGTCGCTCATATATTCAAAGTTTATTCCGGCAATATCGCCAACGGCTATGTCGGAAAGAACGCCGGGTTTCCTTTTTATCAGAATCTCGGTGCTAGATGTTACGGAATACGTGTTGAAACCGCTGATGGTCTTGAGGGTGATTGTGTTATCGCTAACGGCCTGCACGATGCCTCTGGCTTTCGGACCTTCCTCGCGGTCATCTTTTGGCGGCGGTCCCCACCAATCAGGTTGAGCATCAGCCGTTGGCTGCGCGAATCTCGCTCCGGGAGCTTTTTCCTTTCGGTTGGGCCGCTGTTGAGCCACAACGGCCAGGGCCGTCGCCAAAATTAGCGCGGCAATCAGCAGGGGTAGAAATCGTTTCACGTTGAACCATCTCCTTGAAAAGATTGGATGTCACTCATTTAGACGTAGAAGCAGGGAAATGGTAACAAGTATTTTTAGAGAAGCTGTCAGCTGACAGCTGACAGCAATTATGCTACGGGTTGAGGGAGGGGAATCCTATCCTTCGGCTTGTTCTTGGGAGTGTTCAAAAAGTCCTATCTACCTGTAGCCTAGGGCCTTGTGCCCGTCAATTCACGCTCAAGTTGACTGCAATATGACGCCCACAAGGGGCGAGGCTACGGTTTTTGAACACTCCCTCTTTGAAGCCGAAGGCAACATTACTACTGTAGGCTTCGGCTTTGAACTACAAGCCGAAGCATCTGACTCCCTCGACTTCCTCGACTCCCTCAACAAAACGGACGTTGAAGACCGCCGCGAAGTTTCCTCGCAGCTTGGATGCGACTTCCCCCATGTCCGGTTGAGTATCCAACAACTCAGCAAAACAAGTAATCCGCGCAGCTTCCAAACCGCAAGGGTTGATATATGAGAAATGCGCCATGTTCGGCGCGACGTTGAGGGCTAAACCATGATACGTCACAGACCGGCGCACCGCAATACCTATAGAACAGACTTTCTTCTCGCCCACCCAGACTCCCGCTTGGCCATGCCTGATACCTTCAAGTCCGTAGTCGCTGAGTGTGTCTATAACAACATCCTCCAACTTGCGCAAATAGGTGTGGACATCTAGGCCAAGCGTTCGGAGATTCAGAATAGGATAGGCGACTATTTGCCCAGGACCGTGATACGTTACATCGCCGCCCCTGTCTGTTTTGAATAGAGTCACGCCGAGTTCGTTTAATTTGGACTTGGGCAGCAGCAGATTGCAGTCCTTGGCCCCCGCCCCCATCGTGATAACGGGATCGTGCTCCAATACAATAAGCGCGGCGTCAATATCACCTTTTTGGCATTTATCGACCAGCGAAAGCTGCAATTCCAGCGCATCCGCGTACGCCTGCCTGCCGGGAGAGTGAAGACTGCAGATAGTTTTTTTATCAGTGGAGATATTGGATGCTATGTCGCTCACGAAAATGCTCCAGTTAGTTACAGGAACACTATACCCTGTTTCACGCTCAGCAATCAACAGTTGTAGGGGCGAAGCATTTTCCGATGGAATTCACACTGCGTGTAGAAATCGCATGAAAATGCTTCGCCCCTACGGTTATTTGACGCGCATCCCCGCCAACTTCTCTATTGCGGTAACAAGCGCCTGCGTGCCGTCGGAGCCGCGGCCTTCAGCCTGGACCGCCCTAAATAGCTGCCGAACCAGAGTCGCGCCCGGTAAAGGTGTGTATAATGATTGTGCGAATTCTTCTACAAGTCTGAGGTCTTTTTGCTGTAGATCGACCTTAAACCCCGGCCTCCAATCGCGCTCGATCATCTTTGGTCCGAGGTTGCTTAGCATCCATGATGCCGCCGCGCCTGAGCTTACGACTTGCAGCAGCTTGTCCATATCCAGCCCGGCTTTCTTGCCTAATGTCATTGCTTCCGACACGGCCAATATGTTCAACACGCAGATAACCTGGTTGCAGAGCTTTGTAGTCTGCCCGCTGCCGCTGAGACCCATATAATTGATTGTCTTGCCAAGCGCTTGTAAAACGGGCAGGACTTGCTTATATGCCGTCTCGTTTCCACCCACCATTATAGAAAGCGTCGCGTTGATTGCTCCTGTCTCTCCGCCGCTCACCGGCGCATCTAAAAATTCAACTCCCACTTCGGAAGCTTTCTCCGCGATCTTTTGCGCCACTTGCGGTGAGATTGTGCTCATATCGACTATAACCATACCCGGCTTCACGCCCGACAGAATTCCATTTTCTCCAAGTACAACCAATTCGACATCCGGGGAGTCGGGGAGCATAGTGATAACTACATCGCTTGCGGACGCCAACTCCGCCGGGGATTTAGCGGTACGCGCTCCCTCGGCGGCAAGTTCGTCCACAGATTCTCTGCTTCGGTTATGCACGGTCAGCTCATAGCCGGCTTTCATGAGATTCCGAGCCATTGGCTTCCCCATCGTGCCAAGTCCAATAAATCCTATCTTCTTCATCTCAGCCTCCATTTTAACTCTGACGCAAAAACGGGAACCTCCTTGCGGAAGTTCCCGACTATCGCGTTTATTGGAACCTATCAGTAAAAACTATTAGAACTCTTCCTGAACCGCCGCTTCACGCAAAACCGATTCGGCCATAAAGATCGGAGCTTTCGCCCTTATCCCAAGAGCAATTGCGTCGCTTGGACGAGAGTCTATCTGCACGGTCTTGCCGTTTACGGAAATATCTATTTTGGCGTAGTAGGTGCTGTTGAACAAATCATCTACTAGTATTCTATCAACTTTGCCGCCAAGTCGATTGACCATGTTGTTCATCAGATCGTGCGTCATCGGGCGGTCGGCGGATTTGCCTTCAAGGGCGACCGATATAGCCAGCGCCTCGAACCGGCCAATCTGGATGAGTACCGAGCGGCCGCGGGTGTCGCGCAGCAAAACAAAGGCCGTCGACCGGCCTCCCTGCTCCTGCTGCTCGTAGACTCCCATTACCTTGACTTCGTGCTCTTCCAGCGGCTCGCCACGGTCCTCTGGGAATCCCTCAGGGGGCTTCGCGTCTTTGAACTCACCTTCCGCGAACCCTTCGCCGCCGAACGGCTCATCAGGTATCTCCGGCTCCTCTTCCTGGAATCCAAACTCGTCTACCACGGCAAAATTTCCTCTCAGAGTTTAAGGTCCACTCGATTGTAAATTACCCTGCGCCGATTTAACCTAATCGAGATCACTACTCTTCATTGTCTTATCGACAATCTTGAGGAATTCCTTGTTTGACTTTGTATGAGCCAGGCGGTCGATAAGCAATTCCGTCGCTTCCACCACACCCAAAGCCGCCAGCAGCCTGTGCAGTTGCCAAATTCGCTGCAGAGTATCTTTGTCAAAGAGCAGCTCATCGTGACGCGTGCCGGAACGTTTTATATCGACAGCGGGGAATATCCTTCGCTCGGCCAGATTGCGTTCCAGGGCCAATTCCATGTTGCCGGTAGCCTTGAACTCCTCGAAGATCGCGTCGTCCATGCGGCTGCCGGTTTCCACGAGGGCAGTGGCGATAACGGTCAAGCTGCCGCCTTCCTCTATGTTTCGCGCCGCTCCAAGAAACCGCTTGGGCCGGTAAAGGGCCGATGGGTCCAAACCGCCGGAGAGTGTGCGCCCGCTGGGGTTTACAGTCAGGTTGGACGCCCGTGATAATCGCGTAATGCTGTCCAAAAGCACCATAACGTCCCTGCCGGACTCGACCATCCTCTTACACTTTTCAAGAGCCATCTCAGCCACGCGCATGTGGTTTTCAGGAAGCTCGTCGAACGTGGAGCTGACTACTTCGCCGTCAACGGAACGCCTGATGTCCGTAACTTCTTCAGGCCGTTCGTCAATCAACAGCACGATGAGGTATATTTCAGGATGGTTCTTGGTGACGCTGTTGGCTATGGTCTTGAGCAACGTCGTCTTTCCGGCCTTCGGCGGCGCCACTATCAGGCCGCGCTGCCCTTTGCCAATGGGAGCTATGAGATCGATGAACCTCGCGGATATGTTGTCAGCCGTTGTTTCCAGCTTGATGTGCTCGTTCGGGTAGATCGGTATCAGGTCATCGAAGTTCTTTCTGGCCCTTGAAGTTTCAGGGTCTTGGCCGTTTACCGCCTCCACGCGAAGCAGGCTGTAGTACTTCTCGGTGTCTTTGGGAGGGCGCACCTGGCCTGAAACAATGTCTCCGGTCCTCAGTCCGAACCGCTTTATCTGGGACATCGACACGTAGACATCCGACATCGACGGCGAGAAATTATTGTGCCGTAGGAAACCCCAGCCGTCAGGCAGTATCTCAAGGGAACCTTGGTCAAAAATTAGCCCGCTTTGCTCGGTCTGAGTTTGTAGAATCTTAAAGACCAGATCTTGTTTCTTTGTGTTACCGTTGCCGTCCTCAATGCCGAGCTCCTTGGCGATGCCCTGAAGCTCCTCCATGGTTTTGGTCTCGAGTTCTGCTAGTTGTAGCGCCTCCACTGTGGTCACCTCTTTGGAAATGGGATAAATAAAGGGAAAGAATCCATAACGCGTGTACGTATTCGAACAACTTGCAGGGCGATAAAATATTAGAAAAACTTTGGATTGCCTGCGCTTATCGGGATCAACAAGCAGATGGTTGCTGGAAGACGCCGCCTTGGCGGCATACGCGTTGGATGAGGATTCTCTTAATCCAACACTTATTATAGACAAAACACGGCGCTTTGTCTACCCCTGCAACCAGACTTTTTTTAACCGCCGCCGTAAACTTCCGGCTTCAGCACGCCAATGTAAGGTAAACTGCGATATTTTCCATTGAAATCCAGGCCATAGCCGACTACATATTTATCCTCAACGGTGAATCCATTATAGTCTATACCCACATCTACCTTACGTTGACTGGGTTTATCCAGTAAAGTGCAAACTCGAACACTCGCGGCCTTGCGTGAGCGCAGGTTTTCGACAATGTAGCTGAGCCGCAGAGTCCAGCCGGTATCCACTATATCTTCTACCACTAATACGTGTTTACTCTCGATACTTTCATCTAAATCTTTCAGAAGGCGGACAACGCCCGATGAGCGGCTGTCGGCGCCGTAACTCGATATTGCGACGAAGTCGAACGACAGCGGGATGCTTATCTCCCTGACCAAATCCGCCAGGAATATGGATGCGCCTTTCAATATCGCCACTAGAACCAGTTCCTTGCCCTCGTAATCCTTGGAGATTTGGATCCCCAGCTCTTTGATACGACCGGCAATTTGATCCTCAGTGATTAACACTTGAGCTATATCTTGATTAATGTCCATGTATATGACTCCGATTTAGAAGTTAGAAGTTAGGAGTTAGAATCCTTTTTATGCTTCGGGAAGCTTTTTACCCCGAAGCCTCGGTTGGATATCCGAAGTCCGCGTCGGCGTAAAAGCCTTCCCACGCATATATCTCGACTCCCTTGATTCTCTTGACTCCCTCTACTCCCTACTCCCACTCTATGGTTGCAGGTGGTTTCGAGCTTATATCGAAAACGACTCTGTTTATGCCGTTCACTTCGTTGATGACTCGATTGCTTATTCTCTCCAATACTTCGTAAGGCAGCCGCGCCCAGTCGGCGGTCATAGCATCTTCGCTTGTCACGGCCCTGAGAATGACCGTGTTTTCGTATGTGCGCTGGTCGCCCATAACGCCGACGCTTTTTATCGGGGCGAGGACGGCAAATCCCTGCCAGACGTGCCTGTAAAGTCCCGCACGTTTTATTTCTTCCACAACCACAGCGTCGGCTTCCCTTAAAATATCCAGACGCTCTTTGGTCACTTCGCCGAGTATTCGGATTGCCAATCCCGGACCGGGGAACGGCTGGCGCCAGACCATGTCGGTCGGCAGGCCAAGCTCTTCGGCCAACGCACGGACTTCGTCCTTGAATAAATTCCGCAGCGGCTCGACAAGCTTCAGGTTCATATTCTCCGGCAGACCGCCGACGTTGTGATGCGTCTTTATCTTCGCCGCCGAACGGGTTCCGCTCTCAATTACGTCGGGATAGAGAGTCCCTTGCGCGAGGAAATCCACCTGTGGCAGACAGCTCGACTTCTCTTCAAATACGCGGATAAACTCTTCGCCTATTATGATTCGCTTCCGCTCAGGGTCGGTCACACCCGCCAATCGAGTAAGGAATCTCTCCTCGGAATCGGCGTATATAAGTTTTATCTTGAAGAATCCCTCAAACGTCTCGCGCACCTTCGTGCCTTCATCTAGGCGGAGAAGTCCGTGATCGACGAAAATGCACGTCAATTGATCGCCGACTGCCCTGTGAACCAGCGCCGCAACCGTCGCCGAGTCGATTCCTCCGCTCAGGCCGCAGATGATGGACTTGTCTCCGACCTCATTTCGTATACGCTCCGTGGCCTGCTGGACGAACGACCCCATAGTCCACAAGCCCTGGCAATCGCATACTTTATACAAGAAATTGCGGATGGTCTCAATTCCCCACGGGGTGTGCACTACTTCCGGGTGGAACTGCACGCCGTAGAGTTTCCGCTCAGGGTTGGACATCGCCGCCACGGGCGTATTCATCGTCCGCGCCGTTACGTTGAATCCCGGCGGAGGACTCTGAACTGCGTCACCATGGCTCATCCAGCAGATCAGTTCCGGGTTCAAACCGGCGAATATATCTGAGCCGTCCAATACATCCAACTCGGTTTTGCCGAACTCCCGCCGCTCGCCAGGCGCCACTTCGCCGCCAAGCTGATGAGCCATCAACTGCATCCCGTAGCAGATTCCAAGAATTGGAATTCCGCACTCGAATAGCTTTGGATCGCAGGACGGCGCGTTTTCTTCATAGACGCTGGACGGCCCGCCGGAGAAGACTATTCCCACGGGTTTTCGCGCCAGAAGGTCGTCAAGAGGCGTGTCGAAGGGGAGTATCTCGCAGTAGACTTTGCATTCCCTGATTCGCCTGGCAATCAACTGGCTATATTGCGCTCCGAAATCTAGCACAATCACCAATTGCTGCTGGGACGAGCCGTTGCCGGCATTTAACGCCATTGGCCAACACCTTGCGCGCGCTGCTGAGTCTTCCCTTCCATTGGAAGAGCGGGAGCTATGATAAGCTCGGCTTTCTGTAAATCTCTTATCGTTCTGGAGCCGCAATAGCTCATCGCGAGCTTGAGCGCTCCAATTAAATTCATCGTTCCGTTATCGGTCTTTGCCGGACCGAATAATATCTCTTCGAGCGAGCCGGAAATACCGACTTTAATCCGAGTGCCTCTCGGCAGGCCGGGATGGAATGTGGACATCCCCCAGTGATACCCCTTGCCCGGCGCTTCGGCGGCTCCGGCAATCGGAGAGCCGATCATAACCGCGTCGGCTCCGCTGACTATCGCTTTCACAATGTCTCCACCGGTGCGCATGCCGCCATCGGTGATTATTGGAACGTATTTGCCTGTTTCGGCCTCGAAATCGTCTCTCGCCGCCGCCGCGTCTGCCGTGGCGGTAACTTGCGGAACTCCGATGCCGCATACCTTGCGAGTTGTGCAAGCCGCGCCGGGGCCAACTCCCACCAACACGGCAGCCGCTCCCGCCCGCATCAGAGCGATTGTGCTGTTGTAGTCAACACTGTTACCCACGATTACGGGAATCGGCGAATTCCTGCAGAAGTCGGAAATTGATACGCCGCTGGTTGTTGACGAAATATACTCAACGGCTGTTACGGTAGACTGTATAACGAAAATATCGGCTCCCGCGTCGAACACCGATTTGGCCAACTGCCGGGCGACCACGGGAGTAGCGGATACAGCCACTTTCGCCCCGGCGGCCTTCATTGTCTTGACTGTTCGCGCCGCCAATTCGGCCTTTACAGGCTCCTGATAAATCTTTTGAATGATGGGAATAACGCCCTCCGGGTCAGCGCTGATAATCTTGTCGATAGCTGCCTGAGGGTTTTCATATCGGGAATGCACACCTTCCAGGTTGAGCGCTGCAAGACCACCTAGCCTTGTCATCTCAGCGGCTAACCTGGGGTCAACGGCGCCATCCATAGCGGACGCTAGAATGGGAATGGGGAAGCACATGTCGCGGATATACCAACCGGTATCCGTGTCCGCGACGTCCACACTGGTGGTGGACGGAACAACAGCGACTTCATCGAAACCGTAAGCTCGTCTGGCCTTTTTCTTTCCGCCGACATCAACCTCCAAGGTTCACGTTCCTCCTGGGGCTTTTCAGAAGATGATACCAAATGGCGGGGCTAGTGTCAACGAAAATCGGAGATAATCCAGGAGCATCGTTTGTTAGTTGTTTTTTTAGCAACCGCATAATGTACATGAAGTTTACATGAA
>JAUSEB010000384.1 GCA_030650495.1 Armatimonadota bacterium | reverse complement strand
TAACGAACTATAGCATATTTATGGTGATCAAGATAATAGAGGAATCGGACATGGATGTCCGATGGAATTAGGCCCTGGACATGGATGTCCAGGGCCATCAATATCGGATAATTTGGGCTAGTAAGCGGGAGTTGGCTGCTTTACCTCTCCGCGCAAGCTTACTACTATAGGCGCTACCGGTATGGCCTTACCTGACGCTTTAACGGCGTCGTAAGCTATGTGGAGTAGTCCCGTGCAGCAGGGAACTTCCATATGCAACACTGTGATACTGCGGATACTGTTTGTCTTGATGATGGCGGTCAGCTTCTCTCTGTAATACTCCAGATCGTCGAACTTTGGGCATCCTATCACAACCGTTCTGCCTTTGAGGAAGTCAGGATGCAGGGAAGCATAGGCAAATGGCGCGCAGTCAGCGGCGATGAGAAGGTCGGCGTTTTGGAAATACGGCGCCTGGGGGCTAACGAGATTCAATTTAACCGGCCACTGGCGCAATTCCGATTTCTGCTTTGGAGCGTCTTCGCTTGGCTCGGTATCGACTTTCTGCTCCCGAAAATCCAATGTTCTTGCCGATGGGCAGGAGAATCCGCCTGCATGAGCGTGGCTTGTCTGCCTGCTGTGGTCGTGATCGTGGCCGTCATCGCCATGGTCATGAGGGATATATTCACGCCCCATGCTCTTCAGCCTTTCAACAACGGCTTCCTGGTCGTATACTTCAGCATCTCGTTCCTCAAAGAAAATCGCGTCCTGCGGACATTCGCCCAGGCAGTCGCCTAAACCATCGCAATACTTGTCTGAAACCAACTTCGCTTTACCGTCAATGATTTGCAGAGCGCCTTCGGCGCAGCTTGGAACGCAAAGCCCGCATCCGTCGCACTTCTCTTCGTCGATCCGTATTACTTTTCTCTTTAATGTAGGCATATTCAGGTCTCCTCGCATCTGGAAATTCTCTTACATGCTGAGTTTACCGTTTTCCCGCCGCTTATCATTTGACCTGGGTCAATTGGAGAAATAAATTTTCATGTTTTGTAGCGCCGTCATTTCGAGCGAAGCGTTAGCGGAGTCGAGAGATCTGCTTTTATAATTAGCTATTAGCTGTCAGCTGACAGCTAATAGCTAGATAAAAATGGCCGGAAATCACTTTCCGGCCATTCGGCTTATCATATACTTCGTAAATCTACGTTACTTTTCTATCTTCACCCATTCGCGGTTTTCTACTGAGGTCTCTACCGCCTCAAGCGCTTGCTGGCACTTAAGTCCATCATAGAAGTTCGGAACAGGCATCCGATCGCGGCCAATCGCATTACACAAGTTATAAACTTGATGCACGAATGTATGCTGCCAACCGATGATATGGCCCGGCGGCCACCAAGCGTTCATATATGGATGGACGCTTTCGCCTACTATTATCGTCCTGAAACCTTGAGCGTAAGCAGGATCGTTTTTCGAGTAGTATTCGAGTTCGTTCATTCTTTCGAGGTTGAAAGCAATGGAGCCTTCGCTGCCGTTGATCTCGAACCTGTTTCCGTTCCTGCGGCCTCCGGCGAACCTGGTCGCCTCGAAGGAGCCGATTGCGCCGTTCTCGAATCTGGCCAAAAATAACGCGGCGTCGTCAACCGTCACGTCGCCCATTTTTTCTGAAGCCTTCGCGGTAAGTCCGCCGGTAGCTGCTTCGAGCAGAGGCCGTTTCTTGATGAAAGTTTCCATCATTCCAACGACCTCATCGATCTCGCCTACGAGGAACCGGGCAAGGTCTATCAGATGAGCGTTAAGGTCTCCGTGAGGGCCGGAGCCGGCATTCTTTTTTATCAAACGCCAGACCAGCGGGAAGCTGGGGTCCATAATCCAGTCCTGGAGATAGACCGCCCGCCAGTGATATATCTTGCCGATAAGTCCGTCATCAATCATCTTTTTGGCAAGCGCAACGGCGGGAACAGCCCGGTAGTTGAAGTCGATCATATGCTTCACTCCGGCTTTTTCCACGGCGGCAATCATTTCTTTGCATTCAGCCACGTTCATAGCCATAGGCTTTTCGCAGAAGATGTGCTTCCCCGCTTGGGCAGCGGCCAGCGCCATTTCCCGATGGGTATCGTTGCCGGTCGCAATATCGACCAGTTGGATGTCGTCGCGAGCAAGCAACTCTTTGTAATCTGTGCCATAGCTCTCCCATCCATACTGCTCCGCGGCTTGCCTGACGCTCTCTTCACCCAACCCCACGAGCATCTTCATAACAGGCTTGAGTTCGGCGTCAGGGAAGAACATCGCCATGTCCTTGTAACCCAGGCTATGCGCTTTTCCCATAAACATATGCCCGATCAAGCCAACATTAATCTTTTTTGCCACGATCATCCCTCCCCTATCCGATTTAATTGCGCAAAATCAACCTAACCATAAGTGAAGCGAACGGCCATAAGGCCGTTCGCTTAATCGTATTTCCGCTGTTTCTTCCCTTAGTTCGCCGGCGCAGCAGGCGCAGCCGGTGTCGCCGGTGTCGCCGGTTTAGGCGCCGTTGGAGGCGTCACAGGCTTAGGAGCGGGAGGAGCAGTCACTCTCGGAGCCGGTGGTTTTGGAGCAGGCTTTGGCTTGATAACCAGCTTGTTATCAACCTTAGCATCCTTCCTCAGATCACTCCACAACTGCCTCATTGCCACAGCTTTCTTTTCCTCAGCGACTTTAGTCTTGATCTCAGCCTTATCAGCAGATGAAGCGTCTCTGCCCAGCTTTTCCAAACGAATCACACTGTATCCGGCCCAGTGTTTCACGGGCGCGCTCATTTCACCCGGTTTGAGGGCAAATGCTGCTTCTTCAAACTCCTTCGCCATTTTTCCGCGTTTGAACCAGGAAAGGTCTCCGCCATTCTTCTTTCCGGTTTCGCGGTTTATGTTGCCGGGGTCTTCAGAGTATTCGTCCGCGGCTGCAACATAATCTTTGCCGCCCTTGATTTCCGTGACGATCTTATCGATCTTTGCCTTGGCTTCTTCTTCGTTTTTCTTTTGCTCTTCCTCGTTCGCGCCAGGCTTTACTCGAACCAATATGTGCCGGGCCTTGATGTACTCCGCAATCTCAGCGTCTGTAACGCCGACCTGTTTTGCGGCAATCTTTTCGACGAGAAGCTGTGGGACGACGGAGTTGGCGATCCAAATCTGCTTGCTGAGTCCCATCTCCGCAAATGTTGTATTCACGGAACCGCCCTGCAGGTTTGTCTTCTCGAATTCCTGGACTTTAGCGTTAATCTCCTTTTCAGTAACAGAGACGCCCGCCTGTTTGGCCTTTTGAGCGATTATCACGTTGTTGATCAACAACTTATCCAACACGTTAGCGGCTTGATAGCCCCAAAGAAGATCCGTCAGTTGCTTCTTCGTAATCTTCTGAGCATTTACGGTCGCAACTACAACATCCCCTCCGGCGCTTTGCAATGTGTCCAATGGAGACTTGACCGGCGCAGGGGCTTTTGCCGGAGCCTTGGCGGCAGGCTTCGCGGCGGGTTTCGCAGTAGGTTTCGCGGCAGGCTTAGCCTGGGCGAATACTGACGTTGATAAAGCAAATACGGCAATGCTGGCGGCCAACACTGTTAGCCTTTTCCTTAACATATATCGTGCTCCTTTCGCAGAGTTATGCGCTATAAGATGTTACTACAGGCTTCGCGCAAAGGTCAACAGTTAATACGCATTAGTTTGCAGGCAAGGTCCTTTTTTTTGTTTGCTTGGCAGGTTGCGTGTCAAATGCGGTGGAATCGTCGTGAACCCGTAGGGGCGAAGCATCTGTATCTGCATTTGTATCTGATATAGTGTGCGGAGTCGTGGGGCAGATGCTTCGCCCCTACAAATTACGTACACCGTGCTTGACACAAGCGCTTTTGCTTTATAGGCTAAAGCTACCGGTATCTATCAGGACAGGAGATAACGTTAGCATGCTTCAGATAGACTTCAAGCAACATAATCAAGAGGTGAAAGAAGTCTGGGACGCGTACTTCGCGGGAAATCCCATTCGCGTGCCTATGTTCATTGGAATCAATGTCAGATACTATTTACTCAGCCCCTGGCTGAACCCTCGCAAGATCGATTTCCAACAATACAGCGAAGCCCCCGACTTGATGATGGATACTCAACTGGAATTCCTCTGTTATGTCTACCACAATATCCATCAGGACGCAGAGATGGGCATGCCTAAAGAAGCCTGGAACAGCGTGAAGGTGGATCTCCAGAACTGCTACGACGCCGGGTGGTTTGGATGTCCGGTGCGCTATCATGACGGGCAAGTTTCGGATACTGAACCAATACTTAACGATGATAATAAGAGAATGCTTTTCGACCGAGGCATGCCCGACCCGTTCAGGGACGGGATTATGGCAAAGAATCTGCAATTCTATGAGCGTATGAAAGAGAGGGCTAAGACTCATACTTTCCACGGAATCCCTATTGGAGAAGTGTATCCGGCAGGGCTTGGCTCGGACGGAGTTTTTACCGCTGCCGCAAATCTGCGCGGAGCTATGGAGATTTGCATGGATATTTATGAGGACCCTGACTACGTTCACGAACTGCTCGATTATCTTACTGAAGCCATCATTTTACGGATAAAGGCTTGGAGAGGGCTTCTTGGTGAACCTGCGCCTGAAAGTCTTAATTTCGCTGATGACAGCTCGCAGCTATTGTCATGCGAGGCATATCGAGAGTTCGTGCTCCCGCGCCATAAAAGAATGATTAAGGAGCTTGCCGGAAAAGGACCGCACTATGTCCACCTCTGCGGCGATGCGGCTCATCTTTTCAAAATAATGCGCGATGAGCTGAACGTTATGGGCTTCGACACCGGCTTTCCGATAGACTTCGCGAAAGTGCGGCGGGAGCTTGGTCCCGAAGTCCAGATTAAAGGCGGACCTTCTATACACTTCCTTACCGGAGCAACGCCAGAAGAGGTAAAGGATGAGGTCAAACGCATCCTGGCTACTGGAATAATGGAAGGCGGCAAGTTTATTCTGCGGGAAGGAAACAATCTGGCTCCGGGCGCCCCGGAAAATAATATCGCCGCTATGTACGACGCAGTAAGGGAGTTCGGAAAGTACTAGACTTCCTGGCGAGTAAATTCACTGCTACAGCAAGAGTTCGCTCTTGGCGCCGCGCTACCGAGGTCTGAACTATTACCTGCTGCCCTGCTGCCGCCGCTTGCATTACTGAAATGGTCGCGCTATAATAACGTTCGTGTGTGGGGCTGTGGCTCAGGGGGAGAGCGCTTCCTTGGCATGGAAGAGGTCGTGGGTTCAAATCCCATCAGCTCCACCATTTTCTTTAACTATCCTCAGTATGGCACAATATTCTTGTCCGGTGAAGCCGCGGCGATGCGCCTGGCGTAAGCGAGCCGGGATGGGAGGTATCCATTCTGCGGGATTTTCATTGTAACGTGGCCCTTGTAAGTATGATCCATCGTATAATCACCATAACGGTCTTATTTATCGCCCTCGTGTCTATCTCAATATCAGCCCGGTCAGCGAGTAATCGTTCTCCGTCTGATAACCGCACGACCACCGCCGGCCTGCCGGTTCAGCTACTTGTTGTCCCGCTCGACGAATGGGGTACCGCGAACTTCGCTTTGACATACCCGATGCACATTCCTACGGAGGAAGCGCAGAAGGATGTCGCCGAAATAGCGGCTCGCGCTTATTGGCGAATATCCAACATAGAAGTGACCAACAGCGCCGAGACAAGTTCTGAAAAAGCCGAAATGACAAGCGTAGGCTTTGTTGCGGAATACGCGGTTCCGGCGCGGAGCGGGTTCCTGCCGGTCGAGCCATTGATAGTCGCATTGAAACGCTTCGACTCAGTCAGCCTCATTTTTGCTATGCGACCGGAGTTTCAGTTTCGGGGTCTGACGGATTTTGAGAACGAATTCGTAAAAATCAACTTCGGCGTTAACGGCGCGAGCTACACTTACAACGTGCGTATCAAACGCCATAATTTCGACAAGCTGGGCTTACCAACAGCGCCCCCGCCACAGGGCCAGCCTGCTCCGCGGGCCGGAAAGTCCGGCAGCCTGTTTTGGCCGTTATTGTTATCTCTTATAATTGGCGCCGGGGTCTGGTTTTACGCCTATATGACTGGAAAGCGGAGAAAGGCTAATAGGGAATGAACATGGATCTAACAACTATCTTAAAACTTGGCGTTGAGCAGAAGTCTTCCGACATCTTTATCAAGACGGGAGTTTCACCGGCGTTTCGCGTGAATGGACGTGTCACCAGCTCCGATCTTCCGGTAATGACTGCTGATGACACGCAAGATTTGGCTTACGGCATTATGACTTCCGAGCAAATTGGGCGTTTCGAGCGCAGGCACGAGCTCGATCTTGCCTTTACCGTGGATGGAATCGCGCGATTCCGAGCCAATATCTACCAGCAGAGAGGTTCTGTGGGTGTCGTGTTTCGCATTATCCCTCTTGTTATGTGGACACTGGAAGAACTGGGGATGCCGAAGGTTTTAGGAGATCTAGCAAAACAGCGACAAGGGCTTGTGCTGGTTACAGGCCCAACAGGATCAGGAAAATCAACTACACTTGCCGCTATGATTGACGTTATCAACGCCGAGAGGAAATGCAATATAATAACGATAGAGGATCCTATCGAGTTTGTACACGAAGATCGGATGGCGGTAGTTAACCAGCGGGAGATAGGTATTGATACGGATTCCTTCACGGACGCGCTGAAGTATGTCGTGAGGCAAAGCCCTGATGTGATTCTTATTGGGGAAATGCGCGATGTGGAAACGATGAACGTCGCGTTGGCGGCAAGCGAAACCGGACATCTCGTATTCTCCACGGTGCATACCACCAGCGCCGCCGAGACTATAGACCGTATCATCAACATGTTCCCGCCGCACGACAAGCCGCAGATTTGCATGAGAATGGCAACGACGATTAAAGGAGTAGTATCGCAAAAGCTGATACCGACGGTCAGTGAGAAGGGTCGTATAGCGGCGGTAGAAATAATGATAGCTAATCCGACCGTCAGCAAGCTGATAGAAGAAGGTAGATCCGGCCAACTATACACGGCAATAGGCGAAGGCACATTCTGGGGAATGCAGACAATGAACCAGTGCCTGGTGGACTACTTCAAGCAAGGACTTATCACGGAAGAGGAGGCGCACGCGAACGCCGGCAATCTTACTGAACTCAAGCAGATGCTCCGCCGGCCGTGACGACGATTTCCATGCACATAGACGATCTCTTACGCATGTTGGTGGAGCGCGAAGGTTCCGATCTCCACATGAGAGTTGGCGAACCTCCGGTAATTCGCATTCACGGTGATCTTATACGTACAGATCTCCCGGTCTTGAAGCCCCAGGATGTTGAAGATATTCTGTTTAGTATCCTGAATGAAGAGAGAAAACAGAAGTTCCGCGAGAATATGGAGCTTGACTTATCTTATGAAATAAAGGGGCTTTCACGATTTAGAGTCAACGTTTTCCGTCAGCGAGGTAGTGTGGGAGCTGTGCTGCGAGCCATTCCCATCAAGATCAAGACTATAGACGATCTGATGCTGCCTCCGGTGACTAAGGATATATGTATGCGCCCGCGCGGACTTGTGCTGGTGACCGGGCCGACTGGTTCCGGCAAGTCCACCAGTCTTGCCGCAATGGTCGACCACATAAATCGGAACAGGCGCTGCCATATACTCACTATCGAAGACCCGATAGAGTTTCTGCACACTGACAGGATGAGTGAAATCAATCAACGCGAGATCGGCATGGACACTCATTCGTTCGCGTATGCGCTCAAGCACTGTATGCGCCAGAACCCGGATGTGATTCTCGTCGGAGAGATGCGGGACCTTGAGACAATATCGCTGGCTATCACTGCGGCGGAAACGGGACACCTCGTATTTGCGACACTGCACACGACTGACGCTCCGCAGACCATCGACCGCGTCGTCGATGTCTTCCCACCGGAACAACAGGAGCAGATACGCACGCAGTTATCCGTGACGCTGTTGTCCATCATATCTCAAACGCTTCTCCCCAGAATGGACATGCCGGGACGAGTAGCCGCATTTGAGATAATGGTCGCCACATCGGCTATTCGCAGTCTCATCCGCGAGGGAAAGACGCACCAAATTTATACGGATATACAGACTGGCGGAGAGTTCGGAATGCAGTCTCTGGATATGTGTCTTATCGATCTGGTGAGACGGCGGCTGGTCAGTTACGAACAAGCCCTCGCCAAGTCCTCGAACCCACGCGAGTTCCAGCAGCGGGCGTCGAGGCTATCGTGAGTGGAGGATAGTAATGGTAAGTATTGATGAACTATTGATAACTACGGTCAACCAGGATTGCTCTGACCTCCATTTGAAGACTGACAGCCCCCCTTTGCTGCGGAAGTACGGTGACTTGAATCCAATCGACATGGAGGCGCTGAGCGATGAGGATGTCAAGCGACTAGGCTACAGTATCCTTACGCCCGAGCAGATTACGAGATTCGAGGATGAATGGGAGCTTGACGCAGCTTATCATATTGATGGCGTCGCAAGGTTTAGAGTCAATTTTTTCATACAGCGAGGAGAACTCGGGGTTGTATTCCGAGTCATTCCATTGAAAATACAGTCCATGGATGATCTTGGCCTTCCCCCTATTTGCCGATATTTCGCCGAGCGGCCAAGAGGGCTGGTGCTTGTTACAGGACCGGCGGGAAGCGGGAAATCAACAACGCAGGCCGCGATGATTGATTACATCAACAAGAACTTCGCGGTGCATATTATGACCGTCGAAGACCCTGTCGAGTTTATGCATGAAGATGTTAAGGCTCTTATCAACCAGAGACAGTTGAATACGGACACATTGTCATTTGCAAATGCGCTAAAATACGTTTTGCGTCAGGATCCGGACGTTATTCTTGTAGGTGAAATGCGCGACCTGGAGACGATAGCATTGGCCATAACCGCCGCTGAAACCGGCCACCTTGTGTTTGGAACTCTGCACACAACCGACGCCGTGCAGACAGTTGACCGTATTATAGACGTATTCCCGATGTATCAGCAGCAGCAAGTAAGAATGCAGTTATCCGTAAACCTGATAGGCGTTGTCTCGCAGACGCTGGTAAAACGAACCGATGGAATGGGCCGCGTAGCGGCTTTTGAGACCTTGGTGGCTATTCCCTCTATTAGAAATTTAATCCGCGAGGCGAAGACCTTCCAGATAGGCTCTATGATACAAACAGGACTAAAGCAAGGGATGATGACTCTGGACCAGTATCTTGCCGGCTTGGTAAAGAAGGGCGTTGTTACTATTCAGGACGCGGAGAGTAAGGCGGCTAACGTGCTGGAGCTGAGAGCGCTGCTGGAGCGGCCTTCGGAATAGTTGGGGAAATTGAGAGAAGGGAAAGCCAGCGATGAGCGATGAGTAACGAGCGATGAGTTCTATCCTTCGGCTTGTTCTTTGAAGCCGAAGCCTGAACCGTTGTTTCGGGATTTGAGTGGAGCGAAGCGGAATGGAAATCCCGAAACAAGCCACGGATGTAATGTTGAATGTTGAAGGAGAGAGCGTTGGAAGCAATACCATAAACCTTCAACATTCAACCTTCAACTATCCCTCGACTCTTACAACTCTCTCGCTCAATTCTTTCCAAAAAGCTTGCCTGCTTGTATTGACAACAGACCCCTGAACGTAGTATATATTCTCGTTGCGCTGTGAGTGATGCGACTTCCGGCTTATCTTCAGCGTGCGAAGCCGGTAGAATTCACTAACATTGTGCAGCAATAGCGGGCAGGCTTTACCTTCTCCTTTCCCTGCCCGCTCTCTGTATTATTTCCATCAGCTATTCCAAATATCACTCCGTCATTCCGAACGAAGTGGTGTATCGGGATTTGAACGTAGCGGAAATCCCGATACATACGCGGCTTGTTTCGGGATTTCCATTCCGCTGCGCTCCATTCAAATCCGAAACACCGGCTCCACTCGAAATGACGATGATGGTCTGTCTGAAGGCTATCATGACATGTGTTCACAGTCAACGGATTTGGGCGTTTTGGGGGTTAAAACAGGTATTTTTACCGGGGAATCAGCAGCTTCGCGCCAGGGTCAAGACGTATACTTTTTCCGCGCCGTTGTTTCTTAACTCTCTTGCGGCTTCGCTGGCTGTGGCGCCGGTTGTCATTACATCGTCTATCAATAATATGGTCTGGCCGGCAATGGCTTCCTCTATTCGTACGGCAAACGCGCCGCGAACGTTTTGTACGCGCTCGTGAAACGGCAGATCTACCTGGGGAGGAGTAGGTATCTTGCGGTACAGAGCGTTATCGACAAGCGGCAGATGGAGATAGTCAGCTATGCCGCGCGCCAACAGCGTCGATTGATTGAATCCTCTCAGCTTTTCCCGTGATTTGTGGATGGGGATGGGGATTACGCACGTTGCTCCCGGCGCAAAAGCAGTGTGCAGCGATAGATATTTAGTCATTAACTCGATAAGATCGCCGGAAACGACTGCCAGACTGTTATATTTCAACTCGTGAATCGCTTTACGAAGCGCTCCATCATAAACCCCCACCCCACGGGCTTCAGCAAACGCAAATGGACCGCATTTAGGCATACATCTGTGAGCGCCGTCGGTCGGCAGTCCGCAGCGGGAGCATATCGGCGGTTCCAGATAAGCTATGCTGTTTACGCAAGATGGACAGAGGTAATGTGATTGTATGCTGTCACATGCTACGCATTTTGGGGGATAGATGAGGTCAAGCAGACCCCGCGCCGTATCGCGCAAGCAGAATATGATATTCGAGGTAACTTGGGCGCTATCCACGAGCTTCTTTACGCATGATGGAAAATTACGTGGCCGGGGTCGAGCATATCGACTTCTTCAAAGAATGAGATATGCTTGAACTCTTTATAACGCTCCATTATTTCAGGATATGTTAAACGCCGGAACCGCTCCAGGCTGAAATCCTCGACGTTAAAAGAGGCCAATGTGCTGCCATAGACGACCGCTTTGCGTAGATTACGCTCGCTCAGGTCGTCAGTGCGCGCGAGGTATCCGATGAATCCACCTGCGAAGGAATCGCCGGCTCCTGTTGGGTCTTTGACTTCCGCAAGTGGATAAGCAGGAGCGGCAAAATGAGTGTGGTCGGTAAACATCAGCGCGCCGTGCTCGCCCTTCTTGATGATGGCGACTTTCGGGCCATACGAGCGAATTACATCAGCAGCTTTGACAAGACTCGTTGTCCCACATAGCTCGCGAGCCTCGGCGTCATTCATAAACGCAATGTCCGATTTACCGAGAACTTCTATGACCTTGTCCCGCTTTCCCTCGATCCAGAAGTTCATTGTGTCGCAGATAACAAGCTTGGGGCCGCGCAATTGACCGAGGACCTCTAGTTGAAGACCCGGGTCGATGTTCGCAAGGAATACGTATTTCGCGTCTTTATAGGCTTCAGGGATGACGGGATGGAAATCGCTGAAAACGTTAAGCTCCGTTCGAAGTGTGTGAGCCTGGTTTAGATCGTAATCATATCTTCCCGCCCACCGGAAGCTTTTGCCTGGGACTAGCTGGATTCCCTGAGTGTCTATCGACCGGCTTTCCAGGAACTCAAGGTGTTGGCGGGGGAAATCCTCACCTGCTACACCAACAACCATAGCTCTTGAAAAGAAGCTCGCGGCGACAGCCGAATAGACCGCCGCTCCGCCAAGAGCTTCGTCCACCTTTCCAAGCGGGGTCTTAACGCTGTCCAGAGCCAAGCTGCCTACTGTCAGCACGGCGCAGCCTTCTTGATCCTTCCGATGCGTCATTTGCTATTTACCACTCCGTAATCCTAGTCTCTCAGCCAACACCATTATAGCAAATCTCGGCAGGTGCGCGACCTTACTGATTTTCCTGGGGTTGCTGATCAGCCGGTGAAGCCATTCAAAGCCGTGATTTCGCATCCATGCCGGAGCGCGTTTTACCTGGCCTGAGAAAACATCAAAACTGCCGCCTAATCCAATTGCGAGCGATACGCCGAGCGCCTGCAAGTGAGCGGCAATCCATTTTTCCTGCTTTGGGATGCCCATTGCGACAAATAAGACCGAAGCGCCGGACTTCTTTATCTCTTCGACGACAGGGGCGTCATCACTAAAATAGCCGTCATGTGTTCCGGCGATCTTGAGGTTCGGGTATTTTGCGGCAAGGTTTTGCGCGGCTGATTCGGCTATGCCGGGAGCGGCGCCGAGCAGATATATTGAGTCTCCCGTTTCCGCGCATATTTTACATATTTCCTGCGCCAGGTCTATCCCCGAAACGCGTTCGATTAGTGGAGTTCCCATAAGCCTGGCGCCCAAGAGCAATCCTGAGCTGTCGGGGGTAACCAAGTCAGCGCTGAGCATAATTTGCCGCAGTTCCACATCACTCTGGGCGAGAGCCAGCCCCGCGGAGTCAGCGGTGACTACCATGTGAGGTTTGCCGCTGTTTAGAAAACGGCGCACAACGCCGACCGCCGACGCCATATCAAGCCGGTCTATCCGGATTCCCAGAATAGTGGCCCGCCCGTATGGCCCCGCGCCCGTCGCGTTGTCCGTCATCTCAGCGGCCATTTCCTCTTTTCTCCGAAAAGCGGCGCCAAGCCAAGGCGCTCCATAGGTGATCGCTGGGCTTACGTTCCGTGTTCCCAGGACGAGAGATATTTTACCTGCTCCGCGGTCAGTGTGTCTATGTTTACGCCCATAGACTTGAGCTTAAGAGCGGCGATGTTCTGATCGATGTCCATTGGAACCGCGTATACTTTCTTTTCAAGCTCAGCGGCATGTATTCGCATATATTCCGCGCATAGCGCCTGATTGGCGAAGCTCATGTCCATAACGCTTGGCGGATGGCCTTCAGCGGCGGCAAGATTGATAAGCCTGCCTTCGCCGAGCAGATAGACGCGGCGGCCATTGTTCAACGTATATTCTTCGTTGAAGTCGCGAACCTGCCTGTGGGATTTGGCAATTGTCTCCAGACCTGCGATGTCGATCTCGACGTTGAAGTGACCGGAGTTGGCCACGATCGCGCCGTCTTTCATCTCCGCGAAGCGCTCTTTTCTGATTACGTTTATGTCGCCGGTCAGGGTGCAGAAGATATCGCCGATCTTGGCCGCTTCGGCCATTGGCATAATCTGGTATCCGTCCATAGTGGCTTCAAGCGCGCGCAGTGGATTGACCTCGGTGACGACAACTCTCGCTCCCATTCCGCTTGCGCGCATCGCAAGTCCGCGTCCGCACCAGCCATATCCGGCGATTACGAAAACTTTGCCGGCCATAAGCACGTTGGTCGCTCTAATTATACCATCCATCGTGCTCTGGCCCGTGCCGTAGCGGTTGTCGAACATGTGCTTAGTGTCGGCGTCGTTTACGGCGATAATGGGATACTGCAAAGCGCCGTCGCGCTCCATGCTGCGCAAGCGGATGACGCCTGTTGTGGTCTCTTCCGTCCCGCCGATTATCTTCTTCAGCAAATCTTTTCGCTCGGAGTGGATGACCGCGACCGTATCGGCGCCGTCGTCCATAGTCATATCAGGCCCCATATCGAGAGCCGCGTTTATGTGTTTGTAGTATGTATCGTTATCTTCACCTTTGATAGCAAATGTGGCTATACCATACTCGGCGACAAGAGCCGCGGCAACATCGTCCTGCGTGGACAACGGATTCGACGCGCATAAGCCTACATTCGCGCCTCCGGCTTTGAGGGTAATCGCCAGATTGGCGGTTTCCGTCGTCACGTGCAGGCAGGCGGCCAATGTGACACCGGCCAGCGGCTTTTCGCGCTCGAATCGCTCTCTTATGAGCTTCAAAACAGGCATCTCCTGCCCGGCATATTCGATTCTCAGCTTTCCTTTTGCCGCCAGGCCGATATCCTTCACGTCATAATTCATTGATTGCAGCCTCCGAACTTCTTCTGTGATACTCATTAGATTTTTACGCTCCTGTTTTCAGCCTTTTTAATCGCCGTTGTGTCGAACGGGATCGACGATTACGCCGTCGAACACAGCGGCGTTGGATTGGACACGACAGCCGGTTCCGACTACGCAGCGTTCCAGCATAGTGTCCTTCATAACGCTCGCACCCTGCCATAGAATGCTTCGCTTTACACAGGCGCCTTTTTCCAATACGCAGTTATCGCCTAAAACGGAGTATTCCAGCAGGCGCGCGCCTTTTTCAATTCTGCAATTGCTGCCGATGATGACCGGGTATCCCACTTCAGCCGATGGGTCTATCCTTACGTTCTGGCCCTTCCAGATGTATTTTTTGACTTCCGGATATGGCAGGGTGATCGAGACGCGGCCATCAAGTACATCATAGTGAGTTTGCTGATATTGCTTCAGGTTTCCTACGTCGCGCCAGTAGCTTGAGGTCAGGTAACCATGGAACCGGCGTTTCTGCTCCAAAAGCAGCGGAAACAGGTTCTTACCAAAGCCGTAGGTAATGCCGCGAGGTATTAGCTCAAATATCTCAGGCTCGAAGACGTAAAAGCCTGTGTTAGCGGTGTTGCTGAACATTACCTCACCCTGTGGTTTTTCGACAAATCGTGTTATGCGTCCATGTTCATTCAGCAGGGCAATACCGTATTCTGAGGGATCGTCCACCAACGATAAAGCTATACTGGCGATTGCTTTCTTCTCTTTGTGCACTCGGACTAGGCGGGTGATGTCGATGTCCGCGAGGTCGTCCGCGCCGATGACGATGAATGTGCCGTCGAAAAATTCCTCGCACCGCTTCAGGCTTCCGGCGTCACCCCATAATCTATCTTCATGCGAATAGTGAAGGTTTACGCCCCATTTAGCGCCGCTCCCGAAATAGCCCTCTATCTGCTCGCCTAGATAATACAGGTTCACCATAATTTCCGTGATCCCATGCCGGTGCAGCAGTTCGATTACGTGTTCCATGACCGGTTTGTTCACGATAGGAACCATTGGTTTTGGCAGGTTCCTTGTGAGCGGATCCAGCCTGGACCCGACGCCGGCGGCAAGTATCATTGCTTTCATATATCAAATTACTCCGAGGTTTATGTTTGACTCCCACTA
This sequence comes from Armatimonadota bacterium, assembly GCA_030650495.1. Taxonomy (GTDB): domain Bacteria; phylum Armatimonadota; class UBA5829; order UBA5829; family JAUSEB01; genus JAUSEB01. The sequence continues at coordinate 195 of JAUSEB010000384.1, read as the reverse complement.
ATTATCGGCAAATCAACTCAGAAACCAATGTACGCAATGTTTGCGCAACATGGTTAGCCTGGTCTTCCGTTAGTTCGGGATGAACGGGAATGGATAGGACTTCCTTTGCCGCCTTTTCCGCAATCGGGAAGTCACCCTCAGCGTATCCCAAGTATCGATACGCTGGTTGCAGATGAAGCGAAAGCGGATAATATA
>JAUSEB010000381.1 GCA_030650495.1 Armatimonadota bacterium | reverse complement strand
GAGAATACTATGAACTGTCGTATTGTAAGTCTTGAAGATAGACTCGAGCTGACGAGTTTCCTCGGCGTAATCCTTATCCTGGTAGAACAGATCATAGCTATCAGCATAAGCGGCGCCGAAAGGCTGGCTCATGACAGCACCTGAGGCAACGCGCTAAACCTGAACGTTAATACTTCGTTTAACTTCAATGAAGAACGTAGAAAAAGTCTTTCAAGCATGAGTAATGTCCACATAGATCGACGGTCTTCCGAGCCTCTAAAATCGCTCTTTCTCCTCCAGGCCGGTATAAGGTCCCTGCTTGACCTCGAGAAATACAGTGTCTTCCTGCATACGGAAACCGTGACCTCCACCAACCATGAGCATGAGATCTCCCTCGCGTAGCTCCCGTGTTGCCACTAGCTCGCGCTCATCATTATAAACATCCATCTCGCATCGCCCCCGGAGAACGATCAAAACTTCCGAAGTCCCCACCAAATGCCTCTCTAGATCGCAATGTAAATGACGCGGAACTTCGCCGCCGGCCGGATAGACGATGTAACCGACCTGTTGCTTAAACTCCGGCGGCGTGAGGAATGTTGTACAAGACGGATCCACCTCCCGGCGGATGATGTAAGTCAGTGGCTTGCCATTCCAGTCAATGTGTTCGACGAGTTCCATAAAGATTCCTCCTGTCACTCCTAGTGCGAAGCGATCCTTGGTCCTTCGGAACGCAAGAGCGTTCTCGCATTTTCTACGATTTCTATCAGCCGACGACCATAATCGTCGGCAGTGTAGGCCGCCAGACGCTGGCGACCCCGCTCGATGAGCGAACACCGCAAGTCTTCATCCGTCCAGAGCCGATAGATACCATCGGCGATGGCTTCGACCGATTTTGGGTCCACGCGAATTGCCGCATCCCCTACTTGTTCCCGAATGCCACGAATATCTGAAGTGAGCACCGCGCACCCAAGAGACCACGCCTCAAGCACGGGAATATTCGTCGGACCAAAGAACGTCGGCATTACGAGTGCCACCGCGCCACCATAGAGACTCGACATATCTGAATCGGGTACGTAACCGAGGCAGCGGATTTCTTTCTCGATGCCTAGTTTCGACGCTAGGGAGACTACTTCATTGAAAATAGACTCTCGGATATTGCCAGTATGAGATCCGGCCAAGACTAGCGGAATCTTGAGGTTGTGGCCCCGCTTCAATAGCCCCAGCGCTTTGATGATGCGGGCATGGTTCTTATGAGGCCAAAATTGGGCCGGATAGAACAAATAATTTTCCGGTAAATTGTAGACCGCCTGCACCCGCTGCCGCTCGCCTTCTGAAACATCCGAAGTCAGATAGCAGGCCGGCAAAAATGGGAGAACTTTCACCCGGTCCGCTGTGACTCCAAAAGGTCCATAGAAGTTTAGGATGTCCTCCTTGCCGACCTCTGAGTCAGCTAAAAGTAGTGTGGCGTAGCGGGCTCCATTACGAAACATATATTCCCGCCGTTCCCATTCCCCATCCGCTGAAACCTCCGGGAACTCCGGCTGTAAACGATGCTGTAGATCATGGATAGCCATCACATAGGGGAGCTTCGTCTCGAAGGATAAGGTATTCGGCGCCGTATAAAACATCAGGTCTACATCGAGTTGGCGAAACCATTGGCTCATTTCGGGATTGAATCGCACTACCTCTGGGTTGGGGACATTAAGTTTAAACCGCCGTCTTAGCCGCCTCACAGCATCCACATGAG
>JAUSEB010000377.1 GCA_030650495.1 Armatimonadota bacterium | reverse complement strand
CCAATCAGGATTCTCGCGCTTGATGATAATCTCCCATGCGATCTCGACGGCCAACATGATCAAGAACACTACTGGCAACAGAATCAATCGTTGGGTTGCCAACAAGTATACGCTCGATGCCGCCAACAGCATATCAATGTACCGACCAGTTCCGATCATTAGTATAGGCGGTTTCCGACCCTCACCCCATTTGGTCAGCCGCATCAGTTCGTAGTCAAACAGTGATATTTCTCCACACGCCGGACACTTGGCGTAGGTGAAGCCCCAATAACTGATTGGTATCGTGCCGTCGGTGATGAACTCACTTACAGTGGCACACCGATCACACGTTGGACATGTTACGATACGCTCCTTCGCGCGTCTGTACCAATACCGATCTTGCTCTTTCAGCATCACTGCCCCTTTTCGCGGCTTGGAACTCCCGTTTCAGCCTTAAGTGTCCGTCGGCTTCTATGCTGCGGGAACGGTATTTCAAGACCGACCCATCGCATACCACCAACCTAGTTCCCGCAGCGCCCCCGTATCACCTATACTTACACCGCCCTGCGGGAACTGACTCGGCCTGTAATCGCAAGTCTACGCGCTTATGCCGTTCCCGCAGGATAGGAGACCAGCAACCGGGATACATATCCCGGTCGATCAGAGTAACGGTTTTTAGTGCTTTATGTTGTCTTCTTTTCCAGACAGAATCCATTCTATCTCATCCGCAAGAAGCGGAGGTTTTCTGCAAAAATATTTAACTCGATCAATGATGCCGAGTGTCACATAAGAACGCCGCATTCCACATAGCATTTGGCAGAAAACTGCTCTGTTCTCCGGCTTCTCCAAATCTAAGTCTGTCTTTTGGAGTTCTGCCAAGGCATGGATCACATCCAATGTTCCATAAAGAAAGACTCTCGCCTTCGCATCAAGTTGCTCGGCATCCAACTCAAATTCCCGCTGCTCTCTTTCATGCTCGCTAATACTTTCGCTTTTCACATTAGTTTTCACGTTAGCAAGATTAGCGACGGTCTTCATATAATCTAGATACGCTTGGGTTCGAAAATTCTCTAAGTTTCTCCATGCTTCTGCCTTCTTGGTGCACCAATAGTTGACAACGGCTCCTAAGAGGGTCCCGATCAGCACCCCTACCACGCCGGCCAAACCGACTGTCAGTGTAACTTGATTAGAATCCAACACTATTCCTCTGCTTCGGTTCCGGGATTCGGAAATCCCGTTCTGGCTTTGGGGTGGCGATTCGAAAATCCCCACCAGCAATTCTTTTACTATCTGCGTTTATCTGCGACATCCGCGTTTATCTGCGTTCGCTTTTACGAACCAGACGTTATCTCCGCAAGAGCCTCGATTTCGGCTAATATCTGCGTGTCTTCAAACCCCCGCAATCTTGCGCTTTGCGAGCGGCACGCCGCCGCGCACGTGCCGCAGCCGTGGCAGGTGCCGGAGTTTACACGCGCGACCATCTTCATCTTCTTGGTGGCTGGGTCCGTAACCTCGATCAAATCTATCGCCGTGAACGGGCATACGCTCGCGCAGAGTCCGCATCCGACGCAGGTCGATTCTTGTATGTAGGCGATCATCGGCTCGGAGGTCAACTCGTTTTTCGAGAACAATACCGTGACCTTCGACGCTGCGCCCGACGCCTGCGCGACCGTGTCCGGGATGTCCCTCGGATACTGGCAAGCCCCGGCGAAAAATACGCCTGAGGTCAATGCTTCTACTGGCGCAAGTTTCGGGTGCGCCTCGGAGAACCAGTTGTGCTGGTCGGTCGAGACTCCGATCTTCCGCGCCAAATCTTTCGCGTCCACTTGCGGCTCCATAGCGGTCGCCAAGACAACCATATCGGCCTGAATTTCCACGGGAACTCCGGCCAGCGTGTCCGCGCCGCGAACGATCAATTTGCCGTCCGACTCGAAAATCCTCGACACCCGGCCACGGATATACTGCGCGCCGTAGTCCTCAATAGTCCGCTTCACGAACTCCTCGTAGCCCTTGCCGTTCGCGCGGATGTCCATATAGAAAACATACGCCCGCGCGTCGTGGACTTTATCCTTCAAAAGCAGCGCCTGTTTGGCGTTATACATACAGCAGACCTTGCTGCAATACGGATAGCCGTGGTTCTCGTCGCGGGAGCCGACGCAGGAGAGGAAAACGACCGTCTCCGGCGTCTTGCCGTCGCTTGGGCGGACGACCTTGCCTTCGGTCGGCCCCGACGCATTGGTCAACCGCTCGAATTGCAGGCTGGTGATAACGTCTTTATACTTCCCATAACCGTATTCGCCGATCTTGCTATGATCCCAGGTCTTGAAACCGGTTGCGACCACTATAGCGCCAATCTCCTCGGTCAGAATCTCGTCTTCCTGATCGTATTCAATCGCCTGCGACGGGCAGAGCTTCTCGCAAGCGCGGCATTTGCCCTCGGTGTACCATCTGCAAGTCTCGCGGTCAATCACCGGAACGTTCGGAACAGCCTGCGGGAACGGAACGTAAATCGCCCGCCGCGTCCCGATGCCTTCATCAAAAGCATTTGGGATATTTTTGGCCGGACACTTGCTGTAGCAAACACCGCAGCCGTTGCATTTCTCGAAGTTGACGCCCCGCGCGCGTTTGCGAATCTTGACCTCGAAGTTGCCGACAAATCCCGATACTTCCTCGACTTCCGAGTAACTGAGGATTTCAATGTTGGGATTCGAGGCTACATCTACCATCTTGGGCGTTAATATACACGCCGCGCAGTCGAGGGTCGGGAAGGTCTTATCATACTGCGCCATGTGGCCGCCGATTGACGGAGTCCGCTCGACTAAGAGCACGGGATAGCCCGCGTTGGCAATATCCAGAGCGGATTGAATACCCGCCACGCCGCCGCCGATGACAAGGGCGCGTTTGGTGATAGGCAGTTTGGTGGTGTAAAGCGGCTCATCGCTTGCTACTTTCGCGACCGCCATACGCATCAAATCTATAGCCTTCTCGGTGGCTCTTTCGCGGTCGTCATGGACCCAGGAACAGTGCTCGCGCAAATTCGCCATTTCGACCATATACGGGTTGAGGCCACCGTCGCCGATGCAGCGCTGGAAGGTCGGTTCGTGCAATCTCGGACTGCAAGAGCCGATGACCACGCGGTCGAGCTTATGCTCCTTTATGGCTTCTTTTATAAGGGTCTGGCCGGGGTCGGAGCACATGTACTTGTAGTCCGTGCTGTAGACGACGTTGGGAAAACCGCCGGCAATTTCCGCGGCCTTCTTAACGTCAACCATCTTCGCTATATTCGACCCGCACCAACAAACAAAAACGCCAATTCGCGCCATGACTTATTAGTGGTTAGTGGTTAGTGATTAGTGGCTAGCTTCTAGCCACTAGCAACTAGCCACTAGTCACTTCCTCCAGTTGTTTTAACACAGTCGTAGTATCAACTAAATGCCTCTTCAAGCAGTCGCCAACGGGCAAGTCCATCGCCAGGGCCATTAGTTCGGTGAAGTAGAAAATAGGTATGTCCATCTTCTCGCCGTATTTGGCTTCAACGTCCTTCTGCCGGGTGTCCAAGTTCGCCTGGCAGAGCGGACACGCGCAGACTATGCAATTTGCTCCGGCCTTCTTCGCGTAACGTAAAATATCATAAGTGAGCTTCACGACGATGCTCGGTTTGGTGAGCGCAAAACTCGCTCCGCAGCATTCAGTCTTATACGGCCACTCGACCGTTTCGATTCCTAGAGATGAGATTATATTATCCAGCGAGCGAGGGTCTTCCGCGTCGTCGAATTCCATTATTTTTGGCGGTCTCACCAACAGGCAGCCGTAGTAACACGCGGCTTTGAGCGATGACAGCGGCTTTTTGATTTTCTCCGCAATTGCCTCAGCGATTTCGGGAACCGCGATGATCTCAGGTAAAGTCTTTACGGTTATCTTGCCCTCGAACGGCGCGGAAAGCATCTTGTTTATGCTCTCGCGCTCGTGTTCCTGATGGCGCAGGGTCTGCTCCGCGACGCGCATCTTGTTGTAGCAAGCGGCGCAGGGAACGACTACATCCAGCCCCATCTTTTCGGCAAGACCAAGGTTTCTTGCCGGAAGCGCTACGCTCAATTTATGGCTCAAGCTGTGAGCGGACGACGCCCCGCAGCAGTTCCAATCGGGTATCTCTTCAAGCTCGATGCCGAGTGTTTTGCAGACAGCTTTGGTGGAGCAGTCGTATTCTTTCGCCGTGGAGTGCAGCGAGCAGCCGGGAAAGTAAGCGTATTTCATTTGGCCTCCTCCCGGCTCTTTCGGATAATCTCCCTGACTTCTTGCGCGCCTTTGATCTTATCCGGCATAAGCTTGAGTTTTCCCTTGAGGAACATCTTGAGGCCAAGTCCCATATCGCTGAAGATATCTCTCGTGACCATCTTATACCGCCCCAGCATCCCGACCTCATGCACACGGCCATGTTGGGCGATTGCGCCAATGAAGATTTCGTGGAATGCGGCGATATTCTTCTCGCTGGGTTTTCCTTCGGAAATGGCGATTTGGCGAAGCGTGTCCATCACTTTGCTCAAAGCAACGAGGCGAGGGCAGCGGGTGGCGCAAGTCTCACACCCGGCGCAAAGCCAGATTGAGGAGCTTTCCAAGATGGGCTTTGCCAAGCCAAGTTGAACCATTCGCATAACCCGGTTTGGCATTATGTCCATTGCGAAGGCCATCGGGCACCCAGCGGTGCATTCGCCGCACTGGTAGCACTGCATGACTTTTTCGCCGCTGAGGGATTCTACTTGTTTACGGAAAGCATCTGTCGTATGGACACCAAGGATGGTGACCGGACAGCTATCAATATCCATAGGTGTTCCGGTGGAAATTTCTGATTGTTCCATGAGGCTATTCCAGTTCGATCAAACGTTAACGCGCTGCTTATGTACGCGGCAAAGCCCGGCGACAAAACGCCTCGCCGCGCTTGTGAAAATGTACACTACCATTTTACCCCAACCTTTCAGACTGCGCAAGAGGAAATTTCGGTTTACGCTTGACAGTTGCCGGTTCTGTTTCGCACGCGATGACATATCGCGTCGCGCGCGATCAAGAGAGAGTGAATAGTGGCTTGTGATTGGTGGTTAGTATTCACAAGCCACCAGCCACTAATCACTAGCCACTCCCTTTCCCATCTGTGTTTATCTGCGCTTATCGGCGTTCATCTGCGTTCCTCCCAGAACCAGGCCTTTCGTGTTTTCATTCTTTCGTGCTTTCGTGATCAAAAAAGGCTGGGTCACCATCAACCGGCAAAGGTATTCCGCCCTTTGGGCTGCAAGTAATCAATGGCGGGTTATCGGTTTAGCCCCTGTAATTCGTCAATATCGAAAGGCAGCAAAATAGATAATGAAAATCACTATGGATCATGTCTTAGCGGTAAGCGTGTGGGTTGTTATGGCTCTTGCGGCGTCGGCATTATCAGCTTCAGCGGCGGGAGGGCATATTAAAGTCCATTCATCCAACCGCTATTTCCAGGACGCGGCGGGCAAGCCCATCTTCCTCTTGGGAGCTTACACATGGGCTTCGGTTGCGCCGGATTATTATAACAACGGCCCGCAGAAATATGCGGATATGATCGTAAAGGGCGCGCCGAATAAGATCAATTATTTACGGCTGAGCCTTGGCATCAACCAATTCAGCGTGGAGGGCGGCGATCCCAAATGGTCTCAGAGCCATGACGGCAGACCCACGCCCGTTCCCTTCAAATATGTAAACGGCAAGGCGGATTTAGACCAGTGGGACCCGCTGTTTTGGGACGGGTTGAAATATCACTGCGAGCTGGCGAAAAAGCACAATTTCATAGTCCATATCTGCCTGTTCGACGCGGTCGATTTCCGGCCCGGCGACAGTTCCTGGCGGTGGCCCAACTCCTTCTGGAACGTCAAGAACCAGGTCCGCGATTTCTACGGCAATCTGGATTCCAATAGTGACGGCCATGCCGACCGCGACGGCGATTTCTACAGAGTGAAGGACTTCATCAACAACACCGGCGTTGGATATTATCAGCACAAGTTGATCGACAAAGCTCTTGCCGAAACCGCGAAATACGACAATGTGTTCTATGAGATCGGAAACGAGCTGCTCGGCTCGCGCGCGGATTGGAACGCGGAGCTGACGCGCTATATCTCGTCCAAGACCGGCAAGGCTATCACACAAAGCGGCGGTCGGAATCCGTGGAACGTACAGGGGTTTACGGAGCATAACCCCAACATTCCAGCCGATGTGAAGAACGGCCTTGTAGCTTACGCCGGCCAGGGCTGTCCGTTCTGGTATGACCCGGACGGGTCGGATTTGATGGACGGCGGCCCCGATGCCTTGCGGCGCGCGATCTGGTATTCACTTACCGGCGGCGCGGCGGGCTGGGGAGGCTTCGGCGCGTCTTACAGCAGGCGAAATACGAATTCCGAAACTCCCAAGTACTACAAATTATTTGCCGAGTTTATGGAACAGGCAAAGCCTAAATTTTGGGAGATGGTCCCGTATCATGAACTTGTCAGCAACAGCGCGGTCAACTCCTGCCTCGCCAAAATCGGCTCGGAATATGTTGTCTATGTGCTGAATGACGACAGCGTAACGCTCGACCTGAACAAATTGACCGGCCAGGCGAAATGCAAATTGTATGACCCCCGAACCGGCGCCTGGAGCGGCGAGCAAATGGTCTCCCCCGGCTCGCACACGTTTGCAAAACCATCGGGAGCGGAAGATTGGGTGATACACGTGGTAAAGACGGGCGTGTAGGAGACCTATGGTTGGCTCTCGCGCACACTGTTGGTTTCGGGAACAAGATTCCCGAAACACCAACTCCCCTCAACCATCAACTATCAACCAACTCCCCTACGCCGCCTGGCGTGTGAGTTCCGCCTTGGCTTTTGAGAGATTCTCAAGCGCCGGTTTGTAGTCCGGGGCGAGCGCGAGGGCTTGCTGGTAGCCGATCACGGCGGCGTCCAAAGCCCCTAATTGGAAATAGCAATTACCCAGCGCGGCAAAGCCCGACGGCAGGTTCGGGTTGCAGGCAAGTCCGTTTTGATAGATTTCGGCGGCGTCTTTGTAGCGGCCAAGATGATAGAGCAAATCGCCTGTGCACAGGTACGCTTCCGCGTAAAGCGGGTCTTTATCGACCGCGCCCGAAAAGCTGGAAATCGCGTCCTGTAGCCTCCCTTGCGCGGCTTGTCCTTTGAATGTCCGCTATATTTGTCGTAAATTACTTCCTGAGTGCGCAAATATTCAGCTTGGGAGCCGCTTGTCATAGTCCCGCCGTCGTCCCGCCAGGTGAACTCGCAGGTTATTTTCTTGATATGCCCGAACGGGAAGGCCCTCGACATCCTGATCCACAAATCCCAGTCCTCATGCGCTTTCAGAAGCTCGTCGAAACATCCAACTTCGTCTATGCAGGACTTCTCGTGCATCACGCAGAGCACGGGGATGAAATTGCACGATAGAATAACATCCTCGTCGAAGTCACAAGAATAGGCGGCGTCACGCTTAGTCGTAACAAGCTCGCCGTTGACGAGTTTCTGGCTGGCCCGGTAAGCGTCGGTATACGCGAATTTATGGTCTGTAGATTCCAGGAAACCGACCAGCGTCTCGATGTGGTTCGGATAGTAAAAATCATCGTCATCGAGATACGCGATATACTTCCCGTGCGCTGCTTTTACGCCCGTGTTGCGCGTGGCCGCAAGTCCGCGATTTTCAGAGTGTCGGATGTATCTGATGTTGCCGTTCTCATTAAGTTGGGAAACTACGTCCCGGACATCGGGGCCGCAGTCATTTACCACGACTATCTCTATATTCGGATAGCTCTGGTTGAGAATGCTCTGAATCGCCGTCGCCAGTCCCTTTGGCCGGTTGAACGTAGGTACGATAACGGAAACAAGCGGCTTTTCGCCGGAAACCCAATCTACCTCAGGGTTGAAGGTTGAGGGTTGAGAGTTGAGGGATGACCTCCCCCTAACCCCCTCCTAAAGGAGGGGGAATTCTCCCTCCCCTTTAGGGGAGGGGTGGGGTGGGGTCTGAGCCCATCACCCAACACCCAACACCCATCACCCATTCGGGTTGGGGTGAGGGGGGAAAGCTCCGGCTCGATTATAGTCTCTCTAAGCGAGCGAGCGTCTGTTTCATCCCAATTCATAATGTGACAGCCGGATTCGTTGGGCTTTATCACGTTCGCGCAGCAGCGGCATTCCGGTATAAAGCAAGTTTCCTGCTGTTGTGCGGATATTCGAAGCTTGCGGTAGGTTTCATTGTTCCAAAACTCATCAATCGCCTCCGAAAGCGCGTTGCCTAAGTGGTAAGTGTTGCTCTCGACCTTATCCTTGAAATGCAGTTCCGCCCCGCCGCAGGGGTAAATTTCCCCATCGAACCCGACCATTATCTCGGCGTAAGGCCAAGAGCAAGGCCGCGGCTCGGCGTTCTTTTTGAAAAGCGGCTCGTGGGCAAAAGCTATGTTGTGCTTTGCCGCAAGAGCCTTTGCCTCCTCGACCATCGTATCGGACATTGCTTGATGATAGAATAGCGAGTCCTCATTGGAGAGCCTCGCTCCCTCATCTTCCACGTTCAAATGGCGTATAGATTCAGGATAAAACCGGCAGTACATCGTGTTTACCGCGTCGGCGCCGAGTTCATGCGTAAGTTCGACCAGCTTAGGCAACTCTTCGATGTTCAACCGGTTGATCGCGCTCGACAGCCGCACGGTAGCCTTTGAGCCAAGCCTGTTTCTGATTTCGACGAATTTCCCGACGTTCTCACGGACCTTCTCGAAGCAATCGACCTGCATAATCCGCTTGAACGTCTCTCGCGTTGCCGAGTTGATGGAGATATTGGTAAACGAGAAATTGCAGCCGAGAAGCTGTTCGGAAAGCTCCTCTGTCAGCGCAATACCGTTAGTCGTAATAGATACGTCGACGCCGGGATACTCCTCGTTGATGAAGCGGATGATGGGAACGAGATCGGGATTTAGCAGCGGGTCGCCCGCCCCGGCAAGGCAGACCTGGCCTATCTTTTCGAGCTTCAGGTTCGCGGCCATGCGCTTGAACTTGTCGAGGGTGATCGTACGGCCCGACTTGCTTCGATGATAGTCCCCGCCGCACATAACACACTTGGCGTTGCATTTGTCGTTCATCAGGAAATGGACCTGCCTCGGAAGCGCCTGCGCGTAACCATCCGAAGGTTCTATTTCCATTTTGGGAGCAATGTCGGATTGCTTTGTAGATTGTGGCGTGAAGACTAACCTCTGCTTGTTCTCCAAAACAAAAAGCTCAAGCGATCTCTTGTCGAGCGAAATCAACGCCGCCGAGCGGACAAGTTCAGGATTTTTCTCATCTTGCGCTTTCAAGACAGCCCGGCAAATGTCACGGACCTGCTGATTTTCGGAATCTTTGAGACTCTCTACTTCCGATAGCGCCTTCTCCCACTGCCCTGCAAGCCCGTACGCCGCGGCAAGGTTAGCCCTGGCGGACTCCGAATCAGGATCGAGTTCGACCGCCGCCCGCAGGAAATCGCAGGCTTCCTCTTTGGCATCAAATGGGGATCGGAGGAGCCGCAAGCCGAAGTCGAAACAGGCATGGAATTGCGCCGTTTGCTGATCTCGACAGAGTTCGATAGCGGGAAATAAGTCTACAAGATCGATGTCGTTATTCTTCCGCGCAAGCGCTTTTTCAAATGCCTTGCGGCAGGCGGTCCGTATTCGCTCCGGCATCTCGGCGGTCATAGTCCGGTCGTGCGTTCTGTAGCAGTAAAGAGCATCCGGCACATATATAGTTTGGAACCGCTCGACGATGCGAAGCCACATATCCCAGTCTTCCGCGCCTTCAAGTTCCGTGTCGTAAAGGCCGATCTCTTCCATACACTCGCGGCGGTACATAAACGAAGCGACTCCGGGATTGGCGGCCAAAATTCTATTGTAGGCCAGGTTTTGGTCTGACGTGGTGTCGAATATCCGGCCTTCGTCGTCCACCCATGCGAACGCCGAATACGCGAATGCGGCTTCGGGATGCGCGTCTAACGCCGCAATGAAGGTCTCCAGAAACTCAGGCGCGCAGTAGTTGTCGGCTGAAATCCAAGTGAGGAGCTCACCTTTTGCGACCGCAAATCCCGCGTTAAGCGCTGCGGGCAGACGTTGATTTTCTTGGTGAATTATGCGGACCCGCTGGTCATCTAACGAATCGAGATACTCCCGGCTGCCGTCGGTCGAACCGTCATTTACGATAATCAGCTCGAAGTCTTCAAATGTCTGCCCAATCAAACTCTCGACAGCCTGCGGCAGATACGGCATACCATTGAAGACCGGCAGGACAACACTCACGCGAGGCGTTATGGGTGATGGGTGTTGGGTGATGGGTGTTGGGTGATGGGTGTTGGGT
>JAUSEB010000362.1 GCA_030650495.1 Armatimonadota bacterium | reverse complement strand
GGGGTAGCCCGAAACTCCCCTCCTTACGAAGGAGGGGTCTGGGGAGGTTGGAAATCGTAATCATCAAAAGGAATTCTTACATATCTGGATTAAGAAGCCTTCGCCCTGATATAATAGCTCAGCAATACGCGCCGCGAACTTCCCTCCACACACTAAGCTGTCTAACAGGAACCCTTAGGAGGATTTATACTTGGCGACATTCTTGCGTAAACCCGATCAGGATCAAATGCCGGTCGAGGCTACCGCGCGTGGACTTACTTTCCGTTCGGTCACACTGGGACTGATATTTGTCGCCCTCATAGCGTTCATCACTCCTTACAGCGACCTGCTTGTCCGTGGCACATGGATGGCGTGTTCACATCTTCCGATGGCCCCGATTCTTATATTTGCTTTTTTAATTCTGTTCGTAAACAGCGTCATCAAGCGCTTCTGTCCTAATCATTGTTTCAGCCAGGCGGAGCTATTTGTCATTTATATAATAATGCTCGTTGGCGCGCTGCTGCCGTCGTTTGGAATAACCGCTTATCTGATACCGACAATAACCGGCAGCAACTATTTCGCAACCCCGGACAACAAATGGGCCGAAACATTCTATCAATTTATCCGGCCATGGATGGTCCCGTTCGATCCCACCAAAGGCAACAGCCAGCTCTTGATGAAGCAGTTCTACGAAGGGTTGGGGCCGGAACAGCCAATACCTTGGGGTATATGGTTGAAACCACTTGCGGCGTGGACGGTTTTCGGATTCGGCCTTTTCTTCGTTTGGATGTGCCTGTCGACGATCCTGCGCAAACAGTGGGTCGATAACGAAAAGCTGTCTTTCCCACTCGTCCAACTGCCTGTCGAGATGGCCCGGCAGGACGGCAAATTCTGCTGGGCGGGAAATCCGTTCTTCAGAAACAAAATGATGTGGCTGGGATTCGCAATCCCAGCGATGATACACAGCCTGAACGCGCTGCACATCTACTATCCCGCGGCGCCGGAACTCGTCATAAACCAGCCGCTGAACCAGTACTTTACAACTTGGCCGTGGAATCAAATTGGAACTTTCGCCATCTGGACGCATTTTTCCGTCATCGGTTTCAGTTTTCTGCTGTCATCAGACCTCAGCTTTAGTCTATGGTTTTTCTACCTTGCATTCAAAATCATGGAAGTTGTTTTCGCGTCGTACGGTATGCAGCATAAAACCATGCCGAATTATCCTGTATTGGAGTTCGAGGCGCACCAGATGCTTGGAGCGTTTTTAGTGTTCTTCGGCTATATGCTCTATCTGAGCAGGCGGCAAATCGCGCAGGTCGCAAAGAAGGCGTTTACCAATACAAAGGAAGTAGATGATCGCAATGAGAGTCTTTCTTATCGAACGGCTTTCTTCGGCCTGATATTTGGGACTCTGTTCCTCTGCGGCTGGCTTTGCATGGCGAGAGGGGCGTTATCCATGTTCCCGCTTGCTTTTATATCGTTTATATTGTTCTATCTGATCGCTATCAGCTTAACTCGCTTTGTCGCGGAAGGCGGACTGCTGTTCGTGCAAGCTCCGTTCCGCCCGACCGATCTTATCGGCAGCGTAGCCGGAATAGGCTCCATCGGCCCGGCCAGTCTGACGACGATGACATTCGTCGAGCGGATATTCATTTTCGACCTCAGAGGACTTCTTATGCCGAGCCTGCTGGACAGCATGAAGCTGTCGGATTCCGCGCGAATAAACCGCCGCAAGCTATCCTGGGCCATCGGCGCTTCAATCTTAGTAGCGGTAGTTGTATCTTACGCGACCGTCATTTGGATTGGCTACAGAAAAGGTGGAGGAATAAACCTGTCGCAGTGGTTCTTCACAGGCAGCCCTTCAAGCCAATTCAACACCCTAAAAGATAATATTATATCTCCTCCTCCACGTGACTGGTCGGGGGCGACTTTCACCGTAATCGGCGCGGCGGTGACTCTATTCCTGTCCTACATGCGCGTGACATTCGCCTGGTGGCCGTTCCATCCAATGGGATACGCGATGGGGCCGTCCTGGCCGATGATCCAGCTATGGTTCTCGATTATGATCGGCTGGACGCTGAAAAGCATGATCCTCCGCTACGGCGGCATGAAAGGTTTCATCAAAGCGCGTCCGTTCTGTCTTGGAATGATATTGGGCGAATTCGCCACCGCCGGTTTCTGGCTTGCGATAGACGCGATGACGGGAATTAAAGATCACAGGATATTTTTGAGTTGAGATGGAGTCGGGGGAGTCGAGGGTGTTCTGTTGCATCGGGAAACCCTTTTCCCGATGCGGTTGAGCAGGTTAGGGTTTCGGGGAAAGGGTCAGGCTGTCTCAAAAATAGTTGATGTTCACTAATAGTTCAGGCATGAATTTCGGTTATCGGTGTCGAACTCCTCTTTAGGAGGAACTTATGATGCCGCGTTTCAAGCAGATGCCAATGGCCCC
>JAUSEB010000357.1 GCA_030650495.1 Armatimonadota bacterium | reverse complement strand
CCATAATAACCGCGTCCGCCGTGAGTGAGCCGATGTCTATACCGGCAAATAGATTGTGGTTCTTTACGCTCATTTGTATCAGATTACCGGATTTTGATGCGCAGGGCAAATGTATCAGCGATGAGCGATGAGTAACGAGTGATGAGTCGTCGTCTGTAGACCGTCGTAGCGACGGGTGGGGTCTTCCCTCGACTCTTGCGACTCACTCGACTCTGCTACGCCGTTTCTGCTATAGTTGACATCAAGAAGACAGACGAACGCGAGAGGAGGTATAGAGGTGATCCGCGATCTTGTCAGGGCGAACAGGAGCTACAGGAGATTTCAGCAGGAGCGGCGGATTGAGGAAGAGACGCTGAGGGAACTCGTGGATTTGGCCAGGATGTCGCCGTCAGCCGCAAATCTACAACCGCTCAAATATATAATCTCGGCGGCGTCTGAGAAGAACGCTCTCATATTCCCAACTCTCGCCTGGGCAGGATACCTCAAGGACTGGCCGGGGCCGGAGGAAGGCGAGCAGCCATCAGCATATATAATCGTGCTTGGAGACACCGAGATCAGCAAGAATGTCGGCTGCGACCAAGGCATAGCCTGCCAGAGCATATTGCTCGGCGCGGCGGAGAAGGGTATCGGCGGATGCATGATCGGCTCCATCAACCGGCAGGAATTGCGCGATAACCTTGCTATTCCTGAACGATATGAGATCATTCTCGTTGTAGCTCTTGGCTATCCAAAGGAAACGATAGAGCTTGAGCAAGCAAATCCTGAGGGCGAGATTCGATATTATCGCGATCAGTCAGGTGTCCATCATGTGCCCAAGAGATCGCTGGAAGAGATAATACTCAGTGATGGCTCATCTGAATAGAGCGAAACTAACAGCCTTAATCGTTCGTCATAAGTAATGTAACAGTTGTACGGCACAATTATAGAAGGGAATAGCCGTGCACATGCGGTTTTTCCGCAGGGAGGTAATTTTCGATGAAGAGACTCTTTGTAATGCCATTGATGCTTGCCGGAGTGTTTACTTTGACGGTCATAACTCCGCCGCCCACGTCCACGGTCACGCTTGGGACGAAAGTCCTGCGGGGAGCCGCAATCGGTTATGCGGTGAAGCAATCCGCCGGTGGGCTGAATAAGTTTATCAACACAATTACGTTTAACAAGAAAGTGCCAAATAGACTTTCCACTAAGGTTGTTCCTATTCTGAGCGTCGGCGAGAAGGCTTATGTCGGCGGCGCGCAGGTGCATGGCCCGGAGACGCTCGTCAAGAACGTCAAAGCGGTCTGGCAGTATGAAGACAATTTCAGCAATAACAGATACAGGCTGAAAGTATTAGTTCCGAGTGACAGCCTGAGTCCACTAAAAATCAGCAGGGTTCCCAAAGTGGGGGTCACGGCCCTGATCGATGTTTCGCTTGCAGGCGGATGGAAATACGGCACCGTGGGCAAGAACATTCGCGCGGGTGACGTCCTATTAGCCGCCGGCGTCGCCGTTGCGATAAAGAACGAAAACGGTGTTCTAAACAAAGCAATCAACATCATCAGCTTCAACAAGGGACTGGCTACCCGCGTAGTTCCGATGGCGAGTTTTGGCGAGAAGGCTTACATCGGCGGCGGACAGGTGAGTGGGTCTGCAAATGTCATCAAAAGCGTCAACGCCGTTTGGCAGTACGAAGACTACTTCAGCAGCGGCAAGTTCCGCGTGAAGATAATGGTTCCAACGACGTCTTCTAATCCATTGAAGATGAAGCGTGTGGACGGAGCGGGCGTGACCGCCGTCATCGACTTGAGTTTGGCCCGGCAGCGCGACGACCGCGACCGTGATCGCTCCCGCAGCGCGGGCGGAATTTTCGGCAGCGGTCGCGACGATAACGGCAAGCACAAAGGATGGTACAAAGGCAAACACAAGGGTTGGTATAAGAAAGGCAAAGGCGGCAATAAGATCGAGGACAAATACAATATCGATCTTCATATTCCCGATAACGACGATAAGGAGAGAGATTAAGCGCCTAGTATGCGTATTTCGGGATTCGGAAATCCCAGTTTGGCTTTGGGGTGGCGATTCGGAAATCGCCACCCAGTCACAGAATTCGACTCCCTTGACTCCCCCTCTCTCAACTCTCAACTCTCAACTAAACTCTATTGACAAACCTATCTCAGTCGGCTAGGATACTCGAGAGCTTGTTCATAATTAGCCGCTCAAGACAAGGGTATTCATTGTATCCACCACCTTCATCGCACGACAGTCAGATCGTGTTCCAACATAAACCAGCTAAAGTGGTTTATCGGTCGGGGATAATGTGCCACATTTCACAAAGTATTGGGATTAGCTCAGGTAACTTGAGGTTGAAGACGAGAATATTATATAGCTGCTTAGTGACTATCTCCGCGACAATGCTTCTGTTCGCTATAGCGCTTCCCTCGGCTCTGGCACAGGCCTCAGCGGCAAATGTCAGGTGCCTGGCCTGCCACAGCGCGCCGGGGTTGAGTAAGAAGCTTCCTGATAGGAGTGTAATTTCGCTTCACGTTGACGAGACGACTTATCGAAATTCAGCACATGGCAATAAGCTGTGCGTGGATTGCCATACCGATCCGGGATTTCAAGCATTCCCCCACAAACCGTCGATTTCCCAGGTGAAGTGCAGTTCCTGCCACTTTATGGGAAACGGAAAAGGCGCGCCGGTTGCAGGCTCCGTTATGGAATACGCCGACAGCGTCCATGGACGCGCGGCGAAGCGCGGCGACCCGGACGCCCCTAAGTGTAAAGACTGCCATGGCTCTCACGACATCAGGCCGCCGAGCGACCCAAAGTCTTCAGTCTTCCGCTCGAACGTGCCCGCTACTTGCGGCAAATGCCACAGTGATGTAAAGATGGCAAAGAAGCATAAGATTCCCGCCGTTGGCTCATATAAGCTTTATAAAAAAAGCGTTCATGGTAGGATTGCTAACGGTCATCCGCCGTATGCCGTTTGCACGGACTGTCACGGCGCGCACACTATACAGGCCGCCGTCGATCCGATGTCCACGGTTAATAAAAAGCATATCCCCACCACCTGCGGCAAGTGCCATAAAAAGATATTTGCCGAGTATCAGGAAAGCGTTCATGGCCGCGCCATTGCTGAAGGCGAGAAAGACGCGCCTGTGTGCACAAATTGCCATGGCGAGCACAATATATTACCGCCGGGCGAACGGAAGTCGAGCGTTTACCCAACGCACGTTGTGGCGACCTGCTCGAAATGCCATGAGGATTTGAGGATTCAGCGCCAGTACGGACTGCCGGCCAACCGGCTGGGCACGTATATAGACAGTTACCATGGCATAGCCAACGAGTTTGGCGAGACCACCGTCGCAAACTGCGCCACCTGTCACGGCTCGCATCTCGTGCTTCCGTCAAAGAACCTTAAATCGACGGTCAACAAAGCAAACCTGCCGGCTACTTGCGGGAAATGCCATCCGGGAGCAGGAGAGAATTTCGCTAAGGGAACTATTCACGTAATGCCCAGCATGAAGCAAGACCCATTGCTTTACTGGATTCAGGCCATCTACCGGATATTCGTCTGCGCAATGATAGCGAGTTTCGTCGCATATATAGCCCTCGATCTTATCCACAGGCGGCGGGCGAGGAGGACATAATGACGCCCATAAAAGATCAGGCAAAGGCGCCGGAAAGGGAGTTTGAGCGGCTTACCCTTAACCAGCGCATTCAGCATTGGATTTTAATCGCCAGTTTTATATCGCTCGTCATCACAGGTATGCCTGTGCGTTATCCCGAATCGCCGATCTCGCACGTGATGGTGAGACTGATGGGAGGAGTGACGCTTAGGGCCGCCTTGCACAGGTTTTGGGCGCTGGTTCTCATCAGCCTTTGCGCTTACCATCTTTTTTACGTGTTGTTCAGCAGGAGGGGCCGCGAAGACCTTGGGGAGTTTATACCGAGTTTGAAGGATGCGAAAGACCTGATTAAAATGCTGAAAGTTTACTTTGGCCTTTCGATGGATAAACCCAAGTTCGGCCGTTACAACTATATCGAGAAGTTCGAATACTTCGCCATGGGATGGGGATCGGTGGTTATGGTCGGCACCGGGCTTGCGCTCTGGTTCGAAGAGCAGGCGTTGATCATTTTGCCCAAATGGGCGTTGGACGTGGCGAATATCATACATAGTTACGAAGCCCTTTTGGCCTTTCTCGCAATCGTTATATGGCACTTTTATCACGTGCATTTGAATCCGGAATCTTTCCCGATGAGCAAAATCTGGCTCACAGGCAAGATCACCGAACACGAGTTGCGAGAGCTTCACCCACTGGAGTATGAGGATATAAAAGCAAAAGAACGGCGCGGTGAGAATCTTGGTCTTGGTGGAGCGGTGTAACTTTATATGGTGTTTCATACGTTTAATAAGTGAGGGAGTTAGAAGTTAGAAGTTAGGAGTTAGGAGTTAGAAGTTAGAAGGGGGGAATTACTCCATACCCTTTAGGGGAGGGCCGGGGTGTGGTCCGAACCCGACACCTAATACCCAACACCCAAGTGTCGGTGTTTCGGGATTTGAATGGAGCGTAGCGGAATGGAAATCCCGAAACAAGCCGCACAAACCATATTATTAAGGAGGAAATTTTTCTTATGCCGATTATCAGATTTCGTACGATCGTTGTAGCAGCGGTAGTCTGCGTGTTGATTGCAGGCGCCTCTACTATGTCGATGGCGCAAGCTTACAAAGGCGCTGACGGCTGTAAAATGTGCCATCAGTTCAAAAACAAGCCGATAGTCGAAGGCCATGCAAAGACCGCGCATGCAAAGGCGCTGCAGGACGCGGCCAAAAATCCGGCCGCCATTGTAGCCGTGTTTGAAGCCAACGCGCCTATCAAGAAAGAACAGATCAAGTACGTGCTTGGAACCGGCAGGGTCTACCAGGGGTATATTGGCGCGGATATGAAAACGCTGCCCGCCGAATGGAACGTGAAAGAGAAGAAATGGGTCGCTACGAGCGCGGTTGACGCCGCTAAACAGTGCATCGGCTGTCACGTGACCGGTTACGACGCCGCCAAGGCAACTTGGGCGGAAGACGGCGTCAGATGCGAAGCCTGCCATGGCCCCGGTATGGCCCATGCGTCGAGTGGAGACAAAACAAAGATTCTAAACCCGAAGTCTCTGGCTCCCGATAAGAAGGCGATGCTCTGCGGCCAGTGCCACTCCAAAGGCACGGACACGACAAAGACATACGCGTTCCCTGTCAACTACAAAGCCGGTGAAGACCTTTCAAAGTATTTCATCGCCGCGAATTCGGCTACTGCCGGACGGAACCAGCAGTACTCCGAGTTGAAGGGAAGCAAGCACTTCGCCAATGGCGTCGTCTGCGTCACCTGCCACGAGCCTCATGGCGCTGGAACGACGGAGCCTTTCCAGCTTCGTAAGCCTATTATCGACACCTGCCTTGAGTGTCATGCCGTAAAAGATATGAAGACACACGCTCCAAGCGCTCCGGCAGGCTCGACTTGCGCGACTTGCCACATGCCCGGCGCCCGGCATACATTCAAGAAACCCGGCGCATAGTATTTCCATTAAATCGTTCATAGTTACTATACTGCGGGAACGGTGTTTTTAGGAAAACTTTGGATTAAGTATAAGGCAGTTCCCGCAGTAATCACGCCTACATAAGCTGCGGGAATTGCGGTTGCTAAAGGCATCAGTCTCTACCATAAGACCATTCCCGCAGCATATCGCGCATCTTGAATTTTAGATGCGTTCGCTTTGGGGCGGGTTTTGATAACCCGCCCATATTTGTTGTAGGATACTATATATGGATTGGCTATTAACCAAGATAAAACCCGAACAGACTCTGACAGCAGATGAAGCGATGGCCGTACTGATGGCTCCAGCCGAGGCTATTCCTCTGCTTCTATACACCGCAAGCGAGGTCAGGCGGCGGAAATTCGGCAATTCCGTCCGGCTGTGCTCCATTCTGAACGCTCGCTGCGGGGCCTGCTTGGAGGACTGCGCTTTCTGCGCACAGTCGGCTCATCACCAATCAGCGGCGTCGGTCTACCCGATGATCTCAAAGGAGGAAATCGCCTCAGCCGCGCGGGAGGCTGTCTCAAATCCCATAAACCATTTCGGCGTGGTGACGAGCGGTGGGAGCCTGGATGAAAGCGATATCGATGTTGTGCGTTCGGCAATTCCCGATGTAGAGAACACTGGGGCTACGCCCTGCGCCTCGCTGGGGATGCTCAGCGAATCACAGCTTGCCGGACTAAGAGACGCAGGCTTGGTCAGATACCATCACAATATAGAAACCGCCGGAAGCTTCTTCTCTCAAATTTGCACGACCCATACTTTTGCGGACCGAATCTCGACCATCCGGCGGGCAAAACGCGTTGGGTTGGAAGTCTGTTCCGGCGGGATTTTCGGCATGGGAGAGTCGCTCGAACAGCGGGTCGAGATGGCGATGACCCTGCGCGATGAGGGAGTGGATTCGATTCCCCTGAATTTCCTTATGCCCATACCGGGCACGCCGCTTGAAAAATGCAAGCCGATGACTCCCCTTGAAATACTCAAGACGGTCGCGATGTTCCGGCTAACCTGCCAGAGCGCCGAGATTAAAGTCTGCGCGGGCAGGGAAGCCCGGCTGAGAGATTTGCAGTCCATGTTCTTCTATGCCGGGGCAACCGGTATTATGGTAGGGAACTACCTCACGACCGCCGGTCGCCCTGTCGAGCAAGACCTCCAGCTATTGAAAGATTTGGAGGTCGATTTTGAGTAGCCTGGACGAGTGGGCCGCTGAACGATTGGACAAGCTCTCAGCGCGTGGACTGAGGCGCGAGCTTCGCGTTCTGCCCGGAGTCGGCGGCAAGATTGAGTTAAACGGGCGCATGGTCCTGAATTTCTCGTCCAATGATTATCTTGACCTCGCGCGTAACCCGCTGCTCAAACAAAGAGCCAAAGAGGCTATAGATGAATATGGAACCGGCGCAACGGCCTCGCGGCTAATGGCCGGGACTATAACTCTACACGACGAGCTTGAACGGC
The DNA here is from genome assembly GCA_030650495.1 of Armatimonadota bacterium. GTDB lineage: Bacteria > Armatimonadota > UBA5829 > UBA5829 > JAUSEB01 > JAUSEB01. The sequence goes on along the minus strand of JAUSEB010000357.1, from coordinate 17,369 downwards.
GGTTGGCTGAATACAAAGGCGCGGAGGCTTCGGTAGTTTTTGGAAGCGGGTATCTTGCAAACCTTGGAGCAATCCGCACACTCGTCGGGCGGGGCGACGCCGTCTTTAGCGACCGCCTGAACCACGCAAGCATAGTGGACGGAATTTTGCTGAGCGGCGCGAAGATGCATCGCTATAGGCATTGCGATTGCTCGCATTTGGAATCCCTGTTGAGCGAATGTGATTCCCAAAGGCGGCTGGTCATAACCGAAAGCGTGTTTAGCATGGACGGTGATATTGCGCCAATCGCCGATATTATCGAAATTTGCGAAAGACATGACGCGATTCTGATGGTAGATGACGCGCATGGAACTGGAGTTTTGCTTCGGGACGAAATACAGTCCCGAAGCATACCAATAGCTATGGGTACGTTGAGCAAAGCCCTGGCCGGAGCCGGCGGGTTTGTGGCCGGGTCGCGGCTCTTATGCGACTTGCTCATCAACAAGGCGCGAAGCTTTATATATACGACCGGCCTTCCTCCCGCGTCCGCCGCATCGGCTCTGGCAGCGCTCGATCTTATTCAGGAAAATCCTGAAATGGGGCGGGAGCTTCTGCGACGCAGTGAACTCTTCCGCTCTAAGCTGCAAAGCATTGGTTTCGATACGCTCAACTCACATTCCCAAATCACGCCGATTCTTGTCGGGGATAATAAGAAGGCGCTGGCATGGTCGCGCGCTTTGCTCGACTCAGGCATTATAGCCACGGCCATTCGACCGCCCACCGTGCCCCAGGGAACAGCGCGGCTTCGCCTATCAGTGACTCTTGCCCACCAGGAAGATGATCTTGCCCGCGCCGCTGAGATTCTGCGATCTACCGCCACAAAGGCCGGAATACTGTGAGCCGGACAAAAGCGCTCTATATTCCAGGCTGGGCGGCGGGCAGGGATAGCGACCGCGAATTTGTCGCTCAGCTCGGAGAGCGCTTCGATGTTGAAACCCTCTGGCTGCCGGAATACGGCGATCACTATTGGGAGCCGTCTCAGCCCGCTGAACACATATATCTCCCGGAGGTATCTAAAAGGGTTGCTAAGGAGGTTAGCCCGGTAGTTCTCATCGGATGGTCTATAGGAGGGATGGTGGCGATGGAGGCTGCCGCAGCCTGTCCCGAACACGTTAAAGCTCTGGTTCTCGTTTCAACCACAGTTAAATTCCACCTTGAGCCACTGGAGAATTTGATCTCTCAGCTAATTTCACAGCCTGAGCAGGCGCTGCGTAACTTTTTCCTGTCAGCCTATTATCCAGTAAGACCGGATAAGGCGGAGTTGGCCGCGAGAGTTAGAACAGCGCTGGACGCCGGCCTGGAGCGGCTTCTCTTGGGGCTTGAATATCTTTGGCGCGCCGATCTTCGGGGCATTACAAATAGTATAAACACTCCAACTCTCATATTGCATGGCTGTAAGGACGCGGTCATTCCTGTTGAAGCCGTGGATGACCTACGCGCGAGCCTGCCAAAAGCAAAGTCTCATATTTTTGAAAACGCGGGCCACATGCTTCCCAGCCTCTACGCTTCTGAAATCTGCTCCATGATTCCTGATATACTGCGGAAACTGCCTTGATCGGCATCCCTACCAATTGTTTCGGGATTTCCATTCCGCTGCTCTCCATTCAAATCCGAAACACCGGCTTCCTACCCTTCTAACTCCTAACTTCTAACTTCTAATTGACATGCGTTGCTTTGCGCGATACGATTGAGTGGCGCATATCTACGATGGAACTTCCGTCACGTATAGGAATTGCACATGCTTTTATTGCTAAAACTGGCTCTTATTATGTTGTCTATCCCGATAATCTTTCTGCTGGTGAGTCGGGCAATACGAAACGCCCGCAAGTTAAATGAAGGTATAGAAGAGTATCGAAAAGAGCAGGAGATACAGCCTCAGCCCAACCCCCACATTGCCTTATCTGAACTGTTTACGAAAACTCCACATGACGACAGGACGAAGGGAAATTGAGCCAGCGAGTCATTTTCCTCGGCACAGGCACCTCTCATGGCGTGCCGATGATCGCGTGCGGCTGCCATGTGTGTTCATCGATCAATCCGCGAAACAACCGGAGCCGAGCCTCCATAGTCATTCAAAACGGCGAGCAGGCGTTGCTTGTCGACACTACTCCTGAATTGCGCATGCAGGCCATCAAGCATGGGATTACACGTGTTGACGCAGTGGCTTTCACCCATGCTCATGCGGACCATATCTTCGGCCTGGATGACGTGCGCAGGTTCAACGAAATCCAAGATATGGAGATTCCCTGCTTTGGGCATAGACAGACACTGAAGGTAATCTCGGAGGCGTTTCGTTATATCTTTGTGCCGACTCAAACTGGAGGAGGCAAGCCGCGGCTCAGTCTGGAGTTGGCGGCAGACCCATTTGAGGCGGCGGGGATGACAGTTACACCAATTCCTGTATTCCACGGACGGGTGCGAGTTCTGGGATATCGAATCGGCGACTTCGCCTATATTACGGACGTAAGCCGCATCCCGCCGGAGGCATTTGATTTAATTAAGGGGATAGATACGCTCGTGCTGGGCGTTTTGCGACACACCCCCCACCCCACGCACTTCAATCTTGAGCAAGGACTTGCGCTGTTGGAGGCGCTAAAGCCGCGCCGCGCGTTCATCACTCACATTTCGCACGAGTTCGATCACGATGCCACAAACGCCATCCTCCCGCCGGGAGTTGAACTGGCGTATGATGGGATGGTATTGGAGATTAGAAGCTAGAAGTTAGGAGTTAGAAGTTAGAAGGGGGAGGGAGGGGATTCTGCACCCAACACCCATCACCCAACACCCATTACCCATCACCGGCTTCGTCTCAGTTGCCCGCAGGCCGCCGCGATGTTGTCGCCGCGCTCGAATCTCTGCGTAACCGTAATCCCGGCTTGCTCCAAGACTTCTCTAAAAGCGGTCACTCTTTTTGTTTCGGGCCGCTTGTAGGCCAAATTGGGGACCGGATTATATGGAATCAGATTCACGTTACACAGCATTCCTTTAAGCAGGCTCACAAGCCGCTGCGCTTGATGTGGAGAGTCATTCACCCCTGCCAGCAGCATATACTCTATAGTAACGCGGCGGCCGGTGGTCTCGGAGTAGGCGCGACACGCCCGCAGCAATTCCCGCAGGGGATATTTTCCCGCAAGCGGGATGAGGTTCCCGCGCAGTTCATCGTCCGGAGCATGAAGTGACACGGCCAAAGTGATTTGCAGTTTCTCTTCCGCAAGCTTCAGAATCCGAGGGATGACGCCGATGGTCGAAACCGTGATCTGCCGCGCCGAAATCCCTACTTCCTCATTCAACAGCCGTACGCTTTTAACCACGTTGCCGTAATTCAGCAGAGGCTCTCCCACGCCCATATACACGACGTTGGTGATTCTTTCGCCCGATTGAGCTTGCAGCGTAAGGATTTGGTCGACGATCTCTCCGGCGGATAAGTTGCGGATTAGTCCGAGTCCGGCGCTTGCGCAAAACGCACATCCGGCGGCGCAGCCTACCTGTGTGGAGACGCATGCGGTCAATCTGTCGGAGTAAGGCAGGAGCACGCTCTCTATTCGCTCGCCGTCCGCCAATTCCAAAAGAAACTTTCGGACGCCGTCGGAAGCGGTTGTCTCAGCCACTATACGGCTTCGCGACAATGTGGCTGTTTCGTTCAGCTTGGAGATGAGGGATTTTGGAAGGTTGGCCATCTCATCAATATGTGAGACGCCCTTTTTATACAACCATCCGGCGATTTGTTTGCCTCTGAACGCCGGGCAGTTTAATTCTTCGCAGAATTCCCGCAGCTCTGTTGTGGTGGCGCCAAGCAGCTCCATGCCGTGTCAGGCAGCGTCCTCTTCGATGAAAACCTTTTTCCTTACTTCATCCGCCGTGGTAATGCCCGATAAGATCTTGCGAACCGCGTCCTGGCGCATAGTGGTCATTCCGCCCTCGATTCCCAGTTTCTTCACCATGTCTGACGATGGCCGTGAAAGCGTCAACTGGCGGACCCGCTCGTTCAGCGTTAGAACCTCGAAAATTCCCATTCTACCGTGGTAACCGGTCTGGCCGCAGTTTCCACAGCCCTGGCCGCGGGAGAACTGTATATCGCCTTTTGACGCGTCCAGACCGAACTCCGCAATCTCCTCGGGAGTCGCAAGACTCGATGACTTGCATTTGCCGCAGATTATTCTTGCAAGCCTCTGGCCGATAACTCCTATGACGGATGACGATATCAGGAACGGCTCAATCTGCATATCCAGCAAACGAGTAATTGCGCTCGCGGCGTCGTTGCAGTGCAGAGTGCTTAGAACAAGGTGTCCCGTCAACGCGGCGCGGAAGGCGATGTCGGCTGTTTCAGCGTCTCGAATCTCACCGACCAGCACTATGTCCGGGTCCTGCCGCAAGATGGCTCGCAACTGTTTTGCGAAGGTCAAGCCGGCTCTCACATTAATAGCTGACTGGTTTATACCCTCCAGTTCGTACTCGATAGGGTCCTCACAGGTCATGATGTTCGTTTCAGCGGATTTCAGAGCGTTCAAAGCCGTATACAGCGTTGTCGTCTTACCGCTTCCTGTCGGACCGGTTACGAGTATTATACCATAGGGCTTCTTTATGAGAGACTCAAACGACTTGCGGTCATCTGTGGCGAACCCCAACTGGTCGAGAGACAGCAGCATCCCGTTCTTGTCCAGGATTCTTAACACCACACGCTCTCCATGTTGAGTGGGAAGGGTTGAAACACGCAAGTCTATGTTGCGATTATCCACCCGCACCGCAATTCGTCCGTCCAATGGCACGCGGCGCTCGGCTATATCCATTTCACCCATAATCTTAATTCGCGAAATAACCGCGGCCTGTATCGTCTTAGGCAGGTTTCTGACGTGGTGAAGCACACCGTCAATCCTGTAGCGGACTTCCAGATTATTACGCCTTGGCTCAATGTGGATGTCGCTTGCTCGTCTCTTGACGGCTTCCTCTATTATCAGGCTCACGGTCCTTATGACCGGAGCTTGTCCGCTTTTTCTACGGGCTTCGTCAACATCTTCCCCATCTTCTTCTTCGATCGTCTCAATAGTCTCCACGCCGTCCACCGCTTCCTGGATGGAATCTACGATGTCGGTTCCGCCAATTGCTCCATAGAGGTTGTCGAGCGTGCTGAATATGCGCGATTCACTTGTAAGCAGCGGCTCGACACGGCGTTTGGTAATTCGTTGGATAGTGTCAATGGCCTCAACGTCAAGAGGGTTTGCCATTGCGACGGCGATTCTGCCATCTACTACACTCACAGGCACAACGCGGCAAGCGCGAGCCGTGCTTTCCGGCACCATTCGGAGAATGTGGGGGTCTATACCATAATCGCCAAGCTGAATGTGGGAAATATCAAGCTGTAGTGCTCTGGCCTCGGATATATCGTCATCCGTAACCCACCCGGCGTCAATCAGGATTTCGCCGAGGCGCCGCTGTCCCTGTTTCTGCTCTTCAAGCCCCCATTCCAGTTGGTCTATGGTTATCAGCCCGGCGGCGATTAGAATATCGCCCAGTCTTTTTCTGTAGAATGTCTGCATTAGTCGTCACCCATCAGTTCTATAAGACGGTCGGCGATATTCCAGAGCGGAAGGATTTCATCCACCACACCGGCGTCAATTGCGGCTTTGGGCATATCGAAGAGGATAGACGAGTCCTGATCCTGGACTATGGTCGTGCCTCCTTTTTCCCTGATGGCTTTCATTCCATCGCGGCCATCCGTGCCGACTCCCGTGAGTAGTATACCGATGGTCCGGGACCCGAACATCTCAGCCGCGGACTGCATGGCGATGTCGATACGCGTACGGGATTTCGCGGCGGAATCGGTTTGATTCTCAATACTGACGATGAAAGGACGCTCCTGACCGGGACCGTGCGCAATGGTGATTCCATGGCACCCGGGTGTCATTAGAACCTGGTTCGGTTTGAGAAGCTGGTGGTTTTCAGCCTCCTCGACCAACGCTCCACATGACTTACTTAAATATGTCGCTAGAAGCCGCGTGAACCCTGGTCGCATCTGCTGAACTATGATAATTGAGGCCGGAAAGGAATTCGGCATCTTGGAGGTTATGTTGGTCAGCGCGGCAACACCGCCGGTCGCCGCTCCTATGACGACAATCGATCTGGGAGCTAGAATCTTCTGCCCGGTTTCCGCGGCCGCATCTTCGATCTGTTGCATGGATCCCCGCCTTTCAGGATCGAACGTTTTACTCTGCGAACTGTTCGCCGAGCTGCTCAATCAAGCGCGAGATACTTTCTTTTGCCCCTGATGCGGCTTCTTCATCCAGTTGAAAATGCCAAATCAGCACACAACCCTCTACGGTTTCGGGTGGCAAAAAATGTTTCGGCAGATTTACTTCGTAATGCTCGTCGCCGACAAGAAGGACGGCTATATCGCCCTCTATTCGATCAACAAAAGCCTTCACGTCTGATTTGCTCATCGCTGGCTCGAAACCCTGATCTCGCGGCCGTCTGTCGCCATAATCACGGTACCATTCTCATCGGTCCGAAATATACGAGCGCCGGCCGCGCGCAACCTGCGGATCGTCTCCCTGTGCGGATGTCCGTAATCATTATCCGCTCCCACGCTGATTACCGCATAGGCAGGTTTGGCGAGCCGCAAGAACTCGTTTGATGTTGACCCGGAACTCCCATGATGCGCCACCTTTATGATATCGCACCTCAGGTCCGAGTTGTTGGCAATGAGCTGTCCCTCCGCTTCAAACTCAACGTCGCCTAGCAGAAGGATGTTGACGCTGCCGAACGAAACTCGCGCCGCTATAGAATTATTATTGGCATCTGACGCGGTTCCGGTCAGGGGATTTGGGGCCGGCAGCAAAATTTTGATTTGCGCGCGGTCGCCCAGTTGGTATGTCTGTCCCGAACTTGCGATTCTATAGGGGATTCGCTGCTCGGCTATCTGTCTAAGAACGCGCTCCTGTAGTCCCGATCCATGCGCATACCCACTGTCCAGCACGTGGTTCACCTGGATCGAATCCAGAACCTCTGGAACTCCGCCAATGTGGTCAGCGTGGGGGTGGGTCATTATGAGCAGATCCAAGCGGTAAATACGGTTCCGCCTCAGGAAACCAGCGACAACGGGGCCGGCGGCGCTTGCTCCCGCGTCTATTAGCGCGGCGTGGCCGTCAGGGGTCTGTATCAGGATGCTGTCTCCCTGGCCCACGTCAATAAACGCGATGTGCAGAGTCGGGCCGGCAAATTCAGGCATGACCGGCTTTCGCTGGCCATACCAAGTACCGATTGCTGTCGCTAATATGATAGATATTACTAAGAGCGTTTTACGCATTGTGTCTCAAAGTTTCCAACAAGCTATCAGCTATCAGCTGTCAGCTGATAGCTGATAGCTGAAAGCTACTTTAGCGAAAGCATGTCCAGCCCGGCCATGTATCCAGTTGATTTATCATTCTTACCGACAATCTCCATCGTAAATATGTGATCTCCGGCGGTGAACTCCATTTCGCCAAACTTCACCAGCTTTCTTGTGACGCCATCGTTATACCCATCGAAAGGCTGGCCCAGTGGTTTGCCGTCCAACGAGAGTTGCACTATACCATAATCGCCGGACTTTGTCAGATAAGCTGAAATCGGAAATTTCCCGGCTACCCGCACTGGAATCTTCGCGGTTAATTTCGCGCCTACTTTCCCCGCCGTAAACCAAAGGTGGCCTCCATTGGAGAACTCATCGCCCAGATCCTGCCGGCTGTCGTTTCCGCCTGTAGTCTCCGTGACTTCTAAAAGCTCGCCTTCATAATTGCGGCCCGGCCTTAACATGATGAAATCGACTAGAACGCTCGTACCGCTTGAGGCGTCGTTTTTGCCGGTCGATTTCACGGTCAATTTATGTTTGCCGGCATACAATTCCGGAGTGAAGCCGACGCGGACGCGCGAACGAGCTTCGTAATTGGACGCATAGGTATCGGCCTCGCCGATGACTTTGTCATCGACAATCACCTGCGCAATTCCGCCATTCGGCCCTTTCATAAACGCCATCTCGACTTCGAAGGCATCCGTATAAGGCGCATTAATATTCAGCGAAAATGACTCGCCGGGCTTGTTGCCTTTGGTTGAAACACCTTTACCTGCGCTAAGATAGAATGGCGCTTCGACATCATCCACCACGGCGCCGCCGGACTGGGGGTCGTAAATCGTCTCCGCCTCTACCACATGCATTGCGGCAGCCGGGCGATCGATTCTATCAGCGACCACCGCGGGCTTGAACGCATGCTTGGTCCCGGGAGCGGCGTACCAGTAGGTGACGCCCGCGTAATCAGCCGGTATGGAGTTGCCGTGGCCGTGCTCTATGCCGATCTTGGCGTTCTGCTGGAATGGGACGAGGTCAGTCAACTGCAATCTGTACGCGTGGCACTTGCCCCACCCGGCGTGGAAACCGCAGCCGTAAAACGGCGCTGATCCCGTGCCGCCGAAATACCAGCCGCCGTTGAAATAGTCCTCAGTGCCGGTGCCGTTGTAGAACGAGTTGTCCCGGCCGTCTATCCAGGCCATCTCGTCGCCTTCCAGGAAGCCAAGTCCGTCACCGCCGCCCTGCATCGCGTGGCTGACGCCGCACCATTGGCCCTGCCCGGTCGCATCCAATATTGGGAAAAGCTCTCCTTTGATCGTCGGGTTCTGCCTGTGCCACCAGGCGAAGAACCTTCCCATTCCGTCCGGGAGCTTCTTCATCGGCTCATATACGATTTCATAAGTTAAAATAAGCGGGCTGCCCGGCGAGTCATTTCTCACTTTCACCGATGCGCCGGACGCATAAGGCATCACCCAATAGGAGTAATAACTGTCATTAGCCTTACCCGCCACAATCGACTGCGATATCCCGCTGCCGAACGGATCTAGGAAGAAGTCGCCGATAGGCGAATAAACGTTGGGGTCCTTTTGCCCGTCTACATTGACCAATAGCAGCGATTTCCGCAAGCCCTTTGCGTCCGCGGACTGCGCCTTCATTTTGAGTCCTCTGATTAGTCCCGCTCCGGTCAGTTTGGCAAGTTCCCCGGTCGAGTTTGGCTTGACCGTCAGAGTCTTTTGAATGCGTTGGGCGCTCATTGGAAACGCGGCGGGAGGCTCGCCCAGATTAGTCCATGCCTTCTTCACCCGCGCCAGCTTGATTCGCTCCGCCTGAGAGAAATTAGGGTCGAATGACTTGATACCTTCGTCGCTTGGGAACTTATGCCAGGTTATTTGCAAAAAGCGCACCGGGCCTTTCGCCACGATTTTTAGAGATTTGGTGAAAGGCATCGGGACATAACTGCACCAACCTCCGAGAAAATGCTGCGAAAGCGGCGGAACGAACGGATATTTCACGTCCTTGAACATGTCCTCGAAATGGTCTAGCTGGAGACGCGGAGTCTCTTCGCCGTCGAAGTAGAAATTCACCCATCCTTTAAGCGGATTTGCCGACCAGAGGCGATAGATACACCCTGGGCCTTTAGCGTCGAAGATAACGAAGTTCTCCCCCTCCTTGCGGATGAAAGAATATTCTCCCGAAAAGCCATCGTCGTTGCCGCCTGTCCTGTCGTAACTGGACACCTGAGCGCACTCGCTGTCGCGCAAATACGCGGCGCGTTCGGGGTCGATCAACTCCGACAAGTCCCCCGTGACAACCGGGGCGGCCGTGGACGAGAGAGGGATAAACGCCGCAACGACCAAAGTGATAATTGCTAATAACTGGCGCACGATTTCCTCCTTGGGGAAATGGATTATTACTGTGTAATTGTACAAAGAGGCAACAGATACCTCTTGAGAAGCTGTCAGCTGTCAGCTGACAGCTGACAGCTTTTCCGCCTGCTTCCTTCCCTGCGGGCCGTCCTTCTGGTAGAATATACGTTGAGGTTAGATCTACTGAGTATGAATGAATCCCAAAGCAACATTCGCAATTTCTGCATAATAGCGCATATCGACCACGGTAAGTCCACGCTTGCGGACCGCATTCTCGAACGCACCGGCGCCATCGAAGGCAAGGAGATGAAGGAACAGGTCCTTGATGGAATGGACTTGGAGCGCGAACGCGGCATCACCATCAAGATGACCGCCGTGAGGCTAAGCTACACCGCCAGAGACGGCAATACCTACGAGCTTAATCTCATAGATACTCCCGGCCATGTGGATTTCAGCTATGAAGTGTCGCGCGGTCTCGCGGCCTGTGAGGGGGCAATTCTTGTCGTGGATGCCACACAGGGGGTTGAGGCGCAGACGCTCGCCAACGTCACTTTGGCTATGGCGCACAATCTTGAAATCATCCCAGTTATCAATAAGATCGATATGCCCATGGCCGAGCCGGAGCGCGCCCGCGAGGAGATAGAGCGGGTTTTGGCCTTGGACGCCGCTGACGCCATACTCGCCAGCGCCAAAGAGGGAATAGGCGTAGAGGATATATTGGAATCGGTCGTAAATCGCATTCCGCCGCCAAATGGCGATACGGGCGCTCCGCTTCGAGCGTTGATTTTCGACTCCCATTTCGACCAATATCTCGGCGCGGTCGCATATATAAGAGTGGTCGACGGCGGCATCAAGGCGGGAACACACATAAAGATGATGTCCAGCGGCAAGGAGTTCGAGGTCGCCGCCGTTGGCGTATTCAAGCCGGAGATGTCGCAGGTCGCCTGTCTCTCCACCGGCGAAGTCGGCTACTTGACCGCCGCCATGAAGAACGTCGCCGACGCCCCCGTCGGCGACACAATTACAAGCGCGGCCAAATCCGCCCCGCATCCATTGCCCGGTTATCGAAGAGTGAAGCCGATGGTTTTCTGCGGGCTTTACCCCGTAGACAGCACGGAGTATCCCGGCGTGCGCGAAGCCCTCGCCAAGCTGCAAATGAACGATGCGGCGCTGACTTTCGAGCCGGAAACCTCGGCTGCGCTGGGGTTCGGCTTCCGGTGCGGGTTCCTCGGCCTGCTTCACATGGACATAGTGCAGGAGCGGATGGAGCGTGAATTCGGCCTGAATTTAATCGCCACTTCTCCAAGCGTCGTATTTAGAGTAACCAAAACGGACGGCTCCGTCATTGATGTGGACAACCCCGCAAACCTGCCCGCGCTTACCTATATAGAGAAGATGGAAGAGCCTTACGTCGACGGGACGATCATCGTGCCGTCGGATTACGTGGGCGCCGTTCTGGATTTGTGCCAGGAACGACGCGGCATTTACGGCAATATGGAATACCCCTCGCCCGACCGCGTGATAGTCACATATCAACTCCCGCTGTCTGAGATACTTATGGACTTCTTCGATCAGCTCAAGAGCCGGACCAAAGGTTACGCCTCTTTCGATTATGAATTCTCCGGCTATTTGGAGTCCAAACTCTCTAAGCTCGACATTCTTCTTAATGGCTCTCCCGTGGATGCTTTGTCGTTCATTACCCACCGCGACCGCGCCTACTTGCGCGGCAAGCTTCTCGTCGAAAAGCTCAAGGAGCTTCTTCCGCGCCAGATGTTCGAGATACGCATCCAGGCTGCCATAGGGAACAAAGTGATTGCCGCGGAGTCCGTGCGGGCGCTGCGAAAAAACGTCACCGCGAAGTGCTATGGTGGCGACATCACCCGAAAGCGCAAATTGCTGGAAAAGCAGAAGGAAGGCAAGAAGCGGATGAAGCAGATCGGAAACGTCCAAATTCCGCAAGAAGCGTTCATGAGCGTGCTGAGGATTGGGGAGTGACGCACGGCTTTCAGCCGATAGAAACCTGGCAATTATACCAGTTGACAAACACCGCGCCTGCGTATACAGTAAGCTTGCTAAATAAATCCAAGATTCAATGACATAATTGTTAAATATCGTGGGGCTGTGAACCGCCGATCAGGCATTACTTTGGTCACCCGAACGACGTGGAGCCAATGGTGAAACCGGCCACGGATGATATTCGTGTGCCGGTTTCTTGCGTGTTGTCGGACAACGCGAGCGAGACAGAGGGGGAGAAGGAATGAGTGGAAAGAGAGTATTGTTGTGTGTTCTGGTCGTGATGTGCGTCTTCTGCGCTGCGGCGCAAGGAGCCGTCATCTACGTCAAAACCACCGGGAACGACGCCAATTCGGGCACAAACTGGGATCTGGCTAAGCGGACGGTTCAGGCCGGGGTGAACGCCGCGTCTTCGGGCGGTCAGGTGTGGGTGGCGAAAGGGACTTACGACGAGTGTATCGCGCTCAAAGACGGTGTTGCCCTCTACGGCGGCTTTGCCGGGGCTGAGACGAGCCTGAGCCAAAGGCCGGGCTTCCCGAGGCAGAGTCCCGACTCCAATGAGGCAGTACTGAATGGTGATCAGAGCGCCACGGTTGTAGAGATCGACGATACGTCTCAATCCACACGAATAGACGGGTTCACGATTCGAAACGGTGGCGGCCTATATAGCATGACGGGCGGGGGAATACACTGCTTCGGCTCGCCCACCATAGTCAACAACAACATCACGGGCAACGGACTTGGGTCTTCGTACCTGGGGTATGCGTATGGTGGCGGCATATACACGAGCGGCGGTTCGCCGGTCATCTGCGACAACCGGATCGTCGGAAATGATAGTTCGATTGGCTCCCAGATTTGGGCTGAAGCATACGGCGGCGGCATTTACTGCGACGGCGGGTCTCCCGTCATAAGGAACAACGTCATTCGGGGAAACACCGTATCTGTGTGGTGTAGTTCATCATTCTCCGGCGCCTACGCTGGTGCCTATGGTGGCGGCCTCTACGTTTACGGCGGCTCCCCGACAGTCTCGGGCAACATAATCGCGGGAAACTCCGTGTATGCGTCGGCGATTGATAACGGAGACTACGGCAGTTCCGCATCGAGCGCTGGCGGAGGGGTCTGCATCTACGCGGGTTCAAGCGCGACCGTCGTAAACAACACTGTTACTGACAACAGCGTGTACGCGTGGGCGTACCCCAGTTCATCCAACAATGGCGGCGGAATATGGTACTCGACTGGCGCGTCTTCGTATATCGCCAACAATGCCGTGGCGTTCAACTCTTCGGGCATATACAAGTCGGGCGGAACACCGACTCTGCACAACAACGACGTATACGGGAACACGAGCTACAACTATTCCGGGGTTTCGCCGGGGACGGGGGACATTTCAGTCAATCCGCTGTTTGTGAACCGCAGTGGGGGCGACTACCACCTTATGGCGTCCTCCCTGTGTATCAACGGCGGCTGGGATTTGGCTCCTGCCATTCCGGCTTTCGATATGGATGGTGAGGTACGGAAGAACGGTGTGATCGACATTGGCGCCGACGAATACTGGCCAAGCGTGGCCACGACCGTTCGCGAAGCCAAGCTCGGCGCGGACGGAGATCCGGTTGACATCGACGGCGCCATCGTCTCAGCGGAGTTTGTAGACTTCTTCTATATCGAGTCGGACGATCAGACCTGCGGCATTTTGGTGAACAAGGTAGGTCACTCTCTGGATGCGGAGATGCGGGTCCACGTGATCGGCTCTCTTAGCACAAATGCCGACGGCGAGCGATGCATAGACGCATCCGACGCTCACCAGTGTGACTCTCCAAATAACACCGGTTCGGTAGGCCCATTGGCTATGTGCCTAAAGGCGTTGGGCGGGGTTGATCTCGGCTACGACGCCGGTCCGCCGATTCTCGGCCAGAAAGGTGTAAAAGACGGAATTGGGCTGAATAACATAGGTCTTCTGGTTCAGGTCACAGGGAAGATCATAGCTAAGGACACGTCCACCCCGGCCACATGGTTCACGTTTGATGACGGGTCGGACATTGTAGTCAAGGCTGTTGTACAGCCGGTCGTGATAATTCCAACCGTAGGCACGTATGTAGGCGCTATCGGCATAAGCTCATGCGAGAAGCCGGACTCCGATGTGCTGCGCATGATACGAGTGTATGGGGACATCCAAACTTTGGCGAGTCCATAGCAAGCTATCAGCTGATAGCTTAACCCATATCCGTGTTTATCTGTGCGCATCTGTGGTTAAATGCAATTCGGAGGTCGATCAAACATGAGCGTCGAGCACGCCGCATATATCCACATACCCTTTTGTATTTCCAAATGCCACTATTGCGACTTCAATTCATATCCGGGGATGGGCGAGGTCTTCGATTCTTACGCCGCCGCGGTCCGTAAAGAGATTAATTTGGCGGCGGACGGCCAGGCCGTTACGCTCTATATCGGCGGCGGAACGCCAACCGTGATGACCGAACAACATATTTATTCCATTGTTGAAGCCGTTAAGATCGGACTGTCGCTGTCGAATATGGCGGAGGCGACCATCGAGGCGAACCCGGCTACGGTTGACGCTTCTAAGCTGGAGGGCTTGCTGACGGCGGGTCTGAACAGGATCAGCTTCGGCGCGCAGACATTTGAGGACGCTCTGCTCGGCGCCATCGGACGCAAACACACGGCGGCGGATATTTATAGGTGCGTGACCGATGCCCGTCTTGTCGGTTTTAATAACATCAGCCTCGATCTCATCTACTCGCTCCCCAAACAAACCGTTGATGGCTGGCGGGATACGCTTCGCCAAGCGGTCAATTTAGCTCCCGAACACGTCTCGCTGTACGAGCTGACAATCGAGCATGGGACGCCTTTCGCCGAAATGCTGGCGCAGGGCAAGCTCCAACTCCCTTCCGAAGAGCAGCAGATTGAGATGTACGCCGCGGCTGAGAGTATGCTGGAAGCGGCGGGGTACGAGCATTATGAGATATCCAACTTCGCAATGCCCGGACACAGATGCCAACATAACGAGTTCTACTGGCGAAATGAAGAATACTACGGCTTTGGCGCCGGAGCGGCTTCTTACATCAACGGGCAACGCATGAAGAATGTCGCTTATACTTCGGACTACATAAGCCGCGTTACGGAAACAGGCTCGGCGGTCGAGACATCGGAAGAATTGTCAATAGAAGGCCAAATGGGCGAGACGGTCATGCTCGGCCTTAGATTGTTGGAAGGCGTGGACCTCATGGCGTTCCGGCAGCGGTTCGGGATGGAACTGGATAAAATTTATGAGAAAGAATTGGAAAGACTGACCCAACAAGGATTGGTGGAGTTCTGCGACTCGCGCCTGCGGCTGACGCACAGAGGCGTTCTGCTTTCAAATGAGGTCATGGCGGAATTTGTGCGGTCGGACTCCGCGAAGGCCGCGGTTTGATTCGGAACATCACCCTCACCTCAACCCTCTCCCGTCAAGGGAGAGGGGATTTGGCGCCTTCGGCGCCAGCTTCGGCAGCAGGCTACCGAAGCAACAAACAAGGCTACCGAAGCAACAAACAAGGCTACCGAAGCAACAAAACGGGGAAATTCTACTTGCCAACGATTATAACGCTGTCCGCGCCCTCTATCGGCCAGCCGTCTTTAGTCTTTGCCGTGAAGACGACTGGGCCTGAGTTATTAAAGCGCAGGGATTCCGTTTGAAATCGCGCCAGAAGGTCAAGAGCGCCGTCTCCGTCAATATCCGTTACTTGGTAGAGTGGTCCTCCGACCTTTTGCTTAGGGGAAAGCGGGCAGCCTGCGAGGGTTATTGTAGCGGGATCGATAGTTGTCGCGTCAAAATCACTTATAGTAAGTATAGCCACGGGAGTCACGCCCCTGCTCTTTATGTTTATGTGGTTTGGAAACTCTCCCGGTTTTATGTCTATGGTCACAAATATCGGCCAAAGCTCATCGGCTCCTATGTCAATCGTATTCCACTTGACTCTGCCTTGGCCGTCTATATCGACATCAGGCAGGCCGGGGGCCGAATTATTCCCAGCGTTTACGCAAGGGGAATTTGGGAGAAGATGATAGTCGCCATTGGCCGCATCGACGAATAAGGGGTCAGCGGAGATGTCCGAATCATGTATCAGATAGCCCGGTATGTAGTTTGCCATAGTGTTTCCGAAGATGTCATTGTGGTTGAGTATAAACGCGCTGTTTCCACTGTAGACTCCAATGTTGTTGAACGCCATGATGTTGTTCGCCACCACAGGATCGCTCTTGAAGCATGCGAGGGCGGTCGAGTTGTCGGCCATGGTGTTGCCGGTAACCATGGCGGAGCTTGAGATACACACAACGCCGTTTGCCGGGTTTCCGCATATCATATTACCTGCTATGATCGGCGACGCCGTGTTGCAGGCGACTCCCGCATAAGTGTTGCCGGTGATGGTGTTGTGGGAGATTATGGGAGAGGCGTAGAAGCAGTATATTCCCCGGTAAGCGCCTCTTATCGTAAATCCGTCTATGGTCGATATGTTTGCGCCAAAGACCGCCGCGCTTCCATCCGTTGTGTCCCCGGCGTCTATGATCGTAACGTTTCCCAACCAGTTGCGTTCCGCTCTCGTTCCTTCAACGCCCGCAAATCCGCCGTATATATGTGCGAACGCTCTCATCTCTACTTGCTCGACATAAGTCCCTTTGGCCACCCAAATCTCAGCGGGGCCATTCCACAAAACGTCATCTACCCCAGCTTGTATGGTTTGATAAGCGGAACTCCAACTCGACCCATCTCCGGCGGGAGGGGCTTCACAATTGACATAGACAACTCTTGGCGTGACGATGTGTGTCTCTCCATAAGATTCGTCCGCGCCGATGTCCACGGCGGCGCCATCGATACGCGGCTGGCCATCGATGTCCGTAGGTGTCAGACCCGGCGCGGAGTTATAGCCCATATTCCGGCAGGTAGAATTAGCCTGGATGTGGTAATCGCCCATAGCGGGAGAGGCGAATTTGGGATCGGCGGAAATATCACCGGTTCCCCGAGAAACCGATATATAGTCAAATCCCCCATTACCATAGACGCAATTGTTCTTTAGCTGTGGATTTCCCGTGGGATATGTGTAATTTACTATACCCCAGTCGTTCAGGGACACAATGTTATTGGCTATGCCTGGCGAGCTATTATAGCAAGCGATTCCGCCACTGTTTCCTGAAATCGTATTGTTGGTGACCGTCGCCGAACTCCCGACCCAGCAAGTGACGCCGAGCGATACGCTGCCAGCGATCACATTTCCCGACACTATAGACGAGCTTGTCGAAAGATAGACTCCGGTGTGCCCGCTTCCCAATATCTTGTTGCCCGCCACCACCGCGCCTGTGCAGGTTGTGTGATACACGCCGTAAACCCGACTCTGCCAAATGGTGTTGCCGGTTACGGTCGCGGCGCTGGACTGGCAGTAGACTCCACTATGATTACTGCCCGATATTATATTATCGCGTATCGTGGAGGTGTTGGAGAAATAGCATCCGACCCCTTTGTCGTTGTCCCGAATGACGTTATTCGCAATGTTCGCAGCGCCCGGGAACCAGCAGATGATCCCATGCGGGCCGTTTTCTTCTATGATATTATCTGTCACGCTTGCGGAGCTTGAAGTAAGCCATACCCC
>JAUSEB010000351.1 GCA_030650495.1 Armatimonadota bacterium | reverse complement strand
GGATCGACCGAGAAGCCGTCGTACGGAGTAAGC
This sequence comes from Armatimonadota bacterium, assembly GCA_030650495.1. Classification (GTDB taxonomy): domain Bacteria; phylum Armatimonadota; class UBA5829; order UBA5829; family JAUSEB01; genus JAUSEB01. The sequence goes on along the minus strand of JAUSEB010000351.1, from coordinate 1,716 downwards.
CCATCCCAGTGGCAATTGGTCATCGTGCCGGGGGAACCGGGCTGGCCGATGAGGAACGGATCGTAGGCGGTGTTGCGAGCTCTGTCCATATACGCGGCCCAGTCGGCCTCGGTTATGTTCGCGAAGCTGCTGAAACTATAGAAGACCATCCTGGGCGCGGAGCTGGGCCCCCATTGGGTAGGCCGGGATATTTTATATGCGGCGGGGTGGTTTCCATAAGTATCGTAAAGATAATGGATTTGGGCCTCAACGTCGTTGATTGTGCGATATTCTCCACCGACGTGATACGGCTCCAGGTAGAAAGCGCAGCGGATTCCCTTTGACGCCGCGATATCCATGCTGGTCATCGTTGGAATCTCGGTTTCGCCCCCTATGGTCCAAACATCCAGCAGCGCCACTCCTATGCCGGAGCGTTTTATCCACTCCATTTGCTTTTCAATGGCGGCCTTATCCATGCTGGAGTACGCGCCAAGAACAGGGTAGAAACAGCTCGACACGTCATCCGGGGGATCGTGGTCGTTGCCTTCCCAGTGAGACCATCCCCCGTCGTGCGCTACGCTGCGATACCATTGATAATAAGCTATGTGCAGGTTGTTCGACAGCCCGCCGCCACCAGCCAGAGCCATGGATGTAACAAGGCATAGAACCGCCGCCGCGATCAATACCCTAAATCCGGTTTTCAACCCAAACCCCCTCTGGCTTGTATTACTCACACCGGAAACATGTCACTCCCAACTTGATTGGGAATCCAGTAAACGCTACTCTCTGACCAAGCCTCAGTTCCTGGATTCCCGCTTTCGCGGGAATGACATAGTAGAACGGGAATGACATAGTCAGCATAATTCCAGCTATGGTATCGGCAGTTCCAATATCCCGCCGGTAATCGGCGTAACCTGCCTTATGATATTTCCGCTTCCGTCCTTAAAGCAGGAGCTAAGTCCTGTTATCACAACATATTCTCCTGTCTCATGTGACACCGGGCTTGCCTTTACTCTGATTCCGACGTTGTCTACTAACAGGGTCTGAGTCCCATCTTTCAGGCCAGCGCCATCATCAATATAGAAGTAGGTGTTGGTCACATTCTCTCTTTGGGTGACTTTGCCCCACACTCTGACAAGAAGACCTATGTTATTCGGGCCAAGCCCGCCTAATACTCCAGCCTGACCCGCCTTGCTCACCGAGTCATAGCTCCAGTCGACTCCGCCAAGTGAGGTATTGCCAAGAGCTAAGGGAGAAACAGAGCCTGTTCCGCTCCCTTGAGCCCATGCGGCTGATAGATATTTCTCACCCGTCGCGGCGTCAGTCTCCGCCGTTCCCTTAGCCCAGGCGGTCTGGCCGAGAGTAAGGCCATGAGCGGTCTTGTCTACTCTTATCCCTATTGGGTCGGTTGTTGATTGGACATAGAATGAGTTTGTGAATAATGCGCTCACTTTCCCCGCCGTCAAAGTCACATTACCGGTGTTAGCTGACATCTTAGCGTTAGCGGGGTCAATATAAGCCGGAGTACCGCTTATGTCGGCTTTGACTGAGTAGTTGGGAACCTCATCATAAGCAAAAGCCGAGTAGTATTGTATTGTGCCATTGGTAAGGATAGTGTGTGTTGTGTTCGTCCCTGTTCCAGTGTAGATCAAGGTTGCCTCACCGTCCGTTATGCCTGTCGGATAGCTTCCTGTTTTGGCGAGTATCTTCACTCCCGCCAGATCGGTGTCGGTGGGC
>JAUSEB010000350.1 GCA_030650495.1 Armatimonadota bacterium | reverse complement strand
TGCTACAGGAGATTGTTCGCGGAATTGCCGAACTTGTCTCTTGCTCTGGTTCCGACCAACGCCACAGCGACTATGCAGATGATCGCGATCAACGCCAGCATGAGGGCGTACTCCACCATCGTGGCGCCTTCCTCTTCCTTGAGAGCGTTTATTATCCTTGTTACCATTTTCTTTTTCACCTCCTTTACAGGAAATTATCCTACAATTCGGGACACTCTTGTCCTCTATCAGCTAGCGCCACATGACATGAAGAGCAGTCCACGAAGCGGCGAAGCATTGTGAAAAAACTACAGTTACGGCCCCCACTTTATGCTGCGGGAACGACATAATATAAAGTCGTTAAGGATACCGCTCAAGGCAGTTCCCGCAGCATAGGAAAAGCCGCAACTGCATGAACTCTACAATACCGCATTATGTTCAGTCGCTAAACCTTACGAATGACGGAACAAAGCTACAACTACGCCTGCCGTTATTGCTATCGAGTAAGGCAGCCTTCCGGCTCTGAGCGTCGGCATTAGCTCCATCGGCGCCTTCAATATCACCTTGGCGAAGGTTCTTGATCCCATATCCGACAGCGTTTCCCGCAGGAGGCGCTTATATATCAAGAAACATATTGCCAGGACCCCTCCGGCAACGGCGGTGAACAGCATCGCCCATATCAGGAACGACGGTCCCTTTAGAGACCCAACGGCCCAGATCAGCTTGCTGTCTCCCCCGCCCATCAGCCGGAAAAGCGCGATTGCTATGAATACAACTGCTCCGAGTCCGGCGCCTTCAAGGCTTATCAGAAGCCCTTCCCTGCCCGCGATCAACACGCCAAGCGCCGGGCCTATTATAATGCATGGGATCGTCAGCTTGTTATATATCTTCCCGCGAACAATATCGGTGTATAACGCTATCGCAAGCATCGCTCCCAGAACGGCGTCTATTGCGGTCAGTTGGCCGAAATCCATGGCATTTTATCTTAGAGTTCAGTATGCTGCGGGAATGGTCTTATAGTAGAGACTCATGTGTTTAATCAACCACAATTCCCGCAGCTTGCAGCCGAGATCGCCGCGGGAACTGCCTTATGCTTAATCCAAGCCTTTATTCAAACACACCGTTCCCGCAGCATAGAAACACCGGCAATGGTCAATGGGGATAAATGTGTGAGTAAGAGTGGCGCGGTCACATAACGCTTACCTATCGCCTGCTCGTCTCTCCCCGTCCAATGAAAAAGCAATCAGACATTAAAAGATACTGCATTATTAGCGCCAAACTCTCCGGTTGGCTGCCAAATCTCGCATTTCCGGCAAAATTGCCGGGAAAGCTCCAACATATAAACGGCCAGGTGTCTGGCTACTACCTCTGCCATTATAATAGCCGAGCATACGTCTGTCAAGACAAATGCCTAAGTTTTCCGCAAAAACCCGTACAGTTCACAGGCTGCTTGCCAGGCTGTTTCAGAAAAGAACGCAGATTAACGCTGATAGGCGCAGATAAACGCAGATGGGAAATGGAGTCGAGAGATAGTTGAAG
>JAUSEB010000341.1 GCA_030650495.1 Armatimonadota bacterium | reverse complement strand
TCGTCGTGGAGGATCATATTCATCTTGGCAACGCGGGCGATCTCATCGTTGATCTCTATACCATAGAGATTGTTCTTGGCAAAATCGTGCCAGTATCTGTCGTACTCGCCGGTTCCGGGGACATGGTATTCCTTAGCTTGGTCGCGCACGTGATCAAGTGCGCGCAACAGGAAGCCCCCGGAACCGCAGGCTGGATCGAGAACCAGTTCGTCGGGCTTTGGATCCATCATCTCCACGGCGAATGCGATGAGTTCACGCGGAGTGAAATACTGTCCGAAGTCACCTTTGAAAAAGCGGTCCATGAACTTCTCGAACGCGACGCCTTTAGTGTCGAGATCGGTATTGCTGAAGCTAACGCCCTCCATGTGGGAGACGAGAGTGCGTAGCGTAGCGTCGTCAATACGAATTGTATCGGTGAAGACCTGCGGGTCTTTCTTCTTGGCGGTTTCGTAGATGTCTTTTATGCGCTCGGCGAGTTTGAGGCTAGGCTCGTGGGTCTTGATCTGGAACTCGTAGGGATCGCCGTTCTTGCGTGGGGTTTTCTCGTCCTGAATCTTGACAAATAGGAGTTTGCAGAGTTCACCGAAGGCCATTGGGGGCGATAAGCGCCCGCCGCCCCAGAGGGTCTGATGGCATTTGCTGATGGTTGCAATGAGGCTCTCCTTACTGACCGGTTGAATATCCTCGCTCGTACCCTTGAGATATCGCCATTCCTCTGGCTTGCCGTATTGGCGGGGTACGTCGGCAATGATGTTCGCCTCACGTTCGAGCACTCCATATTTTTCGGTGAAATCAAGAAAGCGGCGTGTTTGTCCGGCGATGACACCTACATATTGGGCGCGGAACTTGGCCCACGTACCGTTACCGCAAGCTTGCTCGACGGCTTGGGTGAATTCGGCGTCTGTCACTCCGTCGCGCTTGCATTCGATGACTGCGAAGGGGCTAGTACGGGCATCGTCGCGGAAGACGACCAGATCGGCAGCGTCCTTGGGCGTTCGGTCGGGAACAGTGACTTCGACACCGATGCGAGCCGGTTCATAACCATAGCGGAAAATGAGCTCAGCCCAGAACTCGGCCCTGACCTGTTCTTCGGAGTCCGAGAATCGCTCGGAATGGTTAACGGCGACGTAGGTGATGCGCTGCTTCGTTCCTTCGCCAACTAAGGTGGCGTAGCCCTTGCTTTTTGCCTGCTCCAGGTATGTCATATTATGGCCTCGCATTCTAGCTCGTCTGCTTGGGGTTTATATTTCCTTAATCGGCTGTGCCATGGATTCCTGCAAGCTACCAAATAACAAAGCCTAGCTCTGCTCCCGACGCCGTCCTGATAGATCCGAAATATCCTTCAGTAGCAAGTGGACAAGATGTCCGGGGAACCGTGACCGGGACATGATGTCCCGGTCGATCAGAGTAGACATAAGCAAATTACTCTTGCGGCCACATGTACCGATACTTATATTTATCCACAAACCACTCGCCCGCTTCTTCCCAACTCACGTTTGGAGAAACGTCGGACCGGTGTTTTCCCGGTGGGCGGGCTTTCACATGGCCGTCGCAATAGAGGTAATTGTTGACGTTGTTGTGCCAGGGCTTGTCGGCGTCGATGGAGCCATTTGGGTTTTTCGGATACCATCCTCTGACTTCGGTCCAGTCGCCACATCTGTAAACGTAAATTCCCGGATAGGTGGTTTCAGGCTTGGTGGCGACCGCAATGGTGATCTGCGTTCCTTCGTAAAGCAGTATTGTCCGACGAGGAGACGGAACCGCATCCTGGCGGATGGGCGTCAATATGCTTACGCAACCGGGATAGAAAACATCGGAAGGCTTGCGCAGGAAGCTGTTCATGCCGTAGCTTCGAGGAGGGTACGGGCAACACCAGACGGTATTGAAACCGCCATCCCTATTGCCCACATAACGCGTCAGCCCTCCGCCTCCTGTTTGCGACCAATAGTTCCGGCCGCCGAACAGACCGCCGGGCGATGGGAAAACTCCGTCCCAGTCGGAAGCGTACATACTGAAGGCCGCGCCAAGCTGATGCATGTTGCTCGCGCATTTGGTTCTGTATGCGTTATCTTTTGCTCCACTCAATATGGGCAGGAGGATACCTAGAAGCAGGGCGATAACCGCAAGCGCTACAAGAATCTCGACCAGCGTAAAGCCTTGGTCACTACGACGGTACAACTAGCTTGTACATCCTTACAACTTCATTAAGCTTGGTTAATATATATGGATGAGATTGTTTTTGTCAATCATTTGGTTGAGGGATGAGGGTTGAGGGAAGGGAGTCGAGGGAAGACCCCACCCCAACCCTCCCCTAAAGGAGAGGGAGTTTCGTCCCGATGAATCGGGACGGCATCGGCAGCAGGCTACCGATGCAACAAGAAAGGTCGACGCCGGGCTTTGCGCTTTTTTCCACGATAATCGCCTTGCAAGGCAAGCTCGGTTCATAGTATACTTTAGCCACAGAATTTGTATTGTTTACAATTTTAACCTCCCCCAACCCCTCCTTCGTAAGGAGGGGAGCTACAACACTTCCCCCTTACGAAGGGGAGCTACGGCGCTTCCCCCCTTTAGAAGGGGGGATTGAGGGGGGTATTGTTCACCAACTCTACGGCAATAAAGTTGAAAGGAATAATTGGCCAAATGGCAGGAGAATACAGTTTCGACACTCTCGCACTGCATGCGGGACAGGAGCCCGACCCCACTACAGGCGCTAGGGCGGTACCGATTTACCAGACGACTTCATACGTATTCAAAAGCGCCGAACACGCTGCGAATCTATTCGCGTTGAAGGAGTTCGGCAATATCTATAGCAGGATTATGAATCCGACGTGCGATGTGCTGGAGAGAAGAATCGCCGCGTTGGAGGGCGGAAGCGGGGCTTTGGCCACGGCTTCAGGACAGGCGGCAGAGACCCTTACTATTCTCAACATAGCACAGGCGGGAGATGAGATTGTTTCGTCATCGAGCCTGTACGGCGGAACTTATAACCTCTTCCATCATACTCTCCCCAAAATGGGAATAACCGGCAAGTTCGTCGACTCCAGTGATCCGCGGAATTTCGCTAAGGCCATTACGCCCAAAACCAAGCTCCTATTCGCGGAAGTCGTAGGCAATCCCAAAAACGATATGCTGGACATCGAGGCGGTCGCGAAAATAGCGCATGACGCAGGTGTACCGCTGGTCATAGACAATACTGTGGCTACACCATATCTGTGCCGCCCATTCGAATGGGGAGCGGATATTGTCATTCACTCTCTGACCAAATTCTTAGGCGGCCACGGCACGTCAATCGGCGGCGTTATCGTTGATTCCGGCAAGTTCAACTGGGGGAACGGTAATTTCCCAGCGTATACCGAGCCTGATCCCAGCTATCATGGGATGAAATTCTGGGAGGTGTTCGGAGACTTTCCCGGATTAGGCAACGTGGCGTTCATCATAAAGGCTCGTGTTGAACTGCTCCGAGACTTGGGCCCGGCCCTGAGTCCATTCAACGCGTTCTTGATACTGCAAGGAATCGAGACGCTTTCATTGAGAATGGATCGCCACAGCAGCAATGCGCTGAAGGTCGCGAGATTCCTGGAGAACCATCCTCTGGTAACGTGGGTGAACTATCCGGGCTTGGCGAGCCATCCGACATACGATCTGGTGAAGAAGTATATGCCCAAGGGCGCGGGGGCTATTATGGGATTCGGCATTCGTGGCGGAACTTGGGCGGGAGTCAAGTTCATCGATTCGCTGAAGCTGCTGTCTCATTTGGCGAATGTCGGCGACGCCAAGTCGCTTGTGATCCATCCGGCAAGCACGACGCATCAGCAGTTGACCCCGGAGGAACAGCTAGAAACCGGCGTGACCGAGGATTTCGTGAGATTGTCCATTGGCATTGAAGATGTAAATGATATAATGGCTGATATAGACCAGGCGTTGAGTAAATCGCAGTAGGGTTGAGAGAGGGGAAAGCCAGCGACGAGTGATGAGTAACGAGCGATGAGTCCTATGCTTCGGCTTGTTCTTTGAAGCCGAAGCTAACGTATCGCTATTACATACGCGGCTTGTTTCGGGATTTCCATTCCGCTGCGCTCCATTCAAATCCCGAAACACCGGTGCACACCGGTAATTCGGCGCCTTCGGCGCCGGCTTCGGCAGCAGGCTACCGAAGCAACAAGAAGCTGTCAGCTGATAGCTTTTCTCTGTTTATCTGTGTTCATCTGCGTCCATCTGTGGTTAAAGAAGCATTTTATCGGTTCTTGTGAGGCGTTTTGGACAAAGGATCAGTAGGCATTGTTGAAACTCAATATCTGACCATTGCCGAGCCGCCGGAGCAGTTCACGCTCGAGTCGGGCCGCACTTTGTCGCCTGTCACTCTCGCTTACGAGACTTATGGTAAGCTCAACCACGACAAGAGTAATGCCATACTCATATTGCACGCCCTTTCCGGTGACGCTCACGTGGCGGGTAGGAACTCGCCAGAGGACCGCAAGCCCGGCTGGTGGGACGTGATGGTCGGGCCTGGAAAGGCTTTCGACACGCGCAAGTATTTCGTCATCTGCTCCAATATGATAGGCGGATGCAAGGGGTCTACCGGCCCATGCGCCGTGAATCCCGCTACCGGTAAGGAATACGGCCTTTCGTTTCCCGTTGTGACGATAAAAGATATGGTAAACGCGCAGCGGCGGTTGATCGACCATCTCGGCATAGACCAGCTATTGTGCGTGACCGGCGGCTCGATGGGCGGGATGCAGGCGCTGCAGTGGACTGTCAGTTATCCAGACCACGTCCGGTTAGCGATTCCAATTGCCACCACAAGCCGGCTGTCGGCCCAGGCTATAGCATTTGATGAAGTCGGCAGGCAGGCGGTTATGGCCGACCCCGAATGGATGCGCGGCGAATACTACGACAAAACTTTTCCGTCCCGTGGACTGGCGGTCGCAAGGATGATAGGCCATATAACCTATCTCTCCGACGAATCGATGCATGAGAAGTTTGGCAGAGACTTGGTCAAACCCGAATACGGCTACGATTTCCTTACCGACTTCCAGGTAGAAAGCTATCTACGTTATCAAGGCGACCGTTTTGTTGAGAGATTTGACGCGAATGCTTACCTATATATTACCAAAGCGATGGACTATTTCGACCTGAGGCAGCCAAGCGGCTCGCTAAGGAAGGAGCTATCCGTCGCAAAAGCTAAGTTCCTGGTAATATCATATTCATCTGACTGGCTGTTCCCGTCATATCAGTCAAAAGAGATTGTCACGGCCCTGCGCCGGAACAACATAGATGTCTCTTACGCGGAAATTCAGACGGCATACGGCCACGACGCATTTCTATTAGAGTCCGACGCGCAGACTCAACTAATCAAGAGCTTTCTTGAGTACGCGGTTTGAGGTTGACTTTGAGCGCACAAGCAGATCAGCATATACCGGATGGAATCGTCATCGATGAGAACGGAATAACCCCGGAGATTAGGTATATAATCGACCTGGTCGAAGAGGGCAGCCAGGTTCTCGACCTCGGCTGCGGCTCTGGCAATCTGCTCAAAGCCCTGCAGGCCGAAAAGGGCGCGCGCGCCCAGGGGATCGATCTGGCCGAAGAGTGCATCCATATTTGCGTTTCTAAAGGGCTTTTCGTTTATCATGGAGATTTGGACGAAGGTCTTGCCGACTTCAATGACAAGTCAGTTGATTATGTAATCAGCACTAACACCCTGCAGGTCTTGCACCATCCCCAAAACCTTCTCCGTGAGATGGCCAGGGTCGGCAAAAAGCTCATCATCAGCGTGCCGAACTTCGGGCATTGGTCCGTTCGCGCTCAACTTTTCATTCTGGGACGTATGCCCAAAACAGCAAGAATTCCATACGAATGGTACGACAGCCCAAACATCCATCACACCACTATCAAGGACTTCCGCGACCTGTGCAGGAAGATGGACCTAAAAATCCTTAGGGAAATCCCGCTGCGAACCGGCGATGACGGCTCGTGCAAGCGCGTCCGCTTCCTCCCCAATCTGCTCGCCGACTACGCGATTTTCCTGGTCGAGCCATCCATGGAAAATTGAGAGTTTGGAGTAAAGCGAGTGTGGGGAAATGATTTCCCTCACCAACCGTCAACTAACAACCACCTAACGATTTTGCAGTTGTAAGCCGATAATGGGATAAGCAAATACAGTTGGTCAGGCATTCGGCAGTTCGGAGTGTTGCCATCAATTCGCGCAGTACAGGGACGCGGCGAAAGGACGCGAACATGCTTGTCCTGACAAGGAAAGTCGGCCAATCCATTCTGATTGGCGAGACAATTGAAATCACACTGATAGAGGTGCGCGGGGAGCAAGCGAGGCTGGGCATTACAGCTCCTCGCATTGTGTCTGTACGCCGGAAAGAGCTTGTGGCGCGCGATGGCCAGGTGAACGAGGTCTCGCCGGAATCAGACGACCAGCCAAGCGCCTCTCCCGACGCGGAAGAATGAAAGCACGAAAGGTCTGGTTCAGGGAAGAACGCAGATGGGAGAGGGAGTCGAGGGATTGTTGAAGGTTGAAGGTTGAAGGGTATTGCTTCCAACTCTCTCTCCTTCAAACATTCAGCATTACATCCGTTGCTTGTTTCGGGATTTCCATTCCGCTGCGCTCCATTCAAATCCCGAAACAACGGTGCATTCAACTTATCTTCGGCTTCAAAGAACAAGCATATAATACCGAAGTCTTAAACATTCAGCATTAAACCTTCAACCGTCAACTATCTCATCGCTCGTCACTCATCGCTCATCGCCGGCTTTCCCCTCCCTTACCCTCAACACCAGCAGCGCTACATCATCGTGCAGATGCCCTTGAGCGTATGCCGAAGCGGCTTCGACGATACGGTCGGCGATTTCGCGCGCGGAACTTGTTTCATATTCATCTATGACCCGGCGAATTCCCTCGGTTCCGAAGAAGTCGCTGCTGACGTGCGCTTCGGAGATACCGTCAGTGTATAAAACGAGAACGCTGCCTGGGGGGAGTTGGATGGTTTTCTGCGAATACGACGCGTCTTCGGCCATTGCCAGCGCCGGTCCGGTCACGTCAAGCATATCACAGCATTCAGTTTTGGATTGATATAGAATTGGCATTTCATGTCCGGCGTTAGCGTATACCAACTCCTCACTTTGCGGATCAAACACTCCGAAGAAAAGCGTCACGAAGCTGTCCGACTCCCATTGGGCGGCAACTGCTTTGTTGAGGGACAGAATGACCTCGGCGGGAGACTGGCCCTGATAAGCATAGGCTTGTAGCATATATTTGAGCATTGCCGTGTGTACCGCCGCCTGCAGTCCTTTGCCGGCGACATCGGCTATGACTATGCCAAGCCGCCCGTTGGACAGATGCAATACGTCGAAGAAGTCTCCGCCCACACTCGCCTCGTCGAGCGCAGGTCTGTAAACTTCAGCGATTTCCACGCGATCATGCAAGAACTCTCTAGGCGGCAGGAAGCTGCTTTGCAAGGTTTCCGCTATCCTACGTTCCTTGCCATACGATCTGGCGTTTTCAATGGCTATTGCTGCAACACCTGCTATAGCTGATACTAGCCTGCCGTCGCTTTCAGTAAACGAGTCTTTCTGTCTAAACAAGCATATACAACCCGTTGGCTGGCCATGCAAGGTCATTGGCGCCAACAGCACGTATTCGGGAGCCTCCAGATCTGCTTGGTCCTGGCCGTTCGGTTTCAACTGCAGAGTCGTTACTTCCTGGGATATATAAGCCTGGCTAATAGAGGCGGCGCATCTGGAGGCTCTTTCAGGCGGACAAACCGTTCCTTCCGGTACACTGCTTCCTATTATGGTAAACTTGTCAGACTCAGGCTCATATAGTGTTAGACAACAATCATCAGCCTGAACTAGCGCGCTCAGCCGTTCAGCCAGCGTAGTCGCCAAATCGTCCAGGTCCAGTTTTAGCGCTACCGCCTGGCCAACCTCCCACAACACCTGGAGTTCGCGTGTTCGCTGGCGTGTTTCTTTGTGAAGTTGCGCGTTTTCCAACGCCACTGCCGCTTGGGCTGCAAAGAACTGCAAAGCGCTCATTTGCTCGCGGCTGGGCGCCTGCCCCGACGCCAGGTAGCCCGATATGATGCCCAGGAGCTTGTTTTCTCCAGTCACAAGCGGTATGCATGCAATCGAGCCTATGTCCTCGCGTTCCATAAGCTCAGCATAAGGAGCAAGCTCCTTATCAGCGCGAACATCGACCACCAATGTCTTGAGGGACGCCGCCGCCCTGCCGCCTACCGGAACAAGAGGAGGCGCATCCTGGATAAACTCCAAGTAATCAGGGGAGAGGCCGCAGCTTGCAGCATGTTTGATTCCCCGGGCGCCTGGGTCCGGCAGGAACACTCCGGCCTTGTTTGTCCCAAGCACAGCGGCGGCCCCACTGGCGAGAGCCTCAAACAAATCGCTCAGAGGCACGTCAGTAAGGAGGCGATTAGTGATTTTCTGGACTTGTTCCAAATTTTCGGCCATCAGGTTGAACTGGGTTGCAAGTATCCCAATTTCGTCACCTGACTTTATACGCACACGCTCCGACAGTTCTCCCCGCGCAATCTTCACAGCCGCGTTCGAGAGATCGACTATGGGTTTGGAAAAGCTGTTTCCAATCACAAGAATCGCCATTAATACGATTAAAGAAACCACAAGCCCCAACATCATGCTCCGCCGAAAGTCTTCTCGGAGCGGTCTCATCACCTCATCAACAGGGCTGAACGCCCCGACCGACCATCCTGTTCCAGGCATAGGGGTCTGGGCGCCTATCAGCATTTCTTCTGTAAGCGGCAATCTGGCGCGGTAGATGTAACCCGATGTCTGATTCATCGCTCGCCTGATGGACGGAACCTTGCTCCAGTCTCTTTCACGCCATAACAGGTCTGGGTGGCTGTTATTGTAGACGACTCTTCCGGTGGAATCCGTGATGACGATAATTGCATCTTTGGAGGACCCATTACTGATCATAAGCCGCGATGATAGCAGTTTTGTGTCCACTACCATGATCACAATACCGCGAAGCCGTCCCTGGTCATTCCTGATGCCATACGCGCCCACAAATCTGGGTTCTTTGGTTACTTTGGAAATCAGGAGGTCCGATACGGCCCACGTCTGCCCGCGCTTGATCTGCCTGTAGTATTCACGATCCGTTATGTCTACGCCGGGACGAGTTCCCGGATAGCCGACCGACAATATACCTTGCGGGGTCACCCAGCCGATGAAATCCAACGCCGGATCGTCCTTTTGGACTTCCGCGAGGTATGCCCTTATCTTCTTGTGACTCCACTGGTTCTCGTTTTGAAGTATCGTAAAGCCCGTCATACGCGCCTGCCTGCGCATGTCGTTGAGATACTCCCTTATGGCTTGTGCGGCGGTTATAGACATTTGCATTTCGCTTGCAAGAGCGATAGTGCGGCGGGAAGCGTACCTGCTCTTATAAGAGTGTATCTGCAACACCAAGAACGGCACGATAACGGCAATAAACGCCAAGACCAGTTTTGTTCGTATAGAATTAAAACGTAGCATAACTACTTATATATACCGCTCTTTGTACAGCTTTATTTCAATTTAGTTGAGAATTTGGAGAATAGAATAGCTATCAGCTGTCAGCTGTCAGCTGTCAGCTGTCAGCTGATAGCTGACAGCTTTTTCCTATCTTTCGGTTTGGTGTATCGGGATTTGAGCGTAGCGG
>JAUSEB010000337.1 GCA_030650495.1 Armatimonadota bacterium | reverse complement strand
GTCCAAATATGCGTCGGGCATTGCGCCGCCTGCCTGTTTTATTGCATCGATTACACGGCTGCGCGTCGGAATACGATAGACATTCGGGAACTTGACCCGTCCGGCCACATGGACAAGTATAGAAGCCGAAGGATTTAGTGATCCGGGGCGGTCGTCAACTGATATATCGACGCTTTCCTTCGAGGATTCCCCAGGTTCGGTTATGGTGACATCATCTGTGCTGGTCTTGCCGAAAGAAGGTCTGAGCAGCCCTATGCTCAGGCCGATTAGAGCAAGGCCGAGTATGGCGACCGCTGCAAGCTGTTGGTTGCGGTTGAGATTCATGACAAGTTGAGAGTTTAGGGTTTAGAGTTTAGAGACCGGATTCTCCGGCCCCTCGCGTGTTACGTTTTACTATTCAGAATTTGCAAAGCCTCTTCAATTTGCTTTTCGACCTGCTCCCTGGCCGTGCCTCCGGGAACGTTCTTGGCGTTGGCGCTGGCTTTGGGATCGGTGATTCTCTGGATAGTCTTCTTATCCACTTTTCTCACCATCTCCTGGAACTCTTTGAGCGGCAATAGCTCCAATCCCAACCCGTCCTCATTGAATTCGCGAACAAGATCGCCGGTCATCTCGTGGGCTGTGCGGAAAGGATAGCCCTGCATTACCAATATATCCGCCATATCGGTTGCCGTCGAGAAATCACCATGCATATCTTCGGCTATACGCTTGACATTAAATTTGGCCGATTTGAGCATTATACTGAAGACTCCGAGGGAGGACTTCACCGTGTCGGCGGCGTCAAATAGTGGCTCCTTATCCTCCTGCAAATCGCGGTTGTAGGTCATCGGAAGGCCCTTTATGGTCGTCAATAGGCTTATCAGATCGCCGTAGACCCGGCCTGTTTTGCCCCGGACAAGCTCGGCGACGTCGGGATTCTTCTTTTGCGGCATTATGCTGCTGCCGGTGGTGACCGAGTCGTCAAGCTCGATGAAGCGGAATTCGTGGGAGTTCCAGAGTATGATGTCTTCCGAGAAACGCGACAAATGCGCCATTATGATGGAGCAGGCGGCGAGAAACTCCGCGATGAAGTCACGATCTGCAACGGCGTCCATACTGTTCTTCGATATGGCGGAGAAGCCCAACTCTTTGGCGACGAACTCGCGGTCGATTGGGAAAGGCGTTCCGGCTAAAGCCCCGGAGCCGAGCGGAAGGACATCCACCCGCTTGCGGCAGTCCTGAAGCCGCTCGGAATCCCGCTGGAGCATCCAGAAGTAAGCCATAAGATGGTGGGACAGTAGAACCGGCTGCGCGTGCTGCATATGCGTGTAGCCAGGCATAACGACATCAAGATTTTCTTTTGCTTTTTGGACAAGTGTGCGCTGCAAAGTCTTGATTAGCTCTATTGCGGCGTCTATCTCGTCTTTCAGATAAAGGCGCACATCGGTTGCGACCTGGTCGTTCCGGCTTCGGGCGGTGTGGAGCTTGCCTGCGACTTCGCCAATTTGTCCGGCAAGCAGGGTTTCGACGTTCATATGAACGTCTTCCAGCGAGGGGTCGAACTTCGCCTTACCGCTTTGCAGATCACTTAGGACTTGTTCCAAGCCGACAACTATCTTCTCAGCGTCTTCCGGTGGAATTATCTTGCATTTGCCGAGCATTTTGGCGTGCGCGATACTGCCGCGAATGTCGTATTCCAGCAAACGGCTGTCGTAGTGGATCGAAGCGGTAAACGCCTCGACCGCCTTATCAGTTGGTTTTGTAAATCTCCCACCCCAGGGTTTTTTCATAGTTTTTTCCTAGCTGTCAGCTGTCAGCTGACAGCTATCAGTTTGAGTTTCTCTACATTCTAAACAGCGGTAGCTCCTACCGAAAGGCATGCTTGAACCGCTTCGTGAACATTCTGAAGCAGTTCTTCCAGTGTCTCGCCTTGGGTCGCACAGCCCGGCATAGCCGGCACTTCCGCCCAAAAGCCGCCGTTTTCTTCTTCATGAATCACGACTTTAAGTTTCATAAGCATTAATCCTTGTCCGAGAGGTTTCACCCTAACCCTCTCCCGTCAAGGGAGAAGGGATTGTGGCGCCTTCGGCGCCAGCTTCGGCAGCAGGCTACCGAAGCAACAAAATAACCAGCCTGTAACCAGCAACAGCAGAGCCAAGCAAAGATGCAAAAGGCCAAATAGTGGCGAATCCTAAAGCAATTTTAACACGTCTTTTCATCAAACGCCTCACACGACTCGCGCCTTACAGACTCGGCTTCGGCAACAGAACTACCGAAGCAACAAAATCTTCCTAGCTGTCAGCTGAAAGCTGATAGCTGACAGCTTTCCTACTTCTTCAACTGCCAATACATACGCGATTGCAGGCCGTGGACCTTTACGCTGCCGGTCATTTCGGACTGGACGAAGGTCTTGCTGTCGAATGAGGCTAAATCCTCTGAATACAGCGCCGATTCGCTTGATCTGCCGATTACAGTCGCGCTGCCTTTGTACATTCTCAAATGCACGACTCCGTTGACGCGCTCTTGTATCTTGTTAATGAAGGCTTCCAAATCCTCCTTCAGCGGGTCGAACCAGAGTCCTTGATAGGCCAACTCACCCCATTTGCGGTCAACCATTGCTTTGAACGCCAGTTCTTCCTTGGTGCAAACGAGAGCTTCTAGGGCTTTATGTGCGGCAATTAGAGTGACGGCGGCGGGGCATTCGTAGTTCTCGCGGACTTTCAGGCCGAGCATGCGGTCTTCCATCACGTCAACCCGGCCAACTCCGTGCTTGCCTGAGATGTCTTTTACTTTGTAAATCAACTCCACGGGCTGCATCATCTGGCCGTTCAGACTGACGGGAACGCCGTTCTCAAAACCAATAGCGATCTCTTCAGGCGTATTCGGAGCATCCTGCGGGTTGACGGTCCACTGGAATATCTCTTCCGGCGGGAAATAGTCCGGCTCTTCCAGCCGGCCACCCTCGATGGATCGGCCCCACATGTTCTCGTCTATGCTCCAAATCTTCTCCAGGCTCTGCCCGATGGGGACGTTGCGCGATTTGGCGTATTCGATCTCCTCGATGCGGGTCATATTCTTCTCGCGCATGGGAGCGATGATGTCCAACTCCGGCGCCATCGTCCGCATAACGAACTCGATGCGGAATTGGTCGTTGCCCTTACCAGTGCAGCCGTGGCAGAAAGCGTCGCCTTTTACTTTTTTCGCAACCTCGACGGCTTTCAGGGAAATTAAAGGCCGCGCAATAGCCGTGCTCAGCGGGTAACCCTGATAATCACCATTTGCCTTAATCGCCGGGAAGATGTATTCGCGGGCGAACTCATCCTTGGCGTCAACTGTGTAGTGCTCCGTGCCGAGGGCTTTGGCCTTATCAGCGGCGATTTGCACGTCCTCCGCTGGCTGGCCGACATCGATGGTAACGGTAACGACGCGGTCGAAGCCATAATCCTCCCGCATCATCGGAATACAAACAGAAGTGTCTAATCCGCCGGAATAGACGAGAACGACGGTTTTCATTATGTATACTCCTCTCGATTTAGAAGTTAGAAGTTAGGAGTTAGGAGTTAGAATTGGACCCCACCCCGACCCTCCCCTATAGGGGAGGGAGTTCCCCCTCCTTTAGGAGGGGGCTAGGGGGAGGTCTTCCTCAACCCTCAACCCTCAACATTCAACCTTCAACTATTCAGGGCCGACGAATTCCTTGAAGCTTTTGTTTTGGACAAATAGTTTGAGCAGAGCTTTTTGGACGTGAAGCCGGTTCTCGGCCTCGTCGAAGACGACCGAATGCGGGCCGTCCATAACCTCGTCGGTGACTTCATCGCCTCGGTGCGCGGGCAGGCAGTGAAGGAAGATGACATCCTTCTTCGCGTGTTTCAAAAGCTCCGCGTTTACCTGATACGGCGGGAAGGTTTTGGCCCGCTCCGCCTTCTCCGACTCCTGGCCCATGCTCGCCCAAACATCGGTATAGACAGCGTCGGCGTCTTTAACGGCCTCAGCCGGATCACGTGTCACTTCTATCGCGGCGCCCGTATCTCCGGCGATTTCACGCGCTCTTGCAAGTATATGTACGTCCGGCTCGTAGCCTTCGGGGCAGCCGGCGGACATACTGGTCCCGACCTTCGCCGCTAGCAGCAATAGGCTGTTGCACACGTTGTTGCCGTCGCCGACATACGCCAGCTTGAGTCCTTTCAATTCGCCTTTTTGTTCTTTAATCGTATAGAAGTCAGCGAGAGCCTGGCACGGATGCTCCAAATCGCTCAGCGCGTTTATGACGGGAATCCGCGCGTATTCGGCAAGCTCGGTGACCGTATTGTGCGAGAAGACGCGTGCCATTATGGCGTCCACCCAACGCTCCAGATTCCGGGCGGCGTCGGCTATTGTCTCTCTGACGCCTAGCTGGATATCGGACGGCTGCAAATAGATGGCATGACCTCCGAGCTGGGTCATGGCGACTTCAAATGTGACCCTGGTCCTGAGCGACGGCTTCTCGAATATCATCGCAAGCGTGCGGTCTCGCAGCAAACCGGACTGCTGCTCCCAGTTCTTGGACGACTCTTTGAGAACGCCGGTCGTATGGAAAACGGTTTCGATCTCATCCCTGGTCAGGTCGTCTATGGAAAGAAGGTCGCGGCCACGCAGCCGCATCGCTGAAACTCCGCCCATCGCCGGGCCTTTCATCGTAGTATCCGTTATATCGGCAGGTTTGCTTGATTCACTGCCGGATTGCACGGCAATTACGGCCTTTTTCGCCGGTTCATACGCCGCGCCGAATCCGATAAGCGCTATACTTGCCGGGCAATCGCCTTCACGAATAAGTCCAAGAAGCAAATGCTCTGTTCCTATGTAGTCATTGTTCAGTTGCCTAGCTTCGTCGTAGGCTAGATCTATGACTCGCTTTGATCGCGGCGTGAGCTTCATATCCTGACCGCGTTTGCCATCGCCTTTTGGAAGTTGATCCCCTATCTCAGCGCTAAGATGCGCGGTATCAACACCGATATTTTGAAGAACTCGGACCGCGGCGCTTTCGCTCTCCCTGATCAGTCCCAACAGCAGGTGTTCGGGACTCACATAGTTTTCGCCGAGCCGTCCCGCCTCTTCCTGGGCAAAGAAGACTACTCTGCGCGCTCTTTCGGTAAATCGCTGCCACATGCGCATCATCCTTTACGGGTTACATAGTTGGTTTCGGCATTTGAAATGCCGAAACACCGAGACTAGTATAGTATTTTAATTCGCTGGGCTGGAAGACGCAATGAATGTGTATTCTTTAC
>JAUSEB010000334.1 GCA_030650495.1 Armatimonadota bacterium | reverse complement strand
CTTCAATAGTTGCTAATGTTTTACTTTTTTGCTTGATCGGTCGGTTCGTCCAGATGAGACCTGGTCAAACCCGCCGATCATATCAACAATATTGCTGCTGTGCAGGATTTTGAGACAGCCTGAAGGGTTCCCCGAAACAACAAAGGGATTTCTGAAACAACCAAATTGCAAATCCGTAATCACAAGCATTTACGCCGCTTCTGTAAGGTTGAGCGGCATTTCTATACTCACCTTCGCAATATCAGATATGTCGAGACGTGTCGCGGCATCCAGAATCTCTATGCCGAGTAGCTCATCATTTTGCCCGATATCCAACACCACTCCGTATTCGATCTCACGATTCTTAGCGAAAACCCCCTCCCGAAAACTTATATAGAGGGCATCGGCCTTGGTGTCATAAGTTATCCGCATTATCAATCCTCCCAAATCGCTGGTATCAAATACACCTATCGCATGTATACCAATTCGTAATCGGCAACCGGCGGTCACGGCCAAAGGCTTTTGGCGTTATCTTCACGCCCGGCGGGGCTTGGCGTCTCTTGTATTCGTTGCGGTCAACCATGCGCGCTACTTTTCGGACAATCGCCTCATCGAAGCCAAGATGGATTATCTCCTCGACGCTTCTGTCTTCCTCAACGTAGTAACGCAATATCGGGTCAAGAAGAGAGTAGGGCGGCAGCGAGTCTACGTCCTTCTGCCCGGGTCGAAGCTCAGCGGTCGGCTCTTTCTCGATTATACGGCGGGGGATAACTTCGCTTTTGCGGTTTCGATAGTTCGCCAATTCATATACAAGCGTTTTCGGAACGTCTTTGATGACCGCGAATCCACCAGCCATATCGCCGTAAAGTGTCGCGTAGCCGCAGGCCATCTCGCTTTTGTTTCCCGTAGTAAGCACCAGCCAGCCGAATTTGTTCGACAAAGCCATCAATATGTTGCCGCGAGTCCGCGCCTGAAGATTCTCTTCAGTCGTGTTCTCAGCAAGACCCGCAAAAGCTGGGGCTAGTATGTCTTTATAAGATTCAAAAACCTGTTTGATAGGTATGGTAAGGAGCTTGATCCCAAAGTTTTTTGCCAAAGCCTCGGCATCTTCTTTGCTCTCCGAGGATGTGATTTCGGAAGGCATACTCACGGTCGTTACCGCGTCATTGCCCAAAGCGTCTGCCGCTATTGCGGCGGTCAGAGCAGAGTCGATACCACCACTAAGACCTAATACCACCCCTTTGAATTGGTTCTTGCGAACGTAATCCCGCAAGCCGAGAGTGAGCGCGGAATAAACCTCCTCCACTCGTTCCGGGGGGTTGACTTGCCTGGACGGAAGAGGCGGTTTCTTATCATCTGTCTTGTTTGCGACCAATTTAATGGTTTGAGGCCGGTCCATCTGCTTCTGCAGCGCCAGCTTCTCCTTCCGGCGTTTTGGGTCTATCAACCGCCGGTGCATAGGCGCTCCGGTATCGACATCGACGTATATGATTTCCTCTTCAAAAGCCCTCCCGCGCGCTATAATCTCGCCGTTGGGATTGATGACAAGCGAATGGCCGTCAAATACCAGTTCGTCCTGCCCGCCTACTGTGTTTACGTACGCCACGACTGCGTCATTGTCGGCGGCTCGAACGGAGAGCATTCTCTCCCTGTCTATCCATTTGCCGCTGTGGAAAGGCGAGGCGTTGATGTTGATGATAAGTTCAGCGTCGCCCAAAAGGGTCTGAATGCGATGAGGTCCTTCGGGATACCAGATGTCCTCGCAGACGCTGACCCCGAACGTAACGCCTTTGAGCTTGAACACCTGCAATTCATTGCCTTTTTGGAAATATCTATCCTCGTCGAACACGCCGTAGGTCGGCAAATAGAATTTGTGGTGAATGCCCGCAATCTCGCCGTTATGTATTATGGCCGCCGCGTTGAAGATGTCGGCGTTGCCGTCGACGAACCCAATGACCGCCGTGATGTCCTCAATTTGCGGCGCTATGGCTTCGAGCTGCTTGAGGTTATCCGCCGTGAACTGTGGCTTGAGGAGCAAATCTTCCGGTGGATAGCCGGTCAAAGCAAGCTCAGGGAAAACAACGACATCGGCCTTATGCTCCTTCGCTTGCTGAACGGCATCCAGTATCTTATTCGCATTCCCTTCCAAATCACCTACGGTGGGGTTCATCTGAACCAGCGCAAGCCGCAGGGACGGAGGCGGAT
This sequence comes from Armatimonadota bacterium, assembly GCA_030650495.1. Lineage (GTDB taxonomy): Bacteria > Armatimonadota > UBA5829 > UBA5829 > JAUSEB01 > JAUSEB01. The sequence goes on along the minus strand of JAUSEB010000334.1, from coordinate 2,161 downwards.
TTGAAAATTGTCGAGCGCGGAGCATCGCTTCCTCCAGTGTAGTTGGAGTGGTTAGTAGCTAGTGGTTAGTGGCTAGTGAAATACTAGCCACTAACCACTAACCACTAATCACTCCCCAAGTTTACAGTTGCTGCACTTCAATAGACCAGTCTGTGATGTCCAAGTCCGGTTTGGGTGTATCTCCGGATACTTCTAGATCCTCTGTTGTGTTGGAAATGGTCCTTCCAGGCGTCACGCTCAATCTGATAAAACTGTTGCTGCTGAAATCGCCCAGCGCGTCCCAATACCTCGGTCCTATGAAATCAGGATCAAGGGGTTTTACATCTGTTGTTATGAGATTAATCTCCAGTGTTTCGATATCATTGCCGTTGGTTTGGGAGCCGGTAATAATATCGTCAAGATTGATGACAAACAACAGCTGGTTACTGTTTAGCCCCGGAGTTGTGTAATTGACCGGGTAGCCGATCCGTTCAGCGTTGAGAAAAACGCCGGGATCCAAAAATCTATAAAGTCCGTAACCCAACTCACGCGTGTCGTATTGAACGAAATGCGTTATCGCGCCGGTTCCCCAGCCGTTGCCCCACGGCGGCCCCACAACCGCAATCGGACCGTCATTGGGGCCGTTAATGGGGTCGCCATCGTTGTCAATTGCTACATAGTAGTAATAGTCAGGGTTGATAACGCCGGCGACCCGCATCTCAATTACGAGCTGACGTCCTGTGGCGCCCGCGCCCTGAGGGGATCTCGCGCAGCCCGCCAATACAAGACTTGCGGCCAGTGTGGCAACTGCTATAATCAATCTAATGCTAACTAATCGCACCTCTAATACTCCGAAAAAGTCTGAGCATATTATAGCGCTTTTGGGGTGGAGACGTTGAGAGCGCAATCCACGGTTTTTTCCATCGCATCAGCGTGCGGGCTTGTTGCGGCTTTTCCGCCATTTAACATCTGGCCGTTGGCCTGGATCGCGTTGTCGCCGCTGTTTGTCATCTACCGGCGGTCTTCACTGAAAGAGAGCTTGACGGCGTCGCTGCTGGCAGGGGTGGTGTTCTTCGGCGCGCTGCTGTATTGGATAGCTATATTCGGCTATGCCCCGTGGATTCTGCTGACCCTGTTCCAAACAATATTCTTCATAGCCTTTGCCTTTACGGCCCATTGGCCGTTTCATTCAAATTCAAGCTGGCTCAGACTGCTGATAGCGCCTGCGCTGTGGGTATCGTTCGAATGGCTGCGGTCGCTAGGTCTGTTCGGATTCACCTGGGGCGACCTTCCGCAATCACAAACGCGTTTCCTTCCGGTTCTTCAAATACTCAGCGTAACCGGACCTTGGGGGTTGTCGTTCATTATGGTTATGGCGAATGTCGCATTTGCCGAGCTGTGGCTGATACATGGCGCGCCGCATCAGGTGTGGCGCAGGTCGGTCATCCAGGCCTTATCGGTTGCGGGTATTGTCGCTGTAATCGTCGTATCAGGATTTATGGCTATTAGAAGATCTGATTTGCCGGGTAAAGGCATCCGGGTCGCCGTAATCCAGGGGAACCTGGACCAGGAACTGAGGCCCACCGAAACCTGGCTGGAACACACTGAACGCACCATTTCGGGATACCTTGACCTGACATCCGCGGCGCTCAAACATTCGCCTGACCTTGTGGTATGGCCTGAGACCGCAATCCCAGGTTATCTTACAAAATCCGATCCTCCCAGATGGTTGGTCGAGTCTCTGGCCGGCAGCGGCTCAGCTTATTTTCTGGTAGGCGCGTCGCACCAGAGCGTTGATTCATCGGGCAAATCGCGAGAGCATAACGGCGCGTTTTTGTTCGGGCCGGACGGGAAACTTGCCGGAAGCTATTATAAGGTCCACCTTGTGCCATTCGGGGAAATCGTGGTCGGAAGGCGCTGGCTGCCGTTTCTGGATCGATACAAAATAAGAGACTTCGACTATTCTCCAGGTCCCGGCTACTATCCAATAAAAGCGCGTTTTGGAAATGTTGGGGTTATGATCTGCTTCGAGTCCATATTCTCGTACATTCCAAGGCTGATGACCAATAGAGGCGCAAATGTGTTGGTCGTGATGACGAACGACGCCTGGTTCAAGCGAACCGCGGCGGCGGAACAGCACTACGTTATGTCAATTTTGCGGGCAGTAGAAAATCGCAGATAC
>JAUSEB010000333.1 GCA_030650495.1 Armatimonadota bacterium | reverse complement strand
CTTCAATAGTTGCTAATGTTTTACTTTTTTGCTTGATCGGTCGGTTCGTCCAGATGAGACCTGGTCAAACCCGCCGATCATATCAACAATATTGCTGCTGTGCAGGATTTTGAGACAGCCTGAAGGGTTCCCCGAAACAACGGTAAACAACTGAGCAACCGAAATGACAATACAATAACTGAAGGGGCTGAGCCTGTTAATGCCACAACAATCACAAGAATCGGAACCTAACGCAATTCAAGAATGGGGAGATAGGATCGACTGGCCGAGACGTGTAAAGGCTGTATGTAAGCCTTGCTGGGAACTCAATTACTGTCCTTATGGCCCTCTCGTAGAGGACTTTCCCTTGCCTGACGACCGGACCACCCGTTCCTGCCGAATCTTTGGCCATGACTGCCCGGTCTTTCATGTTGCAGAGCCATTGACGGAAACCAAAGAATTACGAAACATCAGTCGTAGTATCCCCCGCCCAATCCAGTTCCGAGTCTTACTACGGGAAAATGGTGTTTGCCGGCTATGCCACCAGCCTATTCCAGTTGAGGATATACACTTCGATCACATAATTCCTTGGTCAAAGGGTGGTCCCACTGAAGAAAGTAATATTCAGCTTCTCTGTAAGGACTGCAACTTGAAAAAGCGAAATGAATACGAGGACGAGTACTTGGTAACTGGTACTATTGATCATGTGGTCGAACCAGTGGGCTGTGAAATTCTCAATTTCCTTTTTCTTATAGCCGAGTTCAGGCATTTTTTCTATGATCAGCATGGACGTTCCCCTAACGCCGTAGAAATAGCTACTGAACTGAACGATGGCAAGAAGACTAAATTCGAAGAAAAAGCTGCTGAGATATTATTGGATATGGAAAATATTTTCAGAGTAGGGCCACTAGACGATTTAGATATTCCTGTCCATTCTGCACTACGACTGCGATGGGGTTACCAAGATGGGGTTATTAGGAAGCTACGAGCCACTGCAAAGGAAGGCGGAATACAATCCGAGGATCTCCTAGTTGCAGAGATCAGACTGATTGAACGCCTAGGTTGGACAATAAAAGATAACCTAACTGAACAAAAAAGGTGGCTCAGAACTTAAAGTGCTTGCTTATATTCTGTTGTTTCTGGAAACCCCTTTCCCGAAACCACCGAACACGCATAACATCTTCGGCCACATCATCTTCACCAATAATCCTCAAAATCCAACGCGTGCGGGTTCGGATTCGCCATGGCCGGTTTCAGGCTTGGGTGTATGGAAATCGGGGGGTGGAACCGGAGTCGGAGCGGATTCACCGCCTTGTGGATGCTCGATAATGAGATTCCGTTCGGGAGTAATGAAAGTGTTGCCCGCGTTGTCCAACGCTTTGGCGGAAAATGTGTGAAGCCCTGCGCCGGTTATGGTAACAGACCCGCTGTATGTCCGCTCGTAGCCGTCAAGTATATAACGCGTTTCGGCGATACCGGAGCCGTTCCCGTCATCCGCGGTTACTATTAGAGTTGCCGAGGTTGCATATCCTCCATGTATTCCATTCGGCTGAGCCGGGGCGATGGTCATTGAGACATGGGGAGGAGTGACATCGACCCAATACGGACCGCTTTTCTCGGTGGAAATGTTCCCCGCTCTGTCCGCCGCTTTTATGGTGACGCGGCGCTGCCCTTGGGGAATCGGCGCCGAACCGGCGGGGGGAACGTTCACCTGTCCTCCCGGCTCCCATTGAAGAGTAACATGCTCCACACCGCTTGTGGCGTCGGTGGCGTTCCAGGCGATCTCGCCAATATTTGACCACCTGGAGGTCGGAGGTCCGCTCATGGCAATCACTGGAGGCACAGTGTCTACCAGGAATTGCCGTTCCGGGCTGAATCCGCTTTGGTCCAGGCCGTCACTAGCCGCGACCTTCCAATTGTAATTGCCGTCGGTAGGGACCGTTATCTGCATTGACGTTGCTCTATACCCCCAATAGCTATCGTAACTCCAGTCTCCGCTGACTATTACCCGGTAATCACGGTAATAGTGAGGCATATCGTCTGCGTCACCGGGGTCGGACCAAATCAACATGACTTTTCGAGAGTTAAGAGCCTCACCGGGAGTCGGGGCCACCAGAGGCGGGATTCCGGGTGGATAGTTGACATAAAAACGGCGCCTTGATTCAAGCCACAGGCTCTCGCCGATTTCGTTTCTTGCCTGCGCCTCCCACCAATACGTTCCCGGCTCTAGTAAAACCGTGTCCCAACTGGCTGATCCGGAGCCTGAAATCCACTCGCTGACCCATTCTCGTCCTCCGTTTTGCCACACTTTGAAACGGTACGCGTTTGGTATGGCCCCACTCCCGGCGTCAACGCGAAAAGTAACCCCACGCCCGGCGGGGATACTACTCAACAAAACTCCGGACTCAGGCTCCGCCGGCTTGGGACGGCTTGGAACTTCCACTTCAGGCTTGCGATTGGTGTTTCCGTATATCTTGGGATTGCGATTTTGCAGAAAGTCTATCGGTGACAGCCAGCCATTGTAGGACAATACTGTGTCTACAGTTAGTGATCTAGGCAATGGGTTTGCGCGGGTCTTATAGTCCTCCTGGCTTCGCACAAACGGCAGAGCGCCGCTTCCGTCCGGGCTTTCAAATATGCCTAAGTGCAGGTAAGACCCGCCTGGATTAGGACCGACGACGCCTATTCGCTGGCCTAGGTTGACACGTCCTGTAACGTAGTTTCGCACACAGCCGTACACCGCCACGAACCCCCGTCCATTACTGCCAATATGCTTCATTATAAGAGCTACGTTCCCATCTCCCCAACCGGAAGGACTGACTTTGACGACTTCCCCGGAAGCGACCGCGTATACAGCGGCGCCGGTTTTTGCTTTTATAGGAACTCCGCAGGCCCATCTGTCGGGTTGGTTGTCTGGACCGGCTCCAAAGGAATATGAGTTCATCAATTTGGGTGAATCAGTTCCAGTTGGGTAATAGAAGCCGGTGGATGTGGTCTTAGCGCAAACTTTTGTGAATACCAGCAACACGGCAAGTAGAATTGATATGTGGAGAAAGACCGAGCGTTTACACATAGACCTAGCCTCCCTGATATATTCAACTGAATAACCGGGCTTTTTGTTCCAATTTGTGCTGTCCAGCTTGCTTCTTATACTTTAGACGAAAATGGGAGGCAATATGGGTACATCGAAATGCCTGATTCAGAGAAGAACGCAGATTGAAAAGCTGTCAGCTGTCAGCTGACAGCTGACAGCTTAAACCAACCGACAACTCTTTCCTTTTCGTGATTAAGAATCATCGTCATAAACTTGGGATACACCCTAGTTGGCTTTGAACAAGTAGGGGAGTTACGGCGTCTAAAGTACAAAGGGCTAATCATGTGGTTATGACCGGTGTTGACCAGTGTTTCGGGACTGAAATCCCGAAACACCACACCAAATGGAACGATTAGATGGAGGTGTTTGCGCCACATTTGTAAAACCACCTATAGTCCCCCTTACGCAGAGAGACATTAAGGCATATTGCAGGGTAAATGATGGCGCGTATAATCCTACACAACTTGAGAATGAGAAATAGCAGGCGTTTTCCGATACTCTTGGTTCTGATGATCCTGGCCGCATCGGTAATGATGTGTGCGCGCGCGCGCGCCGTAGACTCGACAATGGAACTCATCAGCCGTGCAGTCAGTCAGATTGACAGGGGAAAATATAACAACGCAATAGAGTCGCTGGACGCGGCTTTGGCCGTCGCGCCCGGCGAACCGGTTGGGAGGCTGGCTCTCGCGGTGGCGCTTTCGCACACCCGAAAAGTGGACCTTGCCATTGAGGAGTATCGTGACATACTCGCCTCTGATCCTAAGAATGCCTTGGCCGCCTATGGACTGGGAACCTGCTATCTCTCGCTTGGCAAACTGGACCAGGCGAACGTTATGTTCTTACGCGCGGCCAAGTCGACCGAGTTGCGGCAATCAGGAACTGCTGTCGAATATATTCGCTTTTTGTATGGCCGTCCGCTGGAGGCGTTAAGCGAGTCCAGTGAAGACCCGGCAAGGAAGTTTTTGTCCGCCGCGGAGCTTCGCAAGAAAGGCCGGAACGATAAGGCGCATCCTATTCTGTTGGATATTATCGAGCAGGAAAGAAATCCGCGTTACGATGAGAATTATGGAGCCATCATAACGCTGGACAGGAAATCGCCCATAGCATTTACCGGTGAAACCCTGGAGCGGCTTCCTGAGATGCGTGTATCGGCTAAAAAGGGTATGCGCGCCGTTAAGGGGGAAGTCCAGCTAACGCCTGATTCATCGGTTTACGGAGCTGATTATGTGATTTTCCAAATCGACGGATCGTTGGCGGCGGTCGTAAACCGCGAACCTTTTCAGTTTTCTTGGGATACGGCGAAATACACAAACGGCATCCATTCGGTGACGATTTCAGGAAGGACCAATTCAGGAGCGGAATCAGGCGGGACGGCAAAACGTTATTGGGTTCAGAACGCAAACGCGGCCAACGGTTCCCGTATTCCGCGAGCGGAAGCAGTCAAATTGCTTGCAAATTTATGGAATTGCGCGCGGATCAGACCGTCATTGAAGCTGAGCTACTATTATGCGGGAAAGTATTGCCTTTTACGGAGCGATACACGAGCAGCGCCCGGGTTTCTTGAGAAAGCCGCTGCTTGTGACCCGGACTACGCCGACACTCGCGCATTGCTGAGTAAGTGTTACGGGCGGCATGGCTACGCTCAGATATCGAGAGCGCCCGGGGCCGGGAAACTCGTGGCGCTGACCTTTGACGATGGGCCTAACACTGCTACTCAGAATGTGCTGGACATACTGGATAAGTATGATGTGAAAGCAACTTTCTTCGTCGTCGGCAGCCAGGTGGAGCCGAATCGTGAGTTGGTGAGAACAATGGCGCGTAATGGGCATGATATCCAAAGCCATACCTTTTCACATATGAACCTGGAACAGCTTTCGGAAAAGGAGACCGAGCGCGAATTGCTGAGATGCGCGGCTGCGATCCGCGACGCTACGGATAAAGAATCAGCGTTTTTCCGCCCACCCGGAGGCCATCTGGGTAAATATGGTGAAGCAGCAGCCGCGAAATACGGTTTTACCGGGGTCTTTTGGACCCTGGCTTGCAGCAGTTTTGAGGAATCTTCGGCGCGTAGAATGACTCAATATATTGACTCTTCAGTAGGGGATGGTGGAATACTGCTTATGCACAACGGCGAAGACGTAACTTTGAAAGCTCTACCGGCCATCATCTCCGATCTAAAAGGCAAGGGATATACCTTTGTGACCTTGTCCGAACTAGTTGGAAGGCGGTGAGAATTTTGAAAAGTAGAAGAAGGATTTCGCCCGACGCCTATAGAATAATGCATCGGTTGCAGCATACTATTAAGGAGCAGCCTCGAATGATTCTTAGAATGACAAAAACCTTTATGTTTTTATCTATGGTTGCGCTTGTGATCGGCGTAACCACTGAAGCAATGGCCCTTGAGCGGCAACTCGTGGGCGTGTCGCTTGGCGCGCCGATGACTACCGTTCTAAAAAAATACGGCAACCCTAAAATGGTGTTGATCGGAGCGGCTTCCGCCTCTGGGACACCGGGAGTGGCGATAGGTCCTGGAAGTGAAGCTCAAAGACCAAGCGCCTTGACGGGAATGGCATCGTCTATGAGTGAAGTACGTAGTATGGCTAAAGGAAGTGTTGGTTCGCCTTATGCTGGGCTTGGGGTTGGACTCGGCCCCGGCGCGCTTCCGGGTCTATCCTCGGTTGGCGGAATGCCGGGAGCTCCGGGGGGCGCCGCGGATCCAAACGCAAGCGCATCCGGCGCGGAAGACATACGTTGGACATACGAAATACCAAAAGGCCCTACCCTTGAGTTCATTGTAAATCAAGGAGTGATCGCGCAGATTACGGCCAGCGGTTCAAAACCTTGGCCGGGATCTAAGACTTCTAAGGGCGTCGGCCTGTGCGACAACTATATGAAAGTCCTGCTGACTTATGGTTACCCTGACAAGCAAGAATATGTCGGCAGGTATCTGCGAGTTAGTTATTTGCAGCGAAGCAATATTGTCTTTACGCTGCGCGACAGTAGCACAGTTGTAGGAATAACAATCGGGCTTAAGGATTAGGCGTGGGGGCCGAAGACGTCAAGTTCCGCTATCCACTGGACGATATTCGCACGAAAACGGACATCGTGGAACTTATTTCCACGTACGTCAGCATCAAGAGAAGTGGAAAATCGCTAAAAGCCCTTTGTCCTTTTCATACCGAGAAAACACCTTCATTCATTGTGAATGAAGATCTGCAAAGATGGCGCTGTTACGGCTGCGGTGAATACGGTGATGTCTTCACATTCCTGATGAAGATCGAGAACATTACGTTCTCTGAAGCGGTTCAGGAATTGGCGAAGCGCGCCGGTATTACGATCCAACGGTCGCCGGCTGAGGGAAAGTGGGAAAACGACCGAGAGAAGTTGCTCCACATAAACAACGCCGCGGCCTCTTATTTTTCTCAGGCCCTTCTCGCCGCGCCTCATGCGATGGCATATCTCCATAAGCGCGGGGTTTCACAGGAGTCGATAGTTAAATACAGCCTGGGATACGCTCCCGAAGATTGGAGAGCGCTGGCCGGTTATCTAACCTCTAAGCGGATCGATTTGCGAGACGCTGAAAAGGCCGGCTTAGTTATCAAATCGGACAAAGGTTCCGGTTACTACGACAGATTTCGGAATAGAATTATCTTTCCGATTCAAGACGTTACGGGCAAGAATATTGCCTTTGGAGGCAGGGCGATCGGAGATGAGCAGCCTAAATACCTGAACTCACCCGAATCGCCTGCTTTTGCTAAGAACAAGACCCTATACGGGTTGAATCACGCGAGGAAGAGTATCGCCCAGGAAGACAGGGCGATCATTGTCGAAGGGTACTTGGACGCGCTTACCGCGCAATGCGCCGGTTTCAGCAATACAGTTGCAACAATGGGAACTGCATTGACGCCGGAGCACGTAAATTTGTTGTCAAGGTACACTCACACCGCGGTCATAGCCTTCGATTCCGACTCCGCGGGAATGTCCGCGACGCTGCGAAGCGCGCCGATGTTCGAGCAGGCGGGGTTTGACGTTAGAGTACTTTGTATGCCGCCGGGTAATGATCCCGACAGCCTGCTTCGCGAAGGAAAGGCGTCGGAATTTACCAGACTCGTCACGGAAGCTATGCCGGTCGTGGAGTACAGATTGAAGCTGCTTCAAGACAGCTCCGATCTGAAAAGCGACCAGGGCAAAGTGGAAATGTTGAAGAAGGCGTCGGCGATACTGGCCGATGTTGCGAGCGCCGTCGAAAGAGACCGTTATATAAGGGGATTGGCTCAATACCACCCCAATTTCAGCGGCGGCGCGACAAGAGCTGAGGAGCAAATACGACGCGATGTTGATAACCAGGTAACCGCAAGAGGGCGCGCGTCTTCGCGGAGTCCACAAATGCCCAGGGAAACCGCAAAGCCGGACGCCGTAAAGTCCAGGCCATCGGCTTTGACTCTCGCGGAGCGGTGTCTGCTAAAAGCAATGATAATGGACCCTATTTGGGGGCCAAAGGTCATTGCCGAACTACCACCGGAGCAATTTGCGACTTCCCAAGGAATAACGCTGGCGAGCGCAATCGCCAATAGACTTGCGGCGGAAAAAGGCATGGCCTGGAACGACTTGGCGGAAGACTTGGCCGGAACTGAGGCGGCTGATTTATTGAGCGAGCTTTCAATCGCGGATTCGGGACCGGATATTACGGCGCAGGCGGTTGAAGATTGCCTCAAACGGCTAAAAATACATTGGAAGAGGCAGCGGCTTAAAGATCTGGCTGCCCGAGTGGAACAAGGAGAAATCCGTTCCTCCGACGAAGAATTTGCAGAATACTGGCGGTTGGTCCAGGAATTGCACAACACTGTATAGAAGAAGAATTAGGTAATGTTCATAAACAATAATAGCGCATATAAACTGCGTTTGGCGTTGAGTCCCCTATTCTCTTATGATGCAACCGCTCCCGGGTGTTAAGGGGGGAGATAAAAGTGGCGGTCGAACAATTAAAAGATAGCGAAGAACTGAGAATATTAATAGAAGAAGGTAAGCGTAAAGGTGTTCTCACCTATGATGAGATAAACGATACGCTGAGCCACCAGGAAGAACTTGACGCCGAACAGTTGGACGATATTCTACAGACGTTCGCCGATGAAGGAATACGCGTAGTCGAGAAGTCAAGGGAGTTCCCTGAAGTTATCCCGGGAGGAGTCGTCGTAGAAGGCGCGATAATCCCCAAAGAGGCAGAGCCGACTTCGGCGGACATTGCGGCGGTCGAAACCCTGCCGCTCGATGACTCGGTGCGCATGTGGCTTCGAGAGATCGGAAAGACTCCTCTACTGACCAATAAAGAGGAGGTCTCCCTTGCGAAGCGTATAGAAGCAGGCGACTTGGAAGCGAAAGCAACACTGACCGAGGCTAACTTGAGGCTCGTAGTCAGCATTGCCAAGCGCTACAGCGGACGCGGGATGTCGTTCCCCGATCTCATACAAGAAGGCAACATCGGTCTTATAAGGGCGGTCGAGAAGTTCGACTACCGGAAGGGCTATAAGTTCAGCACTTATGCGACATGGTGGATTCGGCAGGCGATAACTCGCGCTATTGCCGACCAGGCGCGGACTATCCGCATTCCGGTGCACATGGTGGAAACCATAAACCGGCTGGTAAAAATGCACAGCCAGTTGCTGCAAGACTTGGGGCGCGATCCGACGATGGACGAGCTTGCGCGCGAGATGGGGATGACGGTTGAGCGAGTCAGTGAGATATATCGAATCGCTCCTGAGCCTCTGTCTCTTGAAACGCCTATCGGCGAGGAAGAGGACAGCCATCTAGCCGATTTCATAGAAGATCATGACGCAATTTCGCCGGCTGAAGCGGCGACGAATATGATCCTTCGCGAGAAGATCGAAGATGCGCTCAACAATCTAACGCCTCGCGAGCGTGACGTGCTCAAGATGCGATTTGGCTTGGACGACGGATATTCCAGAACCCTGGAGGAAGTCGGAAGGCACTTCAAGGTAACCCGCGAGCGCATTCGACAAATAGAGGCTAAGGCTCTGAAAAAGCTGCGACATCCAAGCCGCAGCAGAAAACTCCGGGATTATCTGGAGTAGAGAATCGAATAAGTCTGTTAATAATAGATGGCCTTGGACAACGTCCGAGGCCATTTGCTTTGAGTGAGGTGTTTCGGCATTTCAAATGCGGAATTATGCACTTGACAAAGCACACGAGGGATGTTATACTTAAAGTAGGCTGATAGAGCAGGGTTGTGAAGGACATAAGTTCACTGTTTTGACCTGCGGAGGGAGGCTTACCGATGAAGTATAAACCGCCGAAGTTCAACGATCTGAAGGACATGGCCGAGATCGACGTTGCAAGGCTGACGGAAGATGAAGCCAGAGAGAGGCTTGAAGCGATCAGGTGGCCGGACGGCCCGATATGCCCTCAGTGTAGTTCGCGGGAGATTACTCGTATTGAAGGCAAGGCTGAAGACGTGAGAGACGGACTTCTCCAGTGCAGAAAATGCCGGACACAGTTTACCGTTACAGTTGGAACGGTCATGCAAGGCTCTCATATCACGCTTCGGCAATGGGTTCAGGCGTTTCATCTTATGTGTTCTTCCAAGAAGGGTATTTCGGCTCTACAGCTTCAAAGGAATCTCGGACTTGGTTCGTACAGGTCGGCATGGCATTTGTCTCACCGAATACGGCTGGCGATGCAGGCTGACCCGATGGCCGCGATGCTGGCGGGGACCGTGGAAGTAGACGAAACTTACATCGGCGGAAAACCGCGCAAAGGAAATCCCGGCGGAGTGGAGAAGTCTAAATCAAAGAGAGGTCGCGGAACTAAGAAAACGCCAGTGTTGCTTTTGGTTCAGCGCGGCGGAAATGCCTTCTCCAAACCGATAGAGAACGTGAACGGAAAGACGCTGAAGGGCGCGATCAAAGAGATGGTGGACAAGAACAGTCGGATTGTAACTGATGAGTGGACTGCCTATAATGGCATCAGTAAGCATTTCGCTGGAGGGCATCATACGGTGAACCACGGCGCAGGTGAATATGCCAGAGGCGATATATCTACCAACACGGCGGAGTCTTACTTCGCTTTACTCAAGAGAGGCGTCAATGGTGTCTTTCACCATATATCGAAACAACACCTACATCGCTACTGCGGAGAGTTCGACTTCCGATGGAACTATCGCGGAGTCACGGATGGTGAAAGAACAGTAGAAGCGGTAAAGGGAATGGTCGGGAAAAGGCTGGTCTATCGGTCGAGATAGGTGGGATATCAATGGTAAACGAGCAAGGACAAGTCTCGGAGAATCTTTTCTGCAAGCTATCCGTTCTGGACTCAGAAGCGGATGTCGAGGCATTGTTTGTCGAACGACTACTTGTGAAGTTGCACTACCCCGATGACAGGATACAACGCAAGGATTCATTAAGCACTCTTGCAATCGGTAAGGGAAGCAGGAAAGAGCAATATAAGCCGGATTATGTATTGCTTGGAGAGAAGAAGATACCGCGAGTTGTTGTAGATGCAAAATCTCCCAGTGTGATTCCTGAGAACTATCATTATCAAGTTTCAGGATATGCCCTCGCCCTGAACCAACAGCACGAACACGACAATCCGGTGCAGTTCGTGATCGTATCCAACGGCCATAAGACACTTGTCTACCCTTGGGATACCAATAAACCATGCCTTGAACTGTCCTTTATGGATTTCGAAGAGGACAATGAGAAGTTCATCCAATTGCGTTCCTTGCTAACATACGGAGCTTTAGAGGTCATAGAGGCAACTGAGGATGTATTTGAATTCAAGCGGCCCGAAATCGACGATCTCATAAGGACGTTTGACCGGTGTCACAATCTGATCTGGAAAAAGGAGAAGACTGGGCCAACCGATGCTTTCTATGAGTTTGCGAAGATCATGTTTGTCAAAATGCGGGAAGACTTCCGCATTGCAAAAATGATCGCTGTTGGTACAAAACCGAAAGTAACAGATTTCATCTTCAGCCTTGCCTGGATACGCGAACAGGTTGAGAAGGACATTGACGATAACCCGGTCGCCAACATCCTATTCAATCGCATTCGGAATGAACTGGAAGAGCAGATCAGGCTTAAAAAAAAGAAGCGAATTTTCCTAGAAGGTGAAGCGTTGGAGTTGAAGTCATCAACGGTGGTCGAGGTTGTGCGTGAACTTGAGCACCTAGACTTGCACGGGATTGACGAAGACCTGAATGGACGCATGTTTGAGACATTTCTGAACGCTACGGTTCGCGGCAAGGAGCTAGGACAGTTTTTCACACCACGTAGTGCAGTCAAATATATGACGTTCGCAGCACAACTAGAAATCGTGGGAGACACAATACCGTTGACGCTCGACGGATGTTGTGGCAGCGCAGGGTTTCTAATTGAGGTGATGGCGGTATTGACACATCAGATTGATTGTAGGACGGAACTGACCGACAGGCAGCGCAAAGAACTCAAGAAGAAACTCCACACCTCCTGCCTTTGGGGGGCTGATGCGAATGAGCGTATTGCGAGGATTGCCCGCCTGAATATGTACCTACATGGGGATGGCGGGAGTAAAATCTTCGTTATGGACACACTCGACAAGGCACTCAAACCCGAAAAGGGATGGGCAAAAGAACGTAGTGACGAGCTGGAGGAGTTGCGCCGGCATTTGCTTGAGGAGAGAGTACGGTTTGATGC
>JAUSEB010000323.1 GCA_030650495.1 Armatimonadota bacterium | reverse complement strand
CCCCAGATGCGAATCAGATTGGCGTTCGCGTCTCTGGCGAGCTTCAGCAAACGCTCATATTTGGCATCGAGGTCGCCGCCGTACATGTGGTCAATGGGAACCCAATTCCACCCTTTGATAAAAGTACGCCGCCCGTTTACCTCAAAGCTCCAAGGCAGGGCTTCCGGCGATACATTGGTGTTTGGCGTAAGCCGCACATGTTTGAAGCCGAACCGTGTTTTGCGCTCATCAATGACTTCCCCCGCCGCGTCGAGCAGCCGGACTTCAGCTTCATACAAATTCTGCTCGCCGCTTCCGTTCGGCCACCACAGCTTGACGTTTGGGACGGAAATTTTCAATTTGGCGGTTGTCTGGCCGGGATTAAGCTTTACTTCCTGTTTTGCGGAACCGGCCTTCTTTCCGGCGAATGAGACTTCCACTTCCACGGTCGCTTGGCCTACCGACGCCGACTCTATCTCTACCTGCATCCGCGCTTCGCCGCGTTTCAAATCTTTTGACAGGACTGACCTCGTCCAGAAGCCGGTCAAACGTATATCGTTGTTGACGAGCAGTTTTACATCCTGCCAAATACCAATCGGCGCCAACTGCGTGGAGAAATCCCACTGGTAGCAGAAGCGGGGCTTCATCGTCCAAACCTTGCTGGTCCACCCCATTTGTGCCTGCTCCGGCGGGGCGGGGTGAAGTACGACCGCCAGCGTGTTCTCTTCTCCGAACTTCAGCTTATCGGTGACATCGAACTCGATTGGCACAAATAGGTTGCCGCTCTCGCCCAAATGCTCGCCGTTGAGATAGTAGTCGGCGAAGTAGTCCACGCCGTCGAAGCGAATGCGAATTCGTTTGCCCTTCAGCTTTCTGGGAGCATCGAACTTCTTAACGTAAACCCACTCTTTGTTGGAAACCCACTCCGCGTCCCTGCTTTTGAAGTCGACGTACGGATCATCTATCTTGCCTATTCTGAGCATATCCCTCTGGACGCAGCCCGGAACCTCGGCGCTGGGCCAATCCGAGCTGTCCTGATCTTTACCGCTTCTACGACCAACAACCGGCCAAAACCCACGGAATTTCCAGTCAGAGCCGTTCAATGAGATTTCCATGCAAGTCCCTTTCTACGAACGTAAGACTTTGTACCGTCCCTCGATACGTCGCTATGCTCCTACTCGGGAACACGGACTTCCGTTGTTTCGGGAAACCCTTTTCCCGAAACTGTCTACCAGTTGTTCTCTTCGCGCCGTAAAGTCACCCAAACGATGATAACCACGGCCAAGACCGCGGCGCCGATGAGCGCCGCCGGGATCAGCCGCGAGTCGTGGCTGTGCGACGGCTCCTTATCCTTAGGGGCAGGCGGTTTCAAGCCAAGCGCCAAGCGGGCATCAGGCTCTCCCGTTTCCACGGCGCGCCTGATGAACTCGTAAAGCTTTTCCTGTCCCACTTTTTGCTCCAGATATCGGAACAAGTGAAGATTGTTTTTATATTCCTCCGGCATCTTCATATCCACTATAACCCTGAGGTCTTTGGTCTTGTGATAGAGCTTGCCCTCTTTGCCGATGGAGAAATAAACCGCGGACGCTTCCTGAAACCATTCAGGAAGCTCGCCATTCGACGCGAGAACCAGGTAAGCATGGACCATTTCATGGACGAGGTTGTCATGGAGTTCACCGTGATATTCGCTTTCTAAAAGGGCGATATATCGACCTCGAATCGTGACGCCTCGGACATGGCCCCCACCGGGTTTCGTCATGCTCTCAAACACCTGCCGGACGACCGGAGGCATGGATGACTCGGAAGCGTACTTCTTCACGTAGACGAATCCGGCTGGAGGAGGGATCTTCACGGATTCCCTGAGCTTGACTACGGACTCTATCTTAGACGTGGAAAGAACGTAGACGTCGCCAGTAAGAAACTCAGCCGCCAACGCCGCCTGGCCGTGCAGTTCCACATAGTTTTGAGGTAAAGCTGAGAACCGCTCAAGCTCTTCGGTGACTTTTTTGCAGTCCGACGCAAAACGTTTTGCTGCCTCGCGATCGGTAAATACCGGGGATCTTATCTGGTCGAGCTGTCCCGCCGATGAAAGACGCGCAAGCGTGGGACAGCGCTCAAGTACGCCATCCGTGTATTGCGCCCAAACGCCCGGAGCGGCAAAAACTAATACAAGAGCTAAGAAAGGAACTACTTTTCGCATGGAACACCCCGACTATTATACTACGCAGCCTGCCTGATTTGGGGTTCCACATACAAAGGTAACAGTTCAGAGTTAGGTAGACCGTCATTCCGACCGAAGTGGAGGAATCTGCTTTTTCTGGGACCATTTATCGTAAAAAGCAGATTTCTCGACTCCGCTACGCTCCGCTCGAAATGACGTTAGGCGAAGATTCTCCTTATTCCTGAACTGTTACATACAAAGCTGACAGCTGGCAGCTATTCCCTTCTCTCAACCCTCTGTGTTGTGCAGCAATTGCGTCTCGTGCGATTCAAGTTCGCTGAATACCGGCTCTTTACCCTGTTGAACGCAGGTATGCGCGTATACAAACATACCGGCGGACCAGCACTGGTCGGCGGAGCCTCGCGGTTCGCCGGTTACTCCCTGCAGCCACTCGTTGAACTCCCATTCCCTTCTTCGGCCCAGCTTGTTGGCCGCGGCCAGTCCGGCAAGAGCGTTCCGGGCTTGCTCAAGCCGTCCCGCGCGGACAAGCGCGCCGACGTAAAGACCGCCGACCCACGGCCAGATGCCGCCGTTATGATATTGATCGGGCAGGTTCAGCTCATGCTCCGTGCGGTAGTATTCGCGCCAATCTTTATCGCCGGGGAGTATGGGCGGGTGCAATACTCGCACGGGGTAAGGCTCCTCAAGCCGGTTCTTCTCCACATATCCGAGTATGCTTTCGGTCTGTTCTTTGTCCGCAAGGCCAAATGCTATGGCAAACGAGTTGGCTGTGGTGTCGAACCATTCCCCTCGCTCCTGTTTCCAAGACCACGGAAGGAAGTAACCCAGCTTCTTGTTCCAGAGAAACGCATTGATCGCTTCCCTGACCAAGTGCGCCCTCTTGACGTCTCCATGGAGTTCCAGCGCGGCGAAGTACAACACATTTGTATATAGCACGTGTCCCCGGTTTGCGATAATATCCATCCAGTCGGTGGCTTCCTGCTGCTCGATCAGACCTTCCTCGTGTGCGTCTTGATACTCCAGCCACGCTAGAGCTTTCTCGGCGGCCTTGTGGAATTCCTCAAACGGCCCCAGCAGCCGCTCCGCGTAAGCCAGCGTCAGCACGAACCACAAAGACGCGTCCGCCGCGCCGAAGCACACCTTTCGATCGCGGGTAGGGATAAACGTGTCCACGCAGTTGGGAATTTGGCCTGATGGCGATTGGCGGTCCATCAACGTGTCCATGGACTTTTGCCACTGCCGGATATACCTGTCTTCACCTAGAACTAGACCGCCGAGCGACGAAATCAAAGCGTCTCGCGCGTAGACTGCATTGTACATTTTAGGCGAAGCGAACAGGCCGTTTGGCGTCGAGCATTTATCGAGAACCTTTTTGGCCTGCTCCAACGCTTCGGCTATCAGCTCTCCTTGAGACGCCGCTTTCGTCGATTTTTCTTTTACCGCCATTCCCGTTGCCTCCATTACCGCTTGATGTCTTGGACGCATTTGCCGCCTGGGGGACGCGTTCCCGAACCAAATCCGCGACCCGCCTTGCCAGCGCCTTGTAGTCGAAGTTTGCCCGGGCATGTTCGCGAGCCGCCGCGCCCATCTTTGCGGCCAGCGAGTCATCCGAAAGAAGAGCGAGCGCGTATTCCGCCAGTTGGGGAACGCTCGCGCGGACGGCAATCACTTTAGGCTCCTCGAATTTTATTATGGCTTTTTCGGGATAGCCCATATTCTTGTCCACTATGCCTTCTTTCAGAGCGACAACGTCGGCGATATCCGCCAGAAACCCGGTTTCTTTATGTATGACCGTCTCTTTAATTCCCATCGCGTCCACGCTGAGAACCGGCTTGCCACAAGCCTGAGCCTCGACATGCGGCATACCGAATCCTTCCTGACGGCTGGGACCGGCGTAAATGTCGCAGGCGTTATAAATGAAAGGCATAAACTCGCGCGATAGAACGCCATCGATGTATGTGACCTTGTCCCTTATTCCCAGTTGTTCCGCAAGCTCCATATCCAATCGGTTCTGTTTTTCCGTGCGCTCCTGGAACCAGACCTTGCACACGTATTTCCACTTCTTGAAACTCTGATTTACCGTGGCGAGCGCCCGCATCATCTCCCTGCTGCCCTTGCTGGCGCCGTCTCCGCCGATGGTGAGTATCAGCTTTTCGTCCTCGGCGACGCCAAGAGCTTCTCTAACAGCGCGGACCTCCGGGTGGCTTCTCGGCAGCGGTCGAAATGACTTCACGTCGCAGCCGATTGGCTGGGAAACCATGTTTTTCGCGGAAACCCCATCGCGGACATAGGTGTCAAGCACCCACTTACTAGTTGTCAAAATCAGCGGGAGTGAATTTAACACATCCTGGTAATTAGCGACCCAGCCGTCCGCTACAAGCCAGGGCACGGCCTCAACTCCGAATTGGCGCGGGTGTAATACCAGGGACGGTATCTGCCCCCACCATCCGACACCAATAGCCACTTGCGGCTTGTACCACTTGTACAGCCATTCTTTCTGAAGTTCCGTCGTCAAGTGAACGGGGCGACAGTCCTCACCAATTTCGCATAGTCCCTTGTATAAGAGATCACCCTGAGTTGCCAGTCCCGCCGGTGGCGGCGGGTATTCATACATTATTAGAGTACGCAAGACTTTCCCTTCTTTCTGACCTTAATTCCTCGAGCATTTGCAGCTCGGACATTGGATTTGTTCTGCTATAAGCTCTGAACGCTTCGAGCATGCCACAGGCGGCATGCTCGAAACTGCCTCCCGTGAAGCCGTAGATTCGCTCCACGATTTGCCTCTTCATCTCAAATTCCTGCTCGCTGAGTTGAAGCGTCAAATCCGCGTTTGGAACCGGTCTTGGCGGATGAGAGCGCCCGTCATCAGAGTAGGCAAAAAACACTAATCGCCCGGTCAGCTTGCCCCGGGCGACTAAGTCGCGAACCGCTTTATGAACCTGTTCATGACGTTCGTGACGGCTGTACTCGCCGTGAGTGATTATATAGTCGTATTCGCGAACGGGTGAAAGCTTGATGATTCTTGACGTGATCTCAACTAGAGTTGGAGAGAGCGGGGACAGCACAGGGCTATCGTCCAAGTTCGACATCAGCCCTTTTGCGCCAAGGGCTTTTGTGGCCGCGTAAAATCGCGGAGCACGATCAATATCTTCCGATCTGCACAGGCTGAGAACCGTCCAGTCCCAGCCCGGATGCCTCAGCATAAGCCCGCCGGTCCAGATCGTTTCATCGTCCGGATGGGCCACAACCACAAGCGCTTTCACAATACGTCTACCTCCACTGTTTTTCTTTATTCCCAATATTGACGGGACTCGCACGGTTTTTGTGAAAAAAAGCAATTTTGTTGATGGTTGATGGTTGATAGTTGAGGGAAAAAGGGAGGACTAGCTGCTTAAAGTGGACTAGTAGAATAATAGATATAAGACAGGAGGCTCGCTGATGGCGAAAGCTAAGAAGGTTATTGTTCTCGGATTTGACGGCTCCACGGTGGAGTTCGTGCAGCGATATATGGCGCAGGGGAAGCTCCCAAACCACCGCAAATTGATGAAAATGGGATCGTTTATGCGTAATTGTCTTTGTCCTTATCCGACGATCACGCCGCCCAACTGGACGACTATAGCAACCGGCGCGAAGATCGGCACGCACGGCATAACATGCTTCTGGCAGCATCACACCGGGGAAGCTTTGGACAATCTGAGGACCGGTTTTGACTCCCGTGACAATAAGGCCGAGTACTTCTGGGCCGCCGCCGGACGAGCAGGCAAAAAAAGCATTGTGTTCAATTTCCCCTCCACATGGCCTTCGGTCAAATTCCCCGGTATTCAGGTGGACGGCTCCGGCTTGAACGTCGGTGATAGAGCCGCATTACAAAAGCACACCATATTCTCCAGCCCAGCCGTGGCGGCTCCGGATCAGAAAATTGAAGGTTGGTTGTATCAACCCGACCTGTCGGACCAAATAGCCGAGCTTAGACCGGCGACCGGCTGGAAGAATATCAAGATTGGCCCGGATACGCTAGAAATGGAGTTGGTCTTCAAGGCCGAGGGACCGAAAGCATACGCGGAACACCCGGATTTTCCAGAGCGCGAATGGAAAGCCCCGGTCAGCCGCTACCTCCTAGTGGATAAGGGGCGAGGCGGGAAGAAATACAATCGGGTGAGAATCTTCTCCGACAAGGACGGCAAGAAGCTGCTCGGCGAGGCCAAGGGGCACAACGGCTGGAGCGATTGGATTCAAGATAAGATCGAGCTTGTTAGCGGCAGTGAGAAGGTTACTTATAAAATCCGCGTTTTGGACCTCGACCCGGACGGCAAGTTCGTTAGACTATTGGTAACCAGCCTGATGGTTCCAAAGAATTGGAGCAGACCCGCGAATCTTGGACAAGAACTGCTGCGGGAGGTTGGGCCGCATTTCCCCGCCACGGCATGGCTTTTTAGAGAAGACACGACCGGGCTGGAAATCGAAAGCGATATGCACGACTGGTACGGCCGCGCCATAACCTACCTTGCCGGAAAGTATCCGTGGGACGTTATCTTCATGCACGCGCACGTGATAGATTTCGCGAACCATTGGTGGATAGATAAAGTGGAGCCGAGTTCCGTATACTGGCCGGGGAACGACAAATACGATAAGTTCCTCTGCCAGGCCTATCAGATAACCGATAAATTGCTCGGACAGGTGTTGAAGCTGGTGGACGACGATACGCTCTTTGTCCTGGTTTCCGACCACGGCAGCACTACACGAACATACGACGCTCCCAACTTCGGCAATCCTCACCGCGCCCAGGGGCAAATTCTTGAAGACGCCGGCCTGCTTGCCTATAAAGAAGTCAACGGGGTCAGAAAGATAGACTGGAGCAAGACAAAAGCCGTTTGCCAGCGCGCGGGATATGTATACGTCAACCTCAAGGGCCGCGATCCTGAGGGGATAGTCGAGCCGGGAGAAGAATACGAGAAGATACGGACCCAAGTGGTCAACTTGTTCTACGACTACACCGACGCCGAGACCGGAAAGAAGCCTATAACCCTGGCTGTCAGAAAAGAACATGCCATGCTATTTGGCTTATACGGAGAAGGCGTGGGAGATGTCGTTTACGCAATCGAGCCGGAGTTTGAACACGCACACGGCCAGGAACTGCCGACTTCCAAATACGGCATTGGTTCCCAGACATCGCTTCTGGTTATGGCCGGACCGGGGGTAAAGAAGAACCACGTGGTCGAGCGGCCAACCGCGCTTACGGACATCGTTCCCACGCTGAGCTACCTGACCGGCTTCCCGGTTCCAAAACAGGCTGAGGGTGGAGTTATATATCAGGCGTTGGAAGAGGGGTAGGAGGGAAGCTGCTGATAGCCAGTTTGTCATGCGGCGACTTCGGAGGAGGAGTAACGAAAGAGAAACGAGAAGTTAACACAAAACCACTCCTTGTCAGTTACATTTTTGGAGAGTAAATCGTGCTCAAGCAGGAAGCATTGCGTCTGGTCGAGACTCACCTTGATGATATTGGCTACAACTCGGCCTGCCTGGAACGCGATTTCCCCATCCCGTCCGCGCGCGGCGAAGCAGAGACAACGGCAGACTTGGTAGCTTTCAGCGACGATCAACGCAAGGATCAGGAAACGGCGTGTATAGCTGCGCAATGGTGTCCGTCATCTGCAAGTGCTCGTGGGTTCCTCGAACCCCTAAGCCGCTTGGCGTGCCCGATAGGTGTCCTGCTGCGACCTGCAAAGCTAGAAGTCCTGTCCGTCCATACCAACGGGGATTCGCGCAGTTGGCCGCGTCAAGTCATTGCGTATGATGATCTGGAGGGTTTCCTCAGACGAAACTGCTCGGCGTTCGAACCACGTACGCTCCTTTTGGCGAAGCGCACCCGCACCGTACCCGTTCAAGGAACTCTTTTTGATCACGACCCCAACCTGCTCGACTGGGCGCGCGAAGTCACCGCCACAGAATTGAACGCACGGGTCGGGGATTGTGTGGCCATCGCACTCGAAGGGCTCGCTAGTGACTCAGAACGCGATGCGATGCAGGCTTTAGAGGCTACTATTCGACTCGTCGCCGCCCAGGCGATCTGCGAGAAACTACCGAACCTTTTTTCCCAGGACTTGCGTTGCGCTTCCGCCGCGCCCCTATTGGAAGAGATGCGCTTGCATTTCCCTGGGTACTTTCCTCCAGAGGAAATAGTCTCCGACATCGTTACGGAACGGATGCTAGCCGCACTTCGCACTGGCATGACCTATCGGGCTCTGACAAATGACGTCTTGAGCGACGTGTACGAGAACGTTCTCTTGGAAAAGCGCCAAGACCCGATTAGGAAGCGTCTTGGCATCCACTATACTCCGGCCAAACTTGCTCGCCAGATACTCAATCGGCTGCCGGTGGAGGTCTTCCCGCCAGAGGACCGCCATGTTTTCGATCCCACCTGCGGATCTGGATCGTTCCTCCGCGCTGCCTATGATAGACTCGGCCAACTCCTCCCAGGCCGACTTACACCGTCTGAACGCCATGACTATCTGGCAAAGCATCTAAGAGGCATGGACGCTGACCCAGTTGCCAGGGAGATTGCGGCTCTCTCCCTGGTCTTGCACAGCCTGCCTTCGGGCAATAGCTGGGACGTTATGCTGGGCGATTTCCTAACCAGCGAGCCTGCCAAGCAAGCGCCTACGATCATCGTCGGGAATCCTCCATTCGGTGGGGACGAGGACGAGGAGACAGGTACAACGCGCAGTGACAATCTCCGTGGCCTTCGACGGCGCAAAAAGGATCGCGCTGTGCCATTCCTAAGGAAGAGTCTCGACGTGTTGTCTGATGGCGGCTTGCTTGCCATGGTATTGCCCGAGTCGTTCTTGAGCAGCCCAAAATCCCGGGAGGGCAGGTGTGCTCTTCTCAAAGGCACAGATATCTTCGAGCTTTGGCACCTTCCTCGCGATATGATGCCTTTGTCCACTGCCTCAACAGTCGTCGTCTTTGCACGGAAGCAACCGCAACCAAAAAAGCACTTTCCGGTGAAAGTGCAATGGACGATAGACCGCGATCGCGATCGCCAAGCCCTCTTTCAAGAAGGCAGTCCGAGTTTCTTCACCCTTGCTTCTGCTGAGGACTGGGTCCCGTCCCACAAGCTATTTGCGGTGCCGCGCCCTTTGCTGTGGAAGGCCCTGCAATCTGCGGGAGTATTAGTTGGCGTTGCAAGCGTGACTAGCGGGCAGCCAGTAACCGGGGCGCATCCCGATACATATCCGCACGACCCTACCTGGCGTAAGTGGCTTGGCGGACCGAGACGCTTACGCCCATACGCTTGCGATTGGAGCGAGTCATATCCCACATACGTCGACCCCGCCTCCTTCGACAAACCTCGGAGTAATATGTCGGTCTATGACAAGCCAAAGGTTATAGTCAACCAGAAAGCAGTAACTGGCGGCAACCCGTGGAGACTCTATGGCGCAGTGGACCGCGACGGGCTTCTGCCACGTGGTGACCTCTATTGTGTTATTCCCAGGTCCGGTGATGTAAGTCTAGAGCACTTGGCGGCTATCGTAAACAGCTCGGTCGCGAACGCGTTCCTATATTTCTGTGGCTACACGCGCACCAACACAGTGAAATTGCTCGAGCAGATACCGTTCCCTTCGCTGACAAACACGCAGCTTCGCGAAGTGGAGAGGATGGTACAACTGATGAGTCATCTCGATCCTGTCCGCGATTCGGTTCAGCGCTTCGAGGTATTCCGCGCCATAGACTCCATTCTGCTCGATGCTTACGGGCTGTCGTACAGTGATCGGGTTTGGCTTGCTGAGCTGTTCGCGGATTTCGCACCTCCAAAAGAAGACCTGTGGCGCTTGCCACCTCACGATGATCCAGCGGCTAAACTGCCTGTGGGTCCCATCGTGACAGGCGTTGTGGAGGATGTTGACGCTTGTGGAGAACGAATGCGGGTCTGGTTTACGGAACTGGAGGCGGACAGCGAAGGTATATGGATACCTGTGCCTGCCGACTGGCCCGGTTGGGCCCTCCATTGTCCTGCTCACTTCTCCGCTCAACTCGCATCTGGCGCCATTGATACTCCCATCTTTGTTAACGTCAGTCCACTTGATTATGGCTACCTTTCAGACGAGGAGCTGTTGACTGGCCGCGAGACCTGATCCTATGGAATCTTCTACTCCCTCCCATACAGTCTTTGAGATAGCCTTTCTGGACGTAGGCCAGGGAGATTGCACAATTGCGTCCGACCACCTTTCGAGGTCGGTTATCATCATTGACTGTGGTAAATCCACGCCTGCGCGACGATACCTAGCTACGCTTGAAGACTGTGGAATGAAGGTCAAACTCATTGCATTGACACATCGCCACCTCGACCACTATTGTGGTTTTCCCGATGTGCTCGCACATTCAGACCTGTCCCATCTGGTATCTTTTTGGTGGTGTCCTTCTTTTAGCGGAGACGCGCAGCAAACGGAAAGATGTAAAGCTGTACTGAAGCATATATACCAGATCATTCAACGCACGTCTCGCTCGCGAATAGCTAGTAGCGAACTATCAACCACGTTTGGCAACCTTACTGTGGAGGTTCTGCACCCGACGGACACGGGCGGCTTGGAAGTTGAGATCGGTATGTATTCGGGCAATCCAAGGCGCGATGGTCGTAACGATATGGGCCTTGTTCTCCGCCTGACTTGTAGTGCCGGCAGTCAATCCTACCGTTTTCTCATCGGCGGTGATGTGAAAGCTGAGGGCTGGAAGCGCATACTGGCGAATAATGGCGACCTCTCGGCTATTGTATTTCGTATGCCACACCACGGCGCGTATTTCGACGACTCATGCCTCAGCCTGTCGCTATCACATGTGATTGAGGCAGTAGCACCCTCCTACGCTGTAATATCGGTAGGCTCTACTAATCGGTACGGCCACCCGGCGCGTGAAACGATTGATGCTCTTTTGCGAGCAGCCTCGGTTCATCGCATACTATGCACAGAGGCTACGCGTAGCTGCTCTGGGTGTGCTTGTGCGTGCGCAGGCAATGTGGTCGTCCATATCGACGATTCCGGCTTGTCAATCAGTCCATCATCGCAAGAGCATGCCCAGACTGTCGCGTCGCTCTCAACGCCCCAGTGCCGACGCAGTTCCTCTTCCTGAACTCCCACCTTCACTTCCCCCTCTTCTCATACCTCTCTACTGTCGCCATCGGGAACGTCTTGTGAACATAGTCTTCGATATAATCCCGCTCGTAGAACCTAAGTCCGCTGCCGCCGTGGCCTTGGCCGGTGACTATGTCCAGATCGCCGTCGCCGTTCCAATCGACAGCGTCCGCGCCGGAGATTGTCATTACCGTCCATGGGCGCACTATCTCGACTCCGCCTTCGGCGAATTGAGGCTCTTGGTTCGGTCCGCCTGAGCCGGTGTTTTTATAGAAGCGGGCAATATGCTCGAACTCGCAGGCGATCAAGTCCTTCTTACCATCGCCGTCCCAATCGACGTAGGAGCCGACATTCGGCCTCATATAGTCCATGGTTTGTGTGCCGCCGGGGCCGCAGGTGATCCACTTTGGGTAGGCCAATACGGGTTCAGCGTCAGTTCCAATGTTTTTATAGAACAGAAGCCCCAGGTCCTGGCTGGGATTGCCGGGGTTTATATGCGGCCAGTCATAGTAGAGGCTGGGCTTGCCTTCTCCGCCCATGCCCATTATCAAATCTTTTTTGCCGTCGTTGTCCCAATCGCAAACGAGCACGCTGCACCAGTGAGTCCCGCTTATAGGCTTGCCGTTGGCAAGAATCTTAACCGGCTCGCCGAACTTGGGTTTATCGTCGGTTCCCTCGTTCAAATAGACAACTACTTCACCTGTCCTATTCGTGACGACTATATCTTTCTTGCCGTCGTTGTTCCAGTCGCAGACGAACGATCTTGCATCCGGCCCGGTGTCGCTCAACACCCGCTCGCCGTCGGCGAAAACCGGCCAGAGATTATTAGTGGTGTTGCGGAAGAAAAGCACGCTCCCGCCGCAGTTGCTCGCCAGCAGGTCGGTCCTGCCGTCGTTGTCCCAGTCAACGGCGTGGACGGTGTTCTGCCGCCCTGCTTCGCAAATCTGGAATTGCTCGGTATATGGAGCGCCGTTGTCGGCGTTGCGCTCCTCGAATTTCGGCTCAGTGGGCGTTCCGACGTTCTTATACATACGCGCGTAAAGCCTGCGCTCGCCCGGCTCAACCTGAGATTCCCACACGCAGCCGGTGACGTAATCGAGCAGGCCGTCACCATCGAAATCGGCGACTTTAATACCACAGTGCCCGCCAGAGGAACTCGGCAGCGCAGCGGCATTCTGAAATATGGGATTTGTTCGCGTGCCGACATTCTCGCAGAAATACAAAGTCAGTCCTTGAGACGTGATAAACAGATCAAGATCACCATCGCCGTCTATATCGACGCACTCGGCCCTTGTCCCGCTGAGCTTTTCAATCTCACTGGGCAGCTCTAACCGGACTGCGTCGGCTAATTTGATATTGGAAACATCGTCATCGTCTCCAAGGTTCTTATAGAAATCGACGCCTCCGGTTCGCGCGACCAGTATGTCTTTCGTACCGTCGCCGTCCCAGTCAACAACTGTGACAGAGCCGAACCAGTTGTCGCCGAGAGGCTTGCCCGACTCGGTCAGCAGCCGCCCGCGATTGGCAAAAGTTACCTGCCCGCCCGGCTTGGTAACGTTTTCAAAAATAATGATCTGGCCGAACTCGTCGCCGTCGCATATACTAGCGAACAAGTCCGGGTGGCCGTTGCCGTTCCAGTCATGGAAAGTGATCGTGGCCCAGCTTCGATGGGTTTTTTCGCCCATTGGGAGGGTGAACACGCTTCCGCCGGAGGTGAGCTTGCCCCGTTCCACGAACTTATTGCCGCCGACGTTCTCATAACAATAAATGAAGGGTTCGGTTGTTACCTTGAATAGATCGAGATCGCCGTCACCGTCGAAATCGCAGAAGCAGTCCATGTGGCTTGCGCCGATCTCTCTTCTTGAGTATTCGACCCGGAAATAATCGCCGTCACCCACCAGCCCGTGGTATCTCTTCGGCTTGCCAAGGCCTGATTCTTTGGTGTCGAAGTACACCGCGATCTTATTGCAACTGTCGTCCGGCATCACGAAGTTGAGGGTGACATAGTCAACACCGTAGTATTTATCTATCCGCCAGGGGAGGAGATATTTCTCGTATTCCGCCCTGGAAGGGTCAAACACTTTGGGCTTTCCCGATGGATCATAAGCTGCGACCTCTATAGTGTGCTCATCAAATGCGCCCGGCGCTCCCAAATTATCAAGGGTTTGCGGGAAATCGATGTTCACCGATACGGGCGAATTGGACCTCTTCCTGCCTTTGCCATCAACCATCAGCAGTATGCGGTGATTATTGGGTGAAACCCATTCCAGGGTCTGATTATTCTTCAAAATAAAGCCTCCTGATTTATAAGAGTTAACTCTCGGTGATTGCACCGTCACCCCGAGCGAAGTCGAGGGGTCTGCTTTTTAACAAGCTATCAGCCGTCAGCTATCAGCTGATAGCTGACGGCTGATAGCTGAAAGCTACTTCTAAAAGCAGATTTCTCGACTTCGCTCGAAATGACGTGGCGGTACATTATCCTTATCCCTTAGTTCTTTCGCTCCGTATTGCCGGCGATCACAACGGGATGCAGATCGTGAATACTATCTTCGATATAATCCCTTTCATAGAACCTGATGCCGGTTCCTCCGTGCCCTTGGCCGGTCACTATGTCCAAATCGCCATCGCCGTTCCAGTCAATTACCTCTACACCCGAAATCAACTGTACCGTCCAAGGTTGAACTATGGCGTGGCCTTCCACATCGTCGATGAACTTTGGCTCACCGGTAGACTGATCGTATTCCGAGTTTTTATAGAGTCTGATAACGTTCTCGAACTCGCACATAATGAAATCTTTCTTGCCGTCTCCGTCCCAATCGACATAAGCTCCCAGGTTCGGCCTTGTGAAAGTGATGACCTTCATTTCGTCCTCAATCCAACCTGCTTTGATCCACTTGGGATAGTCGAGAACCGGGCCGGCGTCTGTTCCAATATTCTTATAAAAGAGAAAGCCTACAGCCCTTGTTGGAGACTTTTCGTTTTGGACCGGCCAAGCAGGCTCACCATGGCCATCGCCCGCCATGCCAAAGATAATGTCCTTTTTGCCGTCGTTATCCCAGTCGCAAACAAGGACGCTGCCGCGCCCTGTGCCGCTAATAAGCTTTCCGTTTGCGCTGAGTCTTTCCCCCTGGCCGAGCTTGAGATTGGTTGGAGTTCCTTCGTTAAGAAACAGGGTGAGCCAGCCTCTGCCGTTTGCGACTATTATGTCTTCCTTGCCGTCGTTGTTCCAGTCGCAGACATCCGATTTGCAGAACGGCCCCAAGTCATCCAACACTCGCTCTTCAGCGGCGAATACGGGAAACAGGGAATTAGTCAACCCGCGGAAGTAGAAGACTTGACCTCCATCCGTAGTTGCCGCCAGATCCATTTTGCGGTCGCCGTTCCAATCGGCGGTGCGTATACCGCTCTGGCGCATGGCGTCGCAAATTTGGAATTGCTCAGTGTATGGAGCGCCGTTGAGGGCTGTTCGTTCTTCAAACTTTGGTTCGGTCTTTGTTCCGACATTCTTGTGCATCCGCGCGTACATCCTGCTATTTAGAGACCATTCGCCCTCTCCCCACAATTGGCCTTCCCACAACTGGCTTGTAACATAATCCAGCAGGCCGTCACCATCAAAATCCGCGACTTTTACGCCAAGGTGGCCTCCTAGCGCGGCAGGCATCCCTACCGCCGCCGCAAGCTTGGGCGTGGTCCTTGTTCCGATGTTCTTATAATAATAAAGCTGGCCTGAAAAGCACGCTACGAACATATCGAGATCGCCATCATTATCTATGTCCGCGCACTCCGCCCGCACGGAATGCTGTTTGATGTCCTCGCCGTTTGCCTGAATGTTCACTGCGTCGGCAAATTCTATCTTCCGCATGTCCTTGCTTGCGCCGATGTTCTTACGAAACTCGAGAAAGCCTCCTCTTCCCGCGATCAGGTCTTTCTTTCCATCCCCGTCCCAATCCACGATTGCCGCGGTTCCGAACCATGCGTCGCCAAGCGATTGACCGGATTTCGTAAGAAGGCGCCCGCGATTGGCAAAAGTAAGTTGACCGCCTTTTTTCGTCACATTCTCGAAGGTCAGCATTTGCCCGGACTCCGTCCCGTCGTTGAATGTGATAAATATATCCTGGTCGCCGTCATCGTCCCAGTCGGCGAACTCAGCTATAGCCCAACTGCGGTGGGCGTCGCTCATCGGAAGCATGAACAGGCTTCCACCGGAGGTCATCTTGCCCCTCTCCACGAACTTGTTTCCACCGACGTTCTCATAGAAGTATAGAAACGGCTCGACCGTAACTTTGATCAAATCCAGGTCACCATCGCCGTCGAAATCGCAGAAGTCGTCTTTTTGGCTCGCGCCAACCTCTCTTCTGGAATATTCGATTCTAAAATAGTCTCCATCACCCACCAGGCCGGGGTATCTTTTTGGCTTGCCGAGTTTGGACTCTTTGGTGTCGAAGTAGACCGCTATCCTGTTCGCGGTTTCGTCCGGCAAGACGAAGTTGAGCGTGACATAACTCACACCGTAATATCTGTCTATGCGGTGAGGGAGAATATACTTCTCGTATCCTTGTCTGGAGGAGTCAAAAACCCTGGGCTTGCCGGAGGAGTCATGGGCCACTACCTCTACGGTATTTACATCAAACGAGCCTTTGGCCTTTTGGCTTGCCAGTTCCTGCGGGAAATTGAGGTTCACCGCTACTGGGGAGTTGGAGCGGTCTCTTCCACGACAATCAACGGTCAAGAGTTTCCGATAATGGTCTGGCGATACCCACTGCGGGGCCGCACCAACGGCGGCCACGGCTAGTGACAAAAGAGCCGCGGCTGCGGCGAGGGTTGCGAGTAATTTTCTCATATAGTAAAAATATCCTTCCTAAAACGGCGCTACGTATAAGATAACGCAGGCTCATATATTAGGGCAACCTTTTATTAAACCGTTGTTTCGGGATTTGAATGGAGCGTAGCGGAATGGAAATCCCGAAACAAACCGCGTAATGGAGCGTAGCGGAATGGAAATCCCGAAATAAACCGCGTAATGGAGCGTAGCGGAATGGAAATCCCGAAACAAACCGCCTATGCCGGTAGTGGGACAGTTCCAGCGGGCTTTGAGTGGTTTACACTGCGAATTCATCCGCCGGATAGTCTTGCCAAGAGCATAGATGGGTATACTTTACCCGGCAATCAGTTGGATATAAGGGATGGACCAGATGAGCAAAGTCACCATTATATATGACAGCCGCACCGGGCACACTGAGAAAATGGCGCACGCCGTGGCAGCTGGGGTGTTGGGCGGTGGGGTCGAGGCCATAGTCAAAAGGGTTGATTATGCAACCAGCGATGACCTTCTGACAAGCGACGGCGTGGTCCTCGGCTCCCCCTGCTGTTATGGTCAGATGTCCTGGAAGATGAAAAAGTTTCTGGATGACAACGTGCATATTTGGGGCAAGATCGACGGCAAAATAGGCGCGGCTTTTGTCTCAGGAACGGCTATAGGCGGAGGCTGTGAGTTGACCGCAATGTCTCTTCTGACCGGCCTTATCAGCTTCGGCTTTCTTGTTTTCGGGGTAACGGAGTTTATTTCCGACGAGCTGGCGGTTCACTACGGGGCTATTGCGCTGCAGGAGCCCAGGGGCGGCGAGCTAAAGGCATGCAGAAGGCTGGGCGAGAAGATGGCGGAATATGTGCTGCAGCAAGCGTTCGCGCCGGTGGCATCGTGAACAGTAGTTAGTCAGTAGTCGTTAGTAGGAAGTCTGCTATAGGTTGTACCGTCCCTCGATACGTCGCTTCACTCCTACTCGGGAATACGGAGTTGGGCAAGTTTAGAGTTTAGAGTTTAGAGAAGGGGAGACCTCCCCCAAACCCCCTCCTAAAGGAGGGGGGATTTGGCTCCCTGTTGCATCGGTAGCCTGCTGCCGATGCCGGCGCTGAAAGCGCCGGAACTCCCTCCCCTTTAGGGGAGGGCTGGGGTGGGGTCTTCCCTATCACCCAACACCCATCACCCAGCACCCATCACCCAACACCCATCACCCAACCAAAGCGCCGGCGGTGAGGCCCTTAACGATGTGCCTCTGCAGCAGAACGAAGAACAGGGCTGTGGGAATCATAACAATTATCAACCCGGCCGCAACCGCCGTCTGGTTGGTGACCAGCGCTCCTTGAAGCATGCGAACTCCAACCGGCAGCGTTCGAGCGGACTCCGAGCTTGTCAGGAAGAACGCCATCATGAACTCGTTCCAAACTCCCATTACGTGGAAGGTCGCCAGTGTAACAAGTGGAGCGCGTGATAACGGCAAGACGACATGCCGGAATACCTGCCAAATGCTGGCGCCATCCACAACCGCGGCGTCTTCATAATCCCGTGGAATTCGCTCCATAAACGCTCTTAAGAAGAATGTGTTCCATGGTATTCCTCCGGCGGAGTATATCAGCACCAAGGCCCAAATGGAGTCGAACAGATGGATTTTCGCCAGAAAGACCATAAGCGGGAAGAAGCGGACGGAGTCCGGGACCAGAAAACCGAACATCACGTAGGTCCAGAAAAAAGTCTTCAGCGGGCCGAAATTGATCCTGGCAAACGCAAACGCGCAGGCCATTGAAAGCGCCATGGCAAGAACCAGGGAGAATAGAGTCACCTGCAGGCTGTTGAGAGCGCAGCGTCCGAGGAGGCCGTGCGTCCAGGCGTCAGCGAAGTTACCCCACCTGAACATGGTTGGCAGAGCGAACGGCGCGCTGTATAGCTCCGCGTCCTTCTTTAAGGATGTGATTAGCATAAACAGCAGCGGGTACATCGCCGCCAGGCCCCAGGCAATTAAGAAGCCGTATATGAACAAGCTCCCGATTGTTCTGCGCGTAACGGACGCTTCGCCGGGCAGGGCATGTCTTTTAGGGTTTCCGATTTGGCTCAGGGCGGGCTTCATAGCGCTTTACTCTCCTGGTGTTCGCGGCGGCTCAAGCGTCTTATGAGAAGCGTCGCCACAATTGCGATAGCGAAGTGGAATACCGCAATCGCGCTGCCGTAACCTCTGCGATAATTCGTGAAAGCTTGCCACACGGCGTATGAAGTGAGCGTTTCCGTCCTGTGAAGCGGACCGCCGTTTGTCAATATAAATGGGAAGACGAAGGCGGAAAGCGCGTCCGTCACCGCGAGCACGCAGGCCATTAAGTAGACTCCCCAAACGCTTGGGAGAGTTATGTGGACAAGCTGCTGCCAGCTATTGGCGCCGTCAATCGAGGCGGCCTCATAGAGAGAGTCGGGAATCTCGCTGATCGCGGCCATAAATATGATCACGAAGAATCCTATGCCCGCGTAGACGCCCGGAAAAGCGACCGTCCACTGCACTATTCCGTCCTTACTGAGCCAGGGCTGTATTAGATGCGACAGGCCCAGGGTTTTCAAAAGGGCGTTCAGCAGTCCCTCTCGCTGGTAGACAAATCCCCACAGCAGAGCCATTGTCGCGGCTCCGACCAGGCCGGGTATGAAGTACATAAAGCGGAACAGGCTGGCGACTCTCTGCTTCTTGCTCAACATATACGCCAGGGTCATAGCCAGAGGCAGTTGAAAGATGAGAGCGAGAGCCAGTACGCGAAGGTTATTGGCGGCGCCGATCCACACGAGTTTATCGTGGAGCAGTTCGGAAAAGTTCGCAAGTCCGACCCACCTCGGGGTCATGCCGTCCCAGTCCTGCAGCGAGTATATCAAAGACTGGGCGGTCGGATAGAGTATCAGAACGGAATAGATCGCCAGTCCGGGGGATAGGAACAGGAGCGCCGAGAGAACCCGCTTCCGGTGTCTGAGGTTCGAACCTTTTTTAGCCGCGATCTTTCCCGCGCTCATGTGTTCATTTCCTCCGCGAAAACTTTTAAGGCTTTGTTCAGACTCGCGCCTTCGAGTATAGTGGCGAACAAGTTGGGAAGAGCGCGTAAATACAGTTTTTCGCTGAAGAACGTGGGCTTGTTCGGCAGATCGAAAACTTTTGTCGCCATATCTCGTGATTTTATATGTCCGTAGAGCAGCGGGCCGGCCATCTCCTTGGTTACTTCTATCTTGACGCCCTCCGGCGAATGCGCCATCGAAACGAACCGCTTTGCGGCCTCCTTGCTGGTAACCAAGTCCCAGAAGGCAAGCGCTCCCTTCAGTTTGGCCTTATCGCGGCTCAGCTTCTGGTTTATCGCCGCCTTAGTGGCTACCCATGCCCGTATCGGCCGCACGCCATTAATCTCCGGGAACGGCGCGAACTCTATGCGGTCTCGAAGCGTGGGGTCAACGCCTTCGGCGGTGATCTCGTTGATAATCGTCCAGGCGCCGTTCATGTAGTGAGCAAGCCGATCTTGCTGGAACAGAGCCGCTCCCTGGCCCCACTGGTTCTCGATATCGTTTGGAGGGAGGAAACCCGCGTCCAGCAATTGCTTAATAACTCTTATCGTATTACGGAATGGCTCTGCTCCCCACTCCTGCTTTGCGATGATCTCCAATACGTCCTTATGGCTAAACAAAATAGTGAAGAAGATATTATGCCCGGCTACAACAATGCTGGTCAGGTGGATGTTCTTCTTTCTCAGCGCGTCTCCGAGGTCCATATACTCATCGAAGGTCGCCGGCAGCTTCTTGCCGACGGCGTCGAGCGTGGCCATGTTCCAGATGCAGGGGACGTAAGAATATTCGGTCGGGAGGCTGTAAACATGCCCGTCCCAAGTGCAGGATTCAAGAGCTTCCGGGTAGAATCTGTCCCGCCAGGTTTCGATGTGCTCAGTCAGATCGAGGCAATACCCGGCGCGAACTTGATTGTAAGTAATGTCGGCCAGGATGTCCGGCCCGCCGCCGGCTGCAAGTTCCGCCATCAGCTTCTGCCCATTATCCTGGGCGCCGCCGGATACCTGGGTGTCCTGGAAATCATACTCAGGATACTTGCGGCGGAACTCCTTGTATATCCAGTTCATCGTCGTCGCGTGCGCGTCTCGATCGGTCCAGAACGTGTTGAACGTTAGAGGTATCTTTCCCGAAGCGCCTCTGCGTCCGCAGCCAAACAGGGCGTAAGACGCTCCGGCGCACAGCGCGCCTGTAATGAAGTCCCTGCGTTTCAGTTCTTCCGACCTCCTACATGCCAACGGCGTCCTGTAGGTAGTATATAGCAATTCAAGCTCTGCAACAAGCCTTGGGCGACACTTCTGTCTTTGGTCTGAGAATCTGTCACCCCCTAATTATTCAGAGAAAATGTCACCCCCATGTTTGATGGTCTGGCAAAGTGACATTATTAGAATATGAGGGAGACAGTAGGATTGAGCAAAGAAGAGAACCGCCGAGCGATGG
>JAUSEB010000314.1 GCA_030650495.1 Armatimonadota bacterium | reverse complement strand
GGACATCTTTATCTTAACAAACCCGGAGGGAACTGATACCCAACCGAGAATAGATTACCATATAGGGATTTGAATGGAGCGCAGCGGAATGGAAATCCCGAAACAAGCCGTGTAAAGGAGGGGGAGGGCTGAGGTGGGGTCCGAACCCAACACCCATCACGGAGGGTCTTGTGGCCGAGCAAAGTGTGAAAATGCTTGTCGATGAAGAACAGCAAGACACAGCCTGCCCGTGTTGCGAGCAAGAGGATGCTCCTCGCCTGAAACCTACGGCGCGGGCGGAGTCCTGGCTGTCAAGCCGGGGCGGCGTCTGGGCCATGCGCGCCAAGTCTCTTGTCAGGCGACCGACTTTGGAGGTTTACTCTCTCGAAGGGGAGTATGGTGGAGATCAACTGCGAATGCTGGTCGCCGATGACGGTTCGACTTTTCAGTATTTTCGCAGTCTGGCCTATTCCAATGAAGCCCGCGTCAGCAGACTTGGCCGCATTTCATCGGTCCTTGCCCCTCGTCTTGCCGGAGAAAACGCGGATATCGTTGTTATAGGGGCCAATCAGCTTCTGCTGGGTTTGTACGACCGCTCGGTGTTCCATTTCGCGCCAAAATGGGTGCGGATGTTCCTTCCCATCTGGGAGCGCCCGGATGTAATGCTCAAGAGTTTGCCTGGTTCCAGCCGTAACTCTGTTGAGAGGATGGTCCGGCGGGCTATGAAGAAAGGCTTCGACTACGAAGTAACTACGGATATCCGATGGTTCGACCGGTTTTACTATGAGATGTACAAGCCGTACGTGGCTCATAAATATGGCGATCTGGCGGTGTTGGAAGGTTACAGTAAGATCAAACGGAAGTTCCTTCAAGGCGCCGGGCTTGCCGTCCGGCATAATGGGGAGGACGTTGGAGGCGTCATTTTGGCGCCGGCCGGGTCTTTGCTATACTTCTACAGAGTCGGGATAATGAGCGGAGACGACCAGTTAGTCAAAGAAGGAACTTCGACGGCCCTTTACTATTATACGTTGCTGCTTGCTCATTCCTGGGGGTTTTCCGGCGTAGACTTCGGCCACACACGCCCGTTTCTATCGGACGGCGTTCTTCGGTACAAGATGAAATGGGGTATGCGCGTCCTTGGCCGAGATGACTGCATAGGCGTTTTTGCAATTGCCGCTCCCACGCGAAGCGAAGCCGGCGCCAGGTTTCTGTCGGAGAACCGATTTTTCCACTTCACGGAAAGTGGGGTTAAACTGTGCGATGAATATTAGCGTATCGGGCGCCAACTTGATCAGACGGACAGCCTCACTGGCTGTACATCCAACCTTGACGCTGCACTCTCTTGAGGGCGAATATGACGGACCTCCTTTGCGCCTGCTTGTGGCGGATGATGGCTCGACCCTCTCGTATATCCAAAACCTGGCTTTTCCCGAAGGGAAAGCCAGTGTGTCAAGACAAGGGACCATCTCCGCCTTCAAGGCCCCGTGTCTTATAGAAAGTGAAGCAGACGTCGTTGTTGTCGGAGCGAATTGTCTCCTTTTCAGGCGGTACAAAGATAGGGGGTTCTATCTGGTCCCCAAGTGGGTGCGCCTGTTTCTCCCGGTCCAAGAGGAGCCTTACGCCAGGTTGTACGCCCATGGCCGGCAGACGCGGAAATATTTCAAATGGATGCTCAAGAAGGTCAATGACGCGGGTTTTCAGTGTGAGATCACCAACGATGTATCCTGGTTCGACCGATTCTACTTCGATATGTATCTTCCTTATGCGTTCAACCGATATGGGGAGCTTGCCATAGTGCATAGTTATCAAAAGGTGCGCAAGGCGTTTCTCAAAGGCTCAGGCGTTGTCGCAATGAAGGACGGCAAGCCAGTGGCTGGAAGCATCATCTTCCGTGAGGGAAATACGATGCGTATCCCTCACGCCGGCGTGGTCGAGGGAGGCCTTGAGTCGGTGAAGGAAGGAGCCGCTTTCGCCTTGGACTACTACGTGGCGCAAATGGCCCACTCGTCAGGCTGCAAAGCAATAGACTTCGGCCATAGCCGGCCGTTTCTCTCTGACGGCGCGCTGCGTTACAAGCTGAATTGGCGGATGGATGTAGTGGACGACGCCGACGCCGTATCCTTCTTGGCTATTGCCGCTCCGAGGCGAACCGAACAGGCGGCGAAATTCCTTTCCGCGAACATGTTCTACCATCTGAACAAGTCTGGAGTTGATTTGTGCGATGAATGGTAGCAAGATGCCGGTAATTCAAGCAAAACGGCTGGCTTATCTCGCCAGGCGGTTAATGCTGAACGTTTATCTCCTGGAAGGCGAGTATGAGGGATCTCCTCTGCGCCTGCTTGTGGCGGATGACGGCTCGACTCTCTCATATATCCTAAGCCTGGCTTTTCCTGAAGGGGCCGCTGTCTCCAGTCTTGGACGCATTTCCGCCTTCAAAGCTCCTGAGCTTGCCGGGAGCGATGCGGATATTATAGTTGTGGGCGCTAACCAGCTTCTGGTTCGCAGGTATGAGCAGCGCGGTTTCCACATCGTTCCGAAGTATGTGCGACTTTTCCTGTCTATGAGCGACCACCCGGACGTTATGATCAGCAGACTCAAGCGTTCCGCCAAGGAAAATGTACGGCGAAACCTGAGACGGATGACGGCGGCGGGCTTAGGGTACGAACTGCAGACCGCTCCCCCATGGTTCGACCTGTTCTACCACGAAATGTACAGGCCTTACATCGGGTTGAAGTTCGGTGAATCGGCCGACATCTACAGCTACCGTTATCTGAAACGCGAGTTCTCAAAGGGGGGCGTTCTCGTTATCAATATAAACGGGGAGCCTGTGGCCGGGACTTTGGTCTATATGGAGGGCTCGATGATGCGCATTCCATTTTCAGGTGTAATGCGGGGCAGGGAAGATCTTGTCAGGCAAGGCGTGGTAACTGCGCTCTACTACTACGGCATGCTGCTCGGACATTCCTGGGGATGCTCTGTAATCAACTTCGGGCATAGCCGTCCATTTCTCTCGGATGGAGTCCTCAAATACAAGCTGAGGTGGGGGATGACAGTCGAGGACGATGATGATGGGAGATCGTCGTTTGCTATTATGGCTCCAGGATGGACTGTACAGGCAGCGAAATTCATCTCATCGCACAGGTTTTTCTATAGGCAAAATGGTGGTATAGAGTTACTGGCTGATCCGTGTTTGGCCGAAAGCGGTAATTTGCCGGAATCGACAAAATCGATAGGTCAGGTGGAGAGTGGTTAGTTGTTAGCCTGGATTATTCATGATGCGCATATTTCGCCGACACTCTGCGATTCCGTCATCGAAAGCACCTTATTCCGTCATCCTGAACGAAGTGAAGGATATACACAGGTAGTAAATATGTATAGACGTTATGCTATATCTACAACTGATTAGATTCTTCGTCGCTCCGCTCCTCAGAATGACGGGTTTGCTTCTGTCGGTTTGTGAATAATCAAGGCTAGCAGCCACTAGCCTGCATTATTCACGAATAGAGTAAAGTCACCGCTGACCGTCATTCCGAACGAAGTGAGGAATCTGCTTTTTAGCTTCAGGAAAAGCAGATTTCTCGCTACTCTCGAAATGACGTGAATAATTCGGGCTAGCAACTAATCACTAGCCACTAACCACTAACCGCTAACCGCCGCTGGAACCTCTTCAGATAACGAAAAGATCTTTGTAGTTGGTGAAAGGTCTTAATGACGCTGAGAACCAACGGAAGGGAAGTTGCGATGAACGCTATGACCTCCGCCCTTATTAACGCCAAGAAAGTATTGTCAATAGCGAAGCATGCCAGATTGGGGCTTTATCAGGTCAGTGGCGCTTGCGATGGGCATGATCTGAACATGATGGTTGCCGACGACGGCTCGGCCTTGGATTTCATAAGCAGAGTCTTTTTCCCGGACGGCGCGCATATCTCAAAGAAGGGATATATTTCCGCTTTTACGGCTCCGAGTCTTAAAGACAGCGGCGCCGACCTTGTTGTAGTCGGAGCCAATTGTCTCTTGGCGGAACGATATGCAAAACAGGGTTATTTCATCGTGCCTAAGTGGGTGCGCTTGTTCATGTCGGCTAAGGAACACCCGGACACTATTATTGGGCAAATGAAAAAATCCACCAGGGGTGATCTCAGGAGGAACCATAGGAAAGCTATAGAAAATGGTTTCCGCTGCGAAATAACCCACGACCCGGCTTGGCTGGACTGTTTCTATGACAAGATGTACAAACCTTATGTGCTTCACAGATTCGGCGATACAGCTATATTTCGGAAGCGCGGAGGGTTAAAGGGCGCCTTCTTGAAAGGCGCGGGACTTGCGCTGATGAAAAACGGCGATTTGGTTGGTGGTTCCGTGATTGTGGTCGAAGGAAAAACTCTGCATAAGATATGTATGGGCATACTACAGGGCGACGAATCGGCGGTCAGGGACGGCGCTTCCTTCGCTATGTATTACTACTCGATAGAGTTGGCGCACTCCTGGGGTTGCGAGATCATAAATTTCGGCCACAGCCGTCCGTTTTTATCTGACGGCGCGCTCAGGTTTAAGTTAAAATGGGGAATGGACGTGAAGGATGATGACGATGGAATCGGCGTCTTCGCAATAATTGCTCCCGGCGCCTCCCAGCGCGGATTGGAGGCTTTGGCGGCCCATCCCTTCTATCATTTGCATGATGGAGCGCTCAAGCTGCTGGAGTAGGGGCGAAGCATCTGCCCCACGACTCCGCACACTGTATCAGATACGAACGCAGATGCTTCGCCCCTACAGTTTACATAGACGCCGGCGTTACATCCGGCGTCTGCTCCGTGCGAACATCACCGGCTGGCTTTGGCCCTACGGCCACTTTAGTATGCAGCGGTAAGTACCTGTCCTTGGAAATTGTCTCGCGCTTGACGACCACGCCGTTTTGCTTGACAGTCCGGTAGGTCCTTACGGAGTAGCCGTCGTACCCGTCCCTTACTATAACGCGCGCTCCCGGCTCCAGCGAATTGTCCTGATAGACAAAAACCTTTTGCGGAATACGGATTGCAGCGGAACGCGTTATCTCCACTTCTCGTTTATCCGCTCCGGCTCCATACATGGCTGCTGTTATCCTCCCGCCGGTGACGCCGGTTGAGATGTAAACAGCAGCCGTGCCCGGATTTCTGAATTTGAGATCGAGAGCGCCGTAGACTACGGTCGCGTCCCGGCCTTTCGGCACATAGGCCACGGGGCCTGAATGATGGCTGCGCTGAACTATCTCCATATTCGCATATAGCGCCGCGTTATAGATCGTGGTCGAGACCTGGCACACTCCGCCGCCGGTTCCAGGCGTAAGCTCGCCGTTTATGAATACAGGCGCCTCGCGGTAGCCAAGTTTGCCTATTCGCGGGCCGACGGTCTTGTTGAAGGAAAACACCTGGCCCGGTTTGACAATTGCTCCGTCCAACCGGCCCGTAGCCAGCCCGATATTGTGCGACCTGTTCAACTTGCCCGTGGAAAACGTCGTGGTGTAGATAGAAAGCCGCGTGTCTATCGGGCGAAGATCGGCGGCGGTCACATCCGGTTTGTCTTCAATGAGCGTGAGCGAAATCGGCTCGTCATTGCCGATGCCTAAGGATTCCTGAATATCGCGCGCGCATTTGGCGACATCCAGCATAACGCCCGATTGCTCCGGCTCGATGAGAAACCTGCCGCCGACGACTCTGAGTTTGGCGTCTTTGTGCGTTCGCTCTATCCGGCGGGCTACGCCATCCA
Organism: Armatimonadota bacterium; assembly: GCA_030650495.1. Classification (GTDB taxonomy): domain Bacteria; phylum Armatimonadota; class UBA5829; order UBA5829; family JAUSEB01; genus JAUSEB01. The sequence goes on along the minus strand of JAUSEB010000314.1, from coordinate 3,781 downwards.
AGGCGGCCTCGAGCCTGGCGCCGTCGAATGCGATATCCACTCTGAGTTTTTTATACCCGCCGCCGGGAAGGCAGCGTTCTATGAATCTCTGTATTGCGTTGCCCCGGCGCCCGATAGCGTAAGCCTTGGCAATTGCGCCGTCCATATCCGGCGACATTCCGAGTTCCTGAAGCAGAAACCGCCACTTTTTGTCCTCAGCCTGCAACACGACATATCGAGAACGGATTTGCTTGATGGTAGGCGATATTCTTTCACGAACCTGGCGTTTGGTGATCCCGCCGACATCGACACCGGCGATTGTCACTCCGGTGGCGACCGTCTCGCTTCTCAAGGTAGCGACGACCACGCCCGCCAGCGAGCCGGCGAACAACGCCAATGCCAAGAGCAAAACACCGGTTGTGCGTTTCATACGTTCAATAGTTACCTAATTGCTTTCTCATCACGAAAACACGAAAGGGAGAAAGCACGAAAAGTAAAGAGTCATCGGCCGGTTTAAGCTGTCAGCTGTCAGCTGACAGCTGACAGCTATTCTCTCCGCCAGATCGTGCCTTCCGGCCTGTCCTCCAAAAGTATACCCGCGTCTTCCAATTCCTTACGTAATTCGTCCGCCCTTGCCCAGTCTTTGGCTTCTCTAGCTTTCTGCCGTTCGGCGACCAGCGCCGCGTATTCCTCCGGCAGCTCTTCTTCAAGAGGAGTCTGTTCCAAATCGAATCCAAGTATCTTATCGAAATCGTAAAGAACACTCAGAACATTGTAATCCTGCCGCCGGTTGGCTTCGCGGATCAAATCCCACACCGCCGCAAGCGCGCGGGGAGTATTCAAATCATCTTCGAGCGCTTTGTTAAACTGATCTCTATACTCCCGCGCCCAATCCGGCTCCGGTCCCAACGCCCCTTCGCGTTTCGCCTGCCGCACGAACTTATAAAGGCTATTCAGGCTCGACTGCGCCGCGCCAACCGCCTCCCAGGTGAAGTTCAAAGTAGTTCGATATGCCGCCGTGAAGAAGAAATATCGATAAGAAAGCGGCTTGATCCCGCGAGCTTCCAAATCGCCCAGCGTGTAGAGATTGCCGAGGGACTTGCTCATCTTTCCGCCCTCGACCCTCAGGAAATTATTGTGCAGCCAGTAACGAACGAACCGCTTTCCGGTCGCGGCTTCGGACTGCGCGATCTCATTGGTATGATGCACGGGCACATGGTCGATGCCGCCGGTGTGGATGTCCAGCGTCTCGCCGAGATACTTCATCGACATCGCCGAGCACTCTATGTGCCAGCCGGGAAAACCCATACCCCAAGGCGAATCCCACTGCATCGCATGATTCTCAAATCGTCTGATCGCCTTGAACCACAGCGCGAAATCGGCGGGGTGTTTCTTTTCGGGGTCCTCCTGGACCTCCTCCCGGACAGCCACTATTTTCTCATCAAGCGATTGCCTGGACAGCTTGGTATAATTCGGAAATAAGGGCACGTGGAAATAAATCGCTTGCGCCGTCTCGTACGTGAAGCCTTTTTCCACAAGCTTCTTGACGAGCTCGATCATAGCGTCCACGTGCTCGGTTGCGCGGCAGATTATATCGGGCCGCTGAAGGTTCAGCTTTTGCGCGTCCGTGAAAAAGAAGTCCTCATAAAACCGGGCGATGTTCCAAACGCTTCGACCCTCTTTGCGGGCGGTAAGCTCCATCTTGTCCTCGCCCACATCCTCATCGGAAGTCAGATGCCCCACGTCCGTGACATTCATAATCTGGGTTACATTGTAGTCCAAGTAGATCAGGGTGCGGCGCAAAACGTCGCTGAACACGTACGCGCGGAAATTGCCGATATGAGCGAAACCATAGACGGTCGGCCCGCATGTATATATACGAACATTCTTGTCCTCAAGCGGAACGAACTCTTCTTTCTTTCTCGCGAGTGTGTTATACAGCCTCAAACCCATTACGGCAGCTTGCCTTCCAGCGTTCGAAGGCGGTCCTCCAATTCATCGATTCGTTTCAAAAGTGGGTTCACGTCATCGGTCGCGTCGATAACATCGCAGGTTTCACCGACAGTTGCGCTGACCGGCGCGGCGCCATCGGCCTCTATTACGCGAAGCCGTTTCTCCAATTCTTCACTCTTTCTCAGCAGGCAGCGGAGCATCTCGCCTTCGGGGTCGAGATTAGCTCCATGATCGAGCGCCTGGGCGTCAATTCTTCTGCCGTTCTGCACGACTACGCGCCCCGGAATGCCGACCACGGTCGAATCCGGCGGCACGTCTTTCAGCACGACCGCGTTCGCGCCGACCTTCGACCGGTCGCCAATAGTAATAGCGCCGAGTATCTTGGCCCCGGCGGCAATGACGACGTTACTGCCGATGGTCGGATGCCTTTTCCTCTTCTCAAGACTCACGCCGCCGAGGGTTACGCCGTGATACATCAATACATCCTCGCCTATCTCAGCCGTTTCACCGATAACCACGCCCATCCCATGGTCGATGAAAAACCCTTTGCCGATATTCGCGCCGGGGTGAATCTCAATACCCGTTAGAAACCTCGACCACTGGGAGATCACGCGCGCAAAAAACTTGGAGCCGGGCGCATATTTGGCCCTCCAAAGCCTGTGCGCGATTCTGTGATAAAAGATTGCCCAAAGCCCGGCGTAAGTGAGGACTTCCCAGATGCTGCGGGCAGCCGGGTCGCGCTCAAAAACTACCTTTATGTCCCTGCGAAAATTGTCGAACATATCGGATCACCTGAAGGTCATAAAGAAAAAACCCTCCGCTGACCACTTCAAGCCGCGAAAGGTTCTCCACCCTCGTGCAAAGTATACCACATGGAGTATGATTCAACAAGAATGCCTCGACCCTCGAATCAGTTCAGTCTTCCGTGTATCGTCATTTCGAGCGGAGCGTTAGCGGAGTCGAGAAATCTGCTTTTTGGTATAGCTATCAGCTACCAGCCGTCAGCTATCAGCTGAAAGCTGATAGCTGACAACTGACAGCTTATAAAGAAAAGCGGATTCCTCCACTTCGGTCGGAATGACATTCCCGCAAAAACTGAACTGTCTCCGACCCTCCACCGTGATATAATCACCCCATACGGCCCGGCGAATAAATTCGCGGCAACAACTACACAAAGTCCCCCCTTGGGGGACTACAAACCTGAAAAATGATGTTTATGCGCGAGATGTCATCTGTGTCTAATAGAGTGAAGCAAAGAACACGGGAGCAGCTAACATTGGCTTTACCGGACGAGGAGTTGGTGTCGCAGGCTCAGGCCGGAAGTTTGGCTGCGTTTAACGAGCTGGTAGCGAGACATCAGGAGCGTGTGCACGCGCTCGCATATCGAATATTGGGCAATGCCGAAGACGCCGCTGATATTCAACAAGAGACGTTTGTACGCGCGTGGACGAAACTGGGGAAATTCAGGCAGCAAGCGGCATTTTCCACATGGCTGCATAGAATTACCGTCAACCTTTACTCCGGCAAGACCCTGATCGCCGCCAAGCAGAAGTACGGAATCCCGCCACTCAAGAACAAAGAGCAGCTCGTGAAAGCCCTGGAGAAAACGGCGGGCAAGCAGCTTGCGGAGCAAGCGAAGCAGCAGGCCCTGAAACAGTCCTTAGGGCGATTCCGCGCCTGCCTTTAAACTCAAGTCCGGTATGGCGTCTTTGGCGTGCTGCCATATGAATTCAAAGTGGCACTTGTACTGCGCCGCAATCGGGCTGTCCCCCTCCGGAAGAAAGTGGGGACATCTGTTTCCCCTCTGATCGCAGAGGTAATCGCCAACGTATACCCTGTCCGGGTGAAT
>JAUSEB010000296.1 GCA_030650495.1 Armatimonadota bacterium | reverse complement strand
GAGAGCTAGCCCGACAGGACATTTCCGGCAAGCTGGATGTCACCGAAGAGACTTTCGCCTTGGTCGAACGCGCCGCATGAAACGCCGCGAATTGATTGCTCATTTGCAGCAACACGGCTGCATACTCCTTCGGGAGGGCGCGAAACACAGCGTCTATCACAATCCAGCCTCTCATCGCTCCTCCTCTGTTCCCCGCCACTCCGAGATCAATGACTTCCTCGCCCGCAAGATATGCCGAGACTTAGGAATTCCAGAGCCATAGCATTTATCAGCGTAAGCTGCTGATGTAGTTGGCGCAGTGCGTTTCAAAGTCACGCAGTGTTTGCGGCGGAATCCCCGTTTTTACACCCTCAGCATATTCAGCCAATGCCTTCTTTATTACCGGATTCCACTGATCGCCAAATGCCTCTGCCGCCCACTCACCTGCCTGCTGCTTGCCGCTGAGCTTGCGGTGTGTCCAGGCATATGCAATTCGGCACAGCATGAGCACCGAGTTTTTGAAGTTGGTAACTATGTATGGAAAGAGGAAGTCGAGCGATTGTGCCAGCACCGGCCAGGGAACAGGACGTATTATATCCTGCGGAGCCGGCCCGTGCAGCGTTATACCGGCTTCATATACATCCTGCCTTTGCGGCAGGAAGTCACTTCTCCCTTCCGGCACATCGTAAATTCGGTCCGGCACATCGAAGAATCCGATATAATCAGCTCCCGTCCCAACCAAAAAACGCAACGGCGTTGGGCATATATCCGTATTTATCTGGCGCTCGTCGGCAAAGACGGTATCCATCGGCACTCCTGCATTTCGATGGATTTGGAGGATAACCTGCGAATCCGGATTAATGGCGCTTTCTTTAATAACCGCGATTATATCCACATCGCTTGTGGCAGGATGATAGCATCCACGGGCGAGCGATCCGTAAATATATAATCCTATCAGATCATCACCCAGTGTTTTCACAAACCCATCGGTATACTCAGCTAAAGCCTGTTTGAGCGGTTCAGAACATGCAAGCGATTGAATATTCATAAAGTAGTTAATCACCAGCCTCCAGTATGTCGCCTTTACGCCAGGCGGCACAGGTTATCTTGGATTTGGGCAAACCGTGTTGCCTCATTTATCCTTGTTACCGAAATGGTATTCGTTGCCTCATGGGAATTGTTACCCAAAGTGATGCTGACAGTCAGGCCGACATATCTTCCAACCGGCGCAGCAGCGCCCATATCCGTCTCAGGAGTTCTGCCGGGTTTGCGGACTTGTATTCTTGCCTCAGAGATTCCTTTGCTTGTTTGCTGATACGTCCGTTTGAGGTAATCAGCTTCTGGTAAGGTGTCATGGCTTTCTCATAACGCTTGGTCACCTTGCTCCCATACCTCTCCTTCTCGGCAAGTCTCATCATCGGGGAGAAGTAGTTGTGGTAGGCCATCATAAGCGGATACACCTGTTTAAGTATGGCCAACTGTTCGTCAGTCTCGAACCTCCTGTAGCCGATGAACTGCCTTACGACACTCCAGTTCTTTTGCTCCACATGGCACTGGTCGTTCTTTTTGTATTCCCTGCCGCGGGTGAATGTGATCTTTTCATCTTGGCTGTACTTGAGAAGGTGATAGTTGATGAACTCACTGCCGTTGTCGGAATCTATCCCTTTTACGGCAAATGGCAGCTGACTCGATGCCGATTTGATGGCTGACAGCGTTCCTCTCTCCCCACGTCCCTTCGTGCCGGAAAGCGCCGTCCAGCCGGAGAACACATCCGTCATGTTCAGGGTGTATAGAAACTCTCCGCTCCCACTGCCTCCACAGTGACCCACCAGGTCTAACTCGAAGAACCCCGGCTCTTTCTCATCCCACTGGGCGAATGTCCTTACCGCTATCTTGGATTTCAAAAGTGTCCCAGGCTTTGTGAGAGATCGCCCTTTTACGCTCATTGCCGCCCGGTCAGGCTCAAGCATCCTGTCTATCGTGGCTGCGCTTATCGAGACAAGCAGCTTCTTTTCGCTCGGAGTAGTCTGGATTTCCCTGCACCGCTTCATCACAGTCAGCAATTCGGGCAGAAACGGCGCAAGTCGCTTTCCGCATGCGTAGAAGCTTGTGGCCCACAAAAGCTTTAGATGAGGCAGGATCGGCTCGTACTTGGATACCCTAGCCCGGCGGATCGGTGGCTTTCCTGTCCTCGCCTCCTCCAAAAATAGCCGCACTAGCGACTTCCGATGGTATCCGGTGAGTTCCTGTACTTCGTCCAGTATCCGTTTCTTCTCAGCCTTGGCGGACTTTAAATATTCTTTCCGCTTACGCCTCACGATTTCTCTTGCAGTTGATGTGCTCATCTTCTCCATACCTCAGTTTTCGGTAACATTCTTATCTGAGGCAACGTTTCGCTTTCGGTAACATTTCTAGTGAGGCAATTCGGGCCATACTGTCTCTCAGGGCAATGTGGTATAATGATACGCGTGAAATTCGGCGGTGTAACCTAATACAAATCAGCTTCGGTGTTATCCCTTATAATATAAGCTGAAAAATGGGGGGAATAGTTCGAATAATGAGTGTTGTACATTTCGCTTCAAGCAAAGTGAAGTCTTTATCCGCTGATCTTAGTCTTCCCGCTAAGTTCAAGAGGTTACTCCAGAAATATCCGATGAAAGAAATGTTCGATGGAAAGACCGTCGCCATTAAGATGCATGTCGGCGGCCACCTGGGATACACGACCATTCATCCGCTTTTCGTGCGGATACTCGTGGACGCAGTGCGTGAAGCCGGTGGAC
>JAUSEB010000291.1 GCA_030650495.1 Armatimonadota bacterium | reverse complement strand
GATCAATCCCTTCAATTCGTCGTGTCGAAATAAGGTCGGCCCTGCTCATCTCTGCCGAATTTGAGTCCGTTCATTTCGAGGAAACGACCGACTAAGTACACCATTTCATAAGTGCGGTCACGTATTTCTGCCCTCCGTCTGCTCAAGAAATACGTTGGCATACTTAGGAAAAGCAGTACTAAGTCGTAGGCGGCCTCTTCTTTGTCTGCCTCAGGCATGGCCTCCAAAGCCTTAGTTTGTTTATAGAGTATGAGCTGGTTGCGTACGGTGCCTAGAATGTTTGTCTGCCATGGTTCATCAAATTCCCGAAAGAGCGCAACAAGGGTTTGCTCTGTATCCGAGAGATCCGATGTCGCAACGCCAGGCAAGAAATAGAGTGCTGACTTACCCAAAGCTGCGGCGAATCTGAGCAGATCGGCGGCGTTTACTCTAATGCGTCCTCGCTCGATGTCGGATAACGTGCCTTGAGCTATGTCCAAGTGTTCTGCAATCTCTCTCCGCGACATGCGTACAGCCTGTCTTGCCTCCGTCCGTCTTAGTCAGGTTTATTCGTAAGCGGCTATCAATTCAAACCTTCTTATTGCAGGTTGCTATAGAATACCTGCCTATTCTACAGCATATGGTACTAACTAGGGAAGGTAGAATTGACATGGCGGCTTCGCCAATGTACCATTGGCGAAATGAAACATACTGACTCTCTTTGGCGCAGTTTTCAGGAGGGGAGCCATCATGCACCGGCACGAGAACGAGAAGCGCTTCTTCACTGACTCCGGTATCCCGCTGCGAACGGTCTATACAAAGAACGATATCGCCGACCTGGACCCCGATACGGATCTGGGCTTGCCGGGCGCCGCTCCCTATACGCGCGGCGTCTACCCCAATATGTACAGGGATCGCCCCTGGCGCATCTTCCAGCTCTCCGGCACCGGCACCCCGGAGGACGAGGGCGCTCGCATCCGATACCTGCTTTCCAAGGGCGAGACCGGCTTTATCATGGAGTCGGACATCTCCACCTGGGATATGCTGGACATCGACCATCCCGACGTGGCGGTGCGAGCCGACGAGGTGGGGATGTATGGCGCGCCGCTGATGTCTTTGCAGGATTA
>JAUSEB010000281.1 GCA_030650495.1 Armatimonadota bacterium | reverse complement strand
CAATTATCAAACAACTGGGAATCGAGTATGCCGGGCAGCTTATTTCCAGAGGTCCCAATCCTGCCATTGGCCGGGCTCTCGGTTTGATTATTAGGAATATAGCTGGATATAAACCTGGGAAAAATCAGATGGGGGCGTTTGGCTATCCATTGGCCTTTGCTCTGGCAGAGAATGAGGAAGAAAACCCCTGGGAACCTCTTCATGTGGAGCATGGTTTCGATAGAAATTCGAGTACGGTCACTGTAGGTACTACATTAAATTGGGGCTTTCCTCCCTCCCCATATAGCAGACCGGATAAGAGTGGGGCACAAAGCACGCTCGAATCGCTTTGCATAGACATAACTAGAAAGCCAAGCCTAGCTCGACTGGCTGAGCGAGGGCCAGAGGCGTTCATACACGACATTACTTTCCTTTTATCGCCATCCCTTGCAAAATCCCTTGCTGACGGTGGTTATTCGAAACAAGACATTAGAGAATATGTATACGAGAATGCCAAGGTGCCTTTGCGTGAACTAGAATGGGAACTGAAATACGGTCTTGCTGACGTGAAGACAGTTCGTGAGAAAGTGGGATCCGGTCTGTACCCGAAGGAGTTTTTAGTCGGGTCAAATGATTTGGTTCGAGTACTTCCGAGTCCTGACATTGTCCATCTAGTCGTATGTGGGGATCCAACCAGAAACAGGTTTAAGACCTTGGATACTGGTTACACGCGTCTCACGACCAGGGAAATAAAGCTTCCAGAAAATTGGGATGAACTCTTAAAGGAGGCGATGGATGAAGGTTAGGCTCGATAAAGGGGATTAATAAGGTGAGAGTGGAATTCCAGGAATAGGCTTGAATTGTTTGATCGATCTGCAAACCGTATCATTTAAGCAAAGGAGGTAGTTCCGTGAGTACGAAATTAATGTTACATATTATCGATTTAGTATTCTCTGCCGCTATGTTTAGTTTTATTGTGGGTAGTGCCCTTGCCCAACAGTATCCGAGCAGGCCGATCACCCTAGTCGTTCCGTTCGCGGCGGGCACCGGTGCCGACATTACCGGCCGTGCTATAGCCCCAACACTTGGTGAATTTTTGGGCCAGTCAATGGTGGTAGATAACCGGGGTGGGGGCGGCGGTAGTATCGGTGCAAAGATGGTCGCTAAAGCCCGTCCTGATGGCTATACCATCCTGCTAGCCAGTATTAGCTTTTCCGTTATTCCGAGCCTAATGAAATTAGAATTTGACCCGGTGAAGGACTTTGAACCTGTAACTATGGTGGGCATACAGCCATATGTCCTAGTTGTCCCTCCATTACTGCCGGTCAACTCGATAAAAGAGTTGATCGCACTAGCAAGGTCCAAACCGGGCCAACTCAATTATGCCACCTCGGGCATCGGCGGCTTAGGACATCTCCAATGGGAGATGATCAAAAAGGAAAGAAACATTGACATTGTCCATATCCCTCGCAAGGGGACGTCCGAAGCACTTACCGATATTCTGGCCGGGCGAGTGCAGATATTGTTAACGCCCTTACCTACAGGACTGCCCCAAATTAAAGCTGGTAGGGTAAAAGCCTTGGGTGTGACAGGTGACAAGCGGGCATTGCAGTTGCCCGACGTGCCTACGGTGTATGACGCGGGCTTTCCTAGCCTAAACGACTCTGTATGGTATGCCATACTTGTTCCAGCTGGGACACCTAAAGAAATTGTTACCCAGATCAATGCTGCATTCGTAAAAACTCTACTTAAACCAGACGCCATAGAGCGTCTAGCCCGGGCCGCGACCGAACCAAAAAGTAGCACGCCTGAGGAGAGTGCCACCTTTATTAAGGCGCAAGTGGCGAAATGGGCCAAGGTGATCAATGATGCAGGTATCCGCATTGATGTTTTCTAGAATCCTTGCTCATGGCGTACCTCACCCCTTGTTGATTCACATCTCGACAATGCGATTTCAGCACAGGTACGCCATCTGTTGACTCACACTCTCATCCGCGGGCCATACACCAAAATCGACTGGATAGGTTCCGGTTACGAGCTCACTTCGGTGGATTCATGTACGTTGATTCCTGGGTTACATAACAAGAAAGGCCAAGACTCAAGAAAGGAGTACCGGTATGGATCCCATCGTGGAAATCATAGAATACATAAATCGCACAAAATACGAAGATTTGCCAGGAGAATTGGTTGAGCGTGTGAAGAAGGCAGTTGTAGATACGGTGGGTGCGATTATCGCCGGAAGTTCTGCTCCTTTAGGAAAACTTGTGGCCGAGATGGTGAAGGAATTCGGAGGCAAGATGGAAAGCAGCCTCTTAGTTTACGGAGATAAACTTCCCGCGCTGGAAGCGGCCTTCGCAAACGCTATCATGGCGCGGTGTCGTGAATTGGACGATATACACGAAGGTAATAAACGACTGGGGGGCGGACACGGAGGTCATGTTAACGTGATGATTGTCCCTGCTGCTCTGGCAATATTGGAAAGTATGCCTACGCCGGTTAACGGCAAGACGCTTATTACTGCTATTGCCATAGGCGGTGACATCATTGTGAGGCTTAGGGCTGCGGCCGGTGAAGCAGGTCGAGTGGGCTGGGAAGCGCCGACCATAGCTCCCTTCGGTGTAGCAGCCTCAGTCGCTAAACTTCTTGGTCTGGGTGAAGAAGTGATGGCTAACGCGATGGGGGCCGCCTACGCTCAATGCGCGGGCAACGTTCTTTCAACGAGTGACGGGACTTGGGACGTCTGGCTGAATGCTGGAACAGGCGTTAGAGGCGGACTGATGGCTGTCGAACTTGCTCGTAGAGGCCACATCGGAGCGAAATCGCCCCTCCTAGGGGGTGCCGGGCTTTACCCATTGTATTTCCGAAATGAATATCTTGAAGATACCCTTCTCTCAGATCTTGGAAAGGAATTCGAAAGTGCCAACGTTTGTATAAAGCCCTATTCATCCTGTTCGTGCACCCACCACGCTATCTATACCACGCTGGAACTGGTGAAGAAACATAACATAAAGGCAGATCAAGTCGAGCGCATTGCTGTAAGAACCTGTAGCTATCATATGTGGCTGGTGGCGAAAGGCGAACATAAATATGCGCCACGAAATCTTAACGAAGCTCAATTCAGCATGCCCTTTACCATGGCTACTGCAATAATAAAAGGTGGCGTTTTTCCCGACGTCCTGAATGAAGAAACTATAAAAGACGCTGAAATCTTGAAACTAACTCGAAAAATTACAGTGGAGGCTACCCCCGAAAAGGACGAATTTATGAAGAAGGAGGGCTATCCACCCGATGATGTTGACATTTATACCACGGATGGCAATGTCTATTCTGGATCTGAACCCTTTGTTATAGGACATCCTCAAAATCCTATGACTTTTGAGGATGTCGTTGAAAAATTCGAGAGATGCGTAAAACTTTCCGCGAAACCCCTCCATAGAAGAAAACTGGATGAATTCCTCACAAAAGTAAAGAGACTGGAACAGGTTGATGATGTCCGGGCGCTAATTACCGGTCTCAATGACCGTTGACATATTCCGCATCCTCCAAGAAAAACTGCCGCACGACGTAGTCAAGGACTTTACGCGAGTCGGCAATATGGTGACCGTGGCCGAATTGCTTGGTCGTAAATCTCCCGCTGCCGGTGAATTCGGTCAAGGAGTTGGTTGCGCTTGCCAAAGCGCGCCCCAATCAGTTGAACTTCGGTTCATCGGGCACCGGCGTTATGCCGCATCTGGTCGGCGAAATGCTTAAGCTCGTCGCCGGCATCCAGATGTTGCACGAGCCGGTCCCTCGGTCCGATTTTAGCGGGGAAGGATCAACTGCCCGTCCCCCCCCCCGCTCCATGGTGTCAGCGGCGGCGTGAATTTCGTTGAAACTGGCCGGTTTTGTTAATTCGCGGCCATATAAGGCCATTTGATTCGCGGCACAATGAGGCCACCCGATTCGCGGCGTAATGCGGCCAGTGAATTCTCGGCTGATAAGGCCAGCGGATTCGCGGCGCAATAAGGCCACGCAGAACGAAAGGAACATGGGTTTCGGACTTCCGATTGCGTAACCTTCGGCATTTTGCCGGGGGCAGACGCAATGGCTAACAGGAGGTTCGAGATGCACGAAGTACGACAAATCATTCAACGCCTGAGGTTGGGCGAGAAGAACCGCAAGGTGGCCCGCGCCCAGCGGGTGGGGCGCGACACGGTTGCCAATATTCGACGCATTGCCGCTGAGCGGGGCTGGCTCGATGCGGCGAGCCCGATGCCCGACGATGCGATGCTCACCGAGTACTGCAAGGCCTCGGGCAAGAATCCGCAGAACATCTCCACGGTCGAGCCGTTCCGGGAGGAAGTGCTGGCCTGGCATGCCCAGGGCATCCAGGTGAGCACCATGCGCCAGGCGCTGGCGCGCAAGCACGGTTTTACCGGCAGTGCGCATGCCCTGTACCGGTTTCTCGGGCGCGAAGCTCCGTCGGCGCCGGCGGCGACGGTCATCCTGGATTTCGCGGTGGCCGAGATGGCGCAGGTGGACTTTGGTTCGGGGCCGCTCATCACGGAGCGGCAAACCGGCGAGATCATCAAGACCTGGATCTTCGTGATGACGTTGGCGTGGAGCCGGCACCAGTACGCCGAGGTTGTGCGCAACCAGACGGTGGAAACCTGGCTCGCCTGTCATCGCCATGGGTTCGAATGGTTCAACGGCGTGCCCCGGAAGGTTCGGATCGACAATCCGAAGTGCGCGATCACGCGCGCCTGCTACTACGAGCCCACGGTGCAGCGCGCCTACGGCGATCTGGCCCTGGGCTATGGGTTCGTGATTGACCCGTGTCCGGTCCGGGATCCCGCAAAAAAGGGGCGCGTGGAGGCGGGCGTCAAATATGTGAAAGCCAACTTCACGCCGCTGCGCGAGTTCCACAGTCTCGTGCAGGCGAACGAGGCGCTGCGAGCCTGGATCATGGGGGAGGCCGGCAATCGCATCCACGGCACCACGCGCGAGCGGCCGCTCAAGCTGTTCGCGCAGACCGAACAAGCCCTGTTGCAGCCGCTGCCGCCGATCGCCCCGGAATGCCCTGCTTGGGCCAAAGCCAAGTTGCACGGCAACTGCCATGTGCAGTTCGATCGCTGTTACTACTCGGCCCCGTTCCGCCTGATCCACCAAACCCTGTGGCTGGAGGTCGCACCGAGCGCGCTGCGCATCTATCGCGAGCACGAGCTCGTCGCTGTGCATCCGCGCCTGTTCAAACCCGGCGACCGCTCCACGGTGCAGGAGCATTTGCCTCCAGATGCCCAGGCGTACTTCATGCGCGATCCCCAATGGTGTCTCGCCCAGGCCAAAGCGCTCGGCGCCTCGTGCCTCGCTGTCATCGAAAGCCTGTTCGCCAACCGGGTTCTCGATCACCTGCGGGCGGCCCAAGGCGTGCTGCGGCTTCGCGACGGCTTCGGTCCTGCCCGCCTGGAAGCGGCCTGTGCCCGTGCCCTGCGCTTTGGCTCGCCCTCGTATCGCACCGTCAAACAGATTCTCAAGGACGGTCTGGACCATCAATCCGATTGGGTTCAGAGCGCCGAGCTGGAAGCCCCTTACCGCGGCGCCGGACGTTTCAGCCGCGACCCGTCCGACCTGCTGCATTGATCCTCCGATTCCGACACAACACTTCAATTTAACCTTTGATCCCAGGAGAACCCCCATGAACCCCATGCCCCAACTCGCCCCCTCGCTCAAACAACTGCGTCTGTCCGGCATTCTCGATTCACTGGAAGCGAGAAACCGCCAGGCGATCGAATCCAAGCTCGCCTACACCGATTTCCTGGCCCTTCTGATCCAAGACGAAGTCG
>JAUSEB010000275.1 GCA_030650495.1 Armatimonadota bacterium | reverse complement strand
ATTCAGTATGTCATATAAGCGTAAAGACGAGAATGAGGGAAGGGTCCTAGCCCAGTATGACATTGCCAAAACCGAAAGTGGAGGTATTGCCACATCTACAAAATCGAATGTACTCTTTATTGAACGTTATCATGGTTTGTTGGGTAAGGATGGACAACTACTTACTGTGATTGATGACACTGTGCTAAATGGAGTAGAGAGTCAGAAATACCGCGATTACCTTTTCGAGCACTTTGTCATCAAGGAGGTTATATCTCTTCCTTTCAATACATTTCGGCGAGCGCAAGCAGGAGTGAAGACTTCGATACTACATCTGAAACGAAAGGAAGAGGGGGAACAACAGGGCGATGTATTCATGGCTATCCTGAATAACATCGGGCATGATGACCATAAGCGGCTAACTCCAGAAAGAGACAATTTCCCAAGATTGAAAGAGTGCTATGCCCAATGGGTGCAACATGGAACATTGAATGAGGTCGTTGAATACAACAACCCCGTCGATGAGCATTTGAGTTGCCCTTTCCAGGTATTCACCATTAGGGCAAACGAGATCAAGGCGAATAGGCTGGACGCCTTTTACTACGCACCAGAACTGAGGGATATTCGTAACACCCTAAGAAGAAAAAGTGAGGCAGGAGAGATTGAACTTAGAAAGGGCGAGGATTACGATCTTATTCCGTACATGAACCAAAAGGAAATTGATGAGGTGGGCGACACTGAATACAAATACGTTGATATTTCTGCAATAACGCAAACTGGAGCAGTAGCAAGTTATGTCGAAGGAAGTATCGACCAATTGCCAGGGCGAGCGCGATTAAGAATGCAGACGAACGATGTGCTATTTGCAAAACTAATTACGTCTAGGGGGATCAATCTAATAGTTCCGATTGAGTTTACCGGACAGATCGCCACAAATGGATTTATGGGGATACGTCCAGCTAACCGCGAGGAAGCGTTGATCCTGTGGAGCATCCTGAAATCGGATATCTGTACCAAACAGCTTTACTATCTTGCAGTCACAGCCCTCCAGCCAGAGTTAAGAGAAGAGTATTTCAAGAATGAATTCTTTATCCCTATCCCTATCAAAGATAGCGACCGTAAACGGCTGGCGACAAACGCGGAAGAGATTGTTGCGTTACACGGAAAGGTCAGGGCAATGGTTCAGGAAGTGAAACTGATCGCAACTGACTTATTTGAAGATGCGCCATATCCTATAGGGGGGCTTGATGAACAATCCTAGACCCAAATCCCTAAAACCGATCTCTCTCCATCCTCTAACCCCGGAGCAAGCCCTACGCGCCTTCATGCAGGTAGACCCGAAGGAGTTACAAAGGCTGGAAGAGAAAGAAGAAAAAGCGAAAACGGGCAATGTCAGTCGCTAAAAGTGTGCTTTGTCAAGTGCATAATTCCGTTCAAATGCCGAAATTGATTATTTATCTCTGGGGGTTGTTTTGTGAAACGGCTTACTCTTTCTTTACTTATCATCGTAATCATCGCCTTATCCGCCATTCATCTGACCGCGGCGCCGTTGTCCGAAAAGTATTATTACAACAAAGTCCATGGCGCGTGGCTTGGCAAATGCATCGGCGGCGCATTGGGCATGCCTATGGAAGGTTGGCCGTACTATCAGATACAGAAGCAATATGGTGATAACATACCGTATCTTAACTACTTCGCTGAGAACATGAAAAAAGGCTGGTCAGGGGCGGTCAAGACCGTAACAATTCCGGCTGATAGCGATTGGCGCCACGTAACTGCCTCTCTTACCATACCGGATTTCGACCAAGGCTGCTACGCGATACCAATAATCGGTATGACTCAAGAGGCCGGAGGCGCCAAACGCAAGCTGCTGATCAGAAACCTTCGTATATTACGTCCTGTAAACGATTCGCAGTTCAACTCGTGGTATTGGATGCCTATGGAAGGCTGCCGCTGGATTCCGGGAACGTCCGATGTGGAGTTCGATTATGACGGTTCCCGCGCGTGGACCAGGATGAAGCACGAAGCCGCTCTGCGACTTAACCTGAAGCCGGGCGACAAGATGATTGTAGCTTTTGACGCAAAGCGCATATCAGGAGACAGTGAAATCATAATTGCTTTCGACTATCATCTTAAAGCCGCTCAAAAGGGATTTGGCCCAGACGATGATACTACTTATGAAATCGTCGGCCTGCATACTCTTGAAATATATGGGCCGGACATATCGTGCAAGCAAATCGGCGAGCAGTGGATAAAGCTTATTGGCCCCGCTTATGGCGGAACATTGGCGGAAGAGATTGCTCGAACAAGAATGGCAAAGGGTATTTGGCCGCCGGAGTCGGGCAATCATGATGCCGGCGAAGCCATCGGAGGGCAGATGAAAGCCGAGATATGGGGGCTTGTCTGCCCCGGCAGGCCGGATTTGGCCGCCGAATACGCCCGCAGGGATGGGGTGGTCGCGCATCATGATAACGGCGTCTACGGCGAGCAGTTCATAGCCGTGATAATCGCCGCGTCCTTCTACGAAAAGGACGTCCGCAAGCTGATTGACGTAGGGCTGAAGCATATTCCCAGCGATTGCAAATACGCGAGTGTGGTCAAAGAAGTCATCGCATGGCAGGCCAAATATCCCAATTGGCGCGATACAATTAAAGAGGTGAAGGATGAATATCCGGGTATTTGCGATCCGGTCTATGCTGAAGCGGGTATCGTGACACTTGCGCTTTTATATGGTAACGGCGACTTCGATAAGAGCATCACCATAGCCGCGAAATGCGGCAGCGACACCGACTGCAACACCGCAACCGTCGGCGCAATCATCGGCTGCATCAAAGGCGCGAAAGCGATACCCAATAAGTGGAAAGAGCCGCTCGGCGACCAGTTCCGCTGCGGCGCGGCTGGGTTGGAAGAGTGGAAAATATCCGAGCTTGCGAAGCGAATCTGCGCAACGGGCAATAAAGTAATGTCGCATCATGGGGATGGGATTAAGTTCACGGAAAAGTTGTGAGGACTTGGAGAGAGTTTGCTAAGGTGGCAATTTTCAAAATAACCGCAGCTTCCCAAACGCCGTGATAACGGAGTAAAATACAGACATGAATCGTAGCAAGCAGAGATTGGAGCTGACGTGGATTGGGAAGGAAAATCGGCCACGTCTTGAGCCGCGCATTCTGCTGGAGGATACGGAGAAATCCTACCACGCGGCGCACCGCGTCACCGCCAACGACATCTTCGATAACCGCCTCATCTTCGGTGACAACCTGCTCGCCCTGAAGGCGCTTGAGCAGGAGTTCGCGGGTAAGATCAGTTGCGTGTTCATTGACCCGCCGTACAACACCGGGTCGGCGTTTGCGCACTACGACGATGGTGTGGAGCACTCACTCTGGTTAACGATCATGCGAGACCGTGTGATGCTGCTGCGCCGGCTCTTGGCCGACTCGGGAAGCCTCTGGGTAACGCTGGATGACAACGAGGCCCACTACTTCAGGGTTATGGCAGACGAGATATTCGGGCGGGCCAACTTTATCGGGGATATTGCATGGCAGAAGAAGTATTCGCCCGGCAACAACCAGAAAGGTCTCTCTTCGGACCACGACCACATACTCTTATACGCCAAGGATCTCGGTCAATGGGAGTGTAACCTGCTGCCCAGGACCGAGAAGCAGGACCGAGCCTACAGGAATCCCGACAAAGATTCACGAGGGCCATGGAAACCCAGTGATCTCACGCGGGCAGAACACAGAGACCGTGATTTCTACCCGATCCAGACCCCGTCCGGCAAGGATGTTTGGCCTGCTGCTGGCCGCAGTTGGAGTCGCCCCCCAGAGGAAATACATCGGCTCCGGGCCGATAACCGGCTTTGGTTTGGCCCTAGCGGTGACGCCAAACCCAGCCTAAAGCGGTTCTTGAGCGAGGTGCAGGATGGAGTGGTGGCAAGAACCATATGGTTGCGGGACGAAGTCGGTGATAACGAGCAGGCCAAGAAAGAGGCGAAAGAATTCAACGACCAGGACATCTTCGCTACACCTAAGCCCGAGAAGTTACTGCAGCGAATACTGCACATTGCTTCGCGCCGTGGTGATTGGGTGCTCGACTCTTTTGCCGGTTCCGGCACGACTGGGGCGGTGGCACAGAAAATGGGCCGTCGCTGGATTATGGTGGAGTTGGGCGAACACTGCCACACCCACATTATACCGCGCATGAATAAGGTCGTCGACGGCGAAGACCCAGGCGGCATTACCAAGGCTGTGAACTGGAACGGCGGCGGCGGGTTCCGCTATTTCCGGCTCGCGCCTTCTCTACTCGAAGAAGACAAGTGGGGCAACTGGATCATCAACAAGGAATACAATGCGACCATGCTCGCCGAGGCGCTGTGCAAGTTGGAGGGTTTCACTTATGCGCCCAGCGATTCGGTCTACTGGCAGCACGGCCATTCGACGGAGCGAGACTTTATCTACGTCACCACGCAGAACCTGAGCCAGGACCAGCTTCAGCAGCTAAGCGATGAAGTCGGGCCGGAGCGGACACTGCTCGTACTCTGCACCGCGTTCCGTGGTAAGTCGGAAATGTTCGACAACCTGACCGTAAAGAAGATACCCAAAACCGTGCTCTCCCGATGCGAGTGGGGTCACGACGATTACAGCCTGGAGGTCGAGAACCTGCCGAAAGCCCCGCCCAGAGACGGGCAGCCGGGACTATTTGAAGAGGAGGCGCTGCCATGAACCGCTACGTCAACGCCATAGCCGGACGATTGAGCCTGCGCCCGCCGCAACGGAAATCACTGGAAATCCTCGACCGGATTACGGAGATTGCGCCTCCGAAGAAGGACACTGATATTCAGTCCGCCTTGGCAGCCATTTGCAGCGAGTATCAGAGCGTGACTGACTTTGAGAGAGAGTTCCCGTCGCTTTGCTTTGCGCTCGCCACCGGCGTTGGAAAGACGCGGCTGATGGGGGCGTTCATCAGCTATCTGCACCTGGCGCACGGGCTGAACAACTTCTTCGTGCTCGCGCCGAACCTGACGATTTACAATAAGCTGATAGCCGACTTCACCCCCAACACCCCCAAGTACGTGTTCCGGGGTATATCTGAATTCGCATCCACCCCCCCGGCGATTATCACAGGCGACAACTATGAGCAGGGTACCGGCATCCGCAAAGACCGGTTGGACTTTCTCGACTACGACGTGCACATAAACATTTTCAATATCTCTAAGATCAATTCTGAAGTCCGTGGAGGCCGGTCGCCGCGCATCAAGCGCCTGTCGGAGTACATCGGCGAGAGCTACTTCGAGTACCTAGCTGGCCTGCCGGATCTGGTACTGCTGATGGACGAATCGCACCGCTACCGTGCATCCGCCGGGGTTCGCGCGATCAATGAGCTTAAGCCGGTGTTGGGCATCGAGCTTACCGCGACGCCTTTTGTGGAAACCGGCAAAGGCGGTATCCCATTTAAGAACGTGATCTACGATTATCCACTTGGCCAGGCAATGGCAGACGGCTTTGTTAAGGAACCGGCGGTAGTCACTCGCAAGGACTTCAACCCGTCGGGTATGTCACCAGAGGCAATCGAGCGAATGAAGCTGGAGGACGGCATTCGGCTTCACGAGAGCGTGAAGGTGGAACTTGAAACCTTCGCGCGGGAGACGGCGAACCCCATCGTAAAACCGTTCCTACTGGTCATAGCGCGAGACACAACGCATGCCGCACAGTTGATGGCGCTGATCCGGTCAGACGGCTTCTTCGATGGCCGTTACAATGACAAGGTCATCCAAGTTGATTCGAGCCAAACCGGGGCGGACGAAGAGGAGATGATCGAGCGCCTCCTCAAAGTCGAGCACACGGATGAACCGACCGAGATCGTCATCCACGTCAACATGCTGAAGGAAGGCTGGGACGTAACCAACCTCTACACCATCGTCCCGCTTCGGGCAGCTAACGCGCGTATTCTGATTGAGCAATCTATCGGGCGCGGACTCAGGCTGCCCTATGGAAAACGAACGGGCGTGACCGCCGTGGACCGGCTCAACATCGTCGCACACGATAAATTCCAAGAGATCATAGACGAAGCCAGCCGACCGGATTCGCCAATTCAGTTGAAGGCTGTGGTTTTGGATGGCGAGCAACTCCAGCAGAAAACCGTTACTATGGTCTCGCAATCGGTACTCGCGAGTATGCTCGGCTTCAGTCCGGCACAAGCAACCTCCGGCACAGTGGATGCCGGGGCGGCAATACTGCGTACGTTCCAATCGCCGGAAGATGAGCGGGTTGCGCAGATAGCATCCGAGATCATACGTAAGATGGAGAACCAGCCAAAAACCCTGCCTAGCGTAACATACCTGGCGAAGCCGGAGATTCAGGAGCTTCTGGTCAAAGAGGTGGAGGCGCAATACCGTCCAGCACAATCAGAATTGGAAGGCGTTGCGGTTCGTCCCGATTTCTCCGCGGTGGTTGCCAGGACGGCGGACCTCGTTATACAGCAGACCATTGATATCCCGCGCATTCTTGTAGTGCCGCGAGGGGAAGCGAAGTCAGGGTTCAAGCCTTTCACGTTGGAACTGGGGCCGCTGAGATACCAGGCTGTGTCGGACGAATTGTGGATCCAGCATCTACGCACCCAAGAGTGCGAAGTGGTGACGTTGGGACGAGGCGGCCTTGAGGAGTCTCGACTTGAGGATTACATCGTAGGCGGCCTCATAGATTTCGATGATGTTTGCTATGACGACCATGCTGACCTGCTATACGACCTCGCGAACCAGACTGTGCGGCATTTCCAGAGTTACTTGTCCGAAGACGACACCCGGAAGGTGCTGCGCTGCTACCAACGTGACATTGCCAGGTTCATCCATGTCCAGATGCAGCCCCACTGCCAGGAAGAAACGGACGGCTACGAAGTGAGGATCAGCAAGGGGTTCACGGAACTGAAAGATAGCGCTTACAACGCCCCTGCGGGCGAGCCACCCATGGATTTCCGCCAATCGCCAGCGGATAAGAGCAACATGATGAAATACGTTTTCGGCGGGTTCCAGCGGTGCCTCCACCCGGTGCAAAAGTTTGGCTCTGACCCGGAACGCATACTTTCCGTCATCCTGGATCGCGAGTCCGAGAAATGGTTCCGACCGGCGAAGGGGCAGTTCCAGATACACTACAAGATTGGCGCCGAAAACCCTGAGTATCAGCCGGACTTCGTTGCCGAAACAGCCGAAGCCGTATACATGATTGAGTGCAAGAGGCGCGACGCCATGACCGACGCCGAAGTGATCGCCAAGAAGGACGCTGGCTTACAGTGGTGCCACCACGCATCGGAGTATGCGGCAAGCTACGGGGGCAAACCTTGGCGGTACGTGTTGATTCCGCACGATGTTATCGCTGAGAACATGACACTGGTTAGCCTGGCGTCTTCGTTTGGGTAGTTTTTTCGAAATGACGGGTAGCGCAGCCTTATTGTTGTGATTAGACAAACCCGTCACCCAATACCTAACACCCAAAACCCATCAAATCTCCAGCTTGAATACCCTCTTGGGATTGTCCCAGAACATTGCCTGCAGCCAGGCTTTTGCTCGGTCAAAAGGCATCCCGGCGGTTTCCATTTTGTCCGCCAATGCCCGGGCGATGTTCTGCCTGGCGATCATGAGATGGCCGTAGACTTTTTCTACAACAAAGTAGTCTCCGCCGAAGGCGAATATCTTGTTCATGGGAACCAAGTCCATCCAAGCTTTCAGCGCTCGCGTGGTGATCTCAGGTGACATCAATTGAGACCAGGCCAGATCGAGATACACGTTTGAATACTGCTTGGCCATAAGCCCGGCGTCTTCCAACCACGGAAGCCCGGCATGCAAGAGCACGAAGTCGATGTTTCGATAGCGGTGCGGCAGGTTCCACATACGCAGTGGCCTTGAATCGTCCGGGTTATGGTCTATATCGCCCTGAAGGCCGGTGTGGAATATGATGGGGACATCCAATTCTTCGGCAATCTCGCAGAACCTGTGTACCAGATAGTCCTGCAGCGGCTTGCTCTCTCTGTAACCTAAATGGGAGTTGCGCCAGCCATAGCCTTCTTCAGTAATTCGTAAAAACACTTCTTCGGCCTGCGCGTGGGTGGTCGCGGCGAAATTGAGGTCGCGCATATAGGCGGAGTGGAACTTGATCCCCTTCATCCCCTGCTCTTTCAATTGGCGGAACTGCTCCCATATTGCGCTGACGTAGTTGTTCAGATTGCCGCATGAAACGCCAAC
Source organism: Armatimonadota bacterium (assembly GCA_030650495.1). Classification (GTDB taxonomy): domain Bacteria; phylum Armatimonadota; class UBA5829; order UBA5829; family JAUSEB01; genus JAUSEB01. The sequence goes on along the minus strand of JAUSEB010000275.1, from coordinate 6,888 downwards.
TTGAGCCTCTATACCCCGAATGAAATCACGATTTGGATGGGTGTGATCCGTGGCGAATATAACCGGCGCGAAATACGCAGGGTCTTGTTCAGTCGAAATGCCGTAGTTCAGGGAAATGCGGATGTTGCACGTGTCCTTCAGAACCTTCTTATAAAGCCCTTTCTTGTTCGCCTTTCTGATTTTCCCCGTCAACTCTTCAGCGTCCGCCAGGGAGTTAAGCCGGCTCATATCATAGAACTTTTCCATCGCTATATGCGCCGCGCGGGCGTAACTGCCATCTTGTATGACTTGATAATACGGCTCAAACATAGCCCATTTCTCATCCACGGGGGTTTTTTCGCTGTAGAACGTATCCAACTGCGCTCGCGTCATACCCGCCGCAAGAAGATCGCCTTTGCAGTAGTGAGCGAACATAGTGGAGAAATCCGGCGTTAAGGCCAGCCGTTCCGATTCCTGCATCAAGTGCTCGTGGGTGTCGATTATTTCCAAACCGAGCATCTCATCCATCAATTTCTCATAATTTTTTTGAAACGACACTGTATATCCTCCGTAACGGCTTCGGCAGCAGGCTACCGAAGCAACAAAAATGTTGGTGTTTCGGCATTTCAAATGCCGAAACGGGTAAAACTATATTTCCAACCTGTACACCCGCTTAGGGTTGTCCCAAAGCATTGCTTGTATCCATTTTTTCGCCCTGTCTATCGACATCGCGCCATCCTCGATTTTCGATGAAAGAGCGCACGCGATATTCTGCCTCGCTATAACCAGGTGGCCGTAAACCATATCCACCGTGTGGTAATCACCGCCGAAGCCGAGGATTTTATTCATAGGGACAAGATCGATCCATGCCTTCAGGCCGCGAGTCGCGATCTCAGGAGACATCAGGTGCGTCCAAGCAAGATCGAGATAAACGTTTGCGTATTGCTTTGCGAGCAGACCGCAGTCATCAAGCCATGGGCATCCGCCGTGCAGCAGGACGAAATCCGTGTTTCTGAATCTGTGTGGCAGATTCCAAATGCGAAGCGGCCTGGCATCGTCCGTGTTGTGGTGCATATTGAACTGCAATCCCGTGTGGAAAACAATCGGAATATCCAGTTCCCCTGAAATCTCGCAGCAGCGGTGAATCATATAGTCCTGAAACGGCCTGCTTTCCTCGTAACCCAGATTTGACCGCCGCCAACCGTAACCTTCTTCCACACCTCTCAGGAACACAGCCTCCGCCTCGGCGTGAGTTCTGGGGGCAAAATGAAGATCGCGCCTGTAGGCGAAATCAAACTTAATCGCCTTCAAACCCTGCTCTTTTAACTGCCGGAAACGCTCCCACACGGCGCTGACGTAACGGTCCAGAGTTCCGCAAGATACGCCCACGGCGTTCTCCACGTCTCGGACCGCTTCCCGCCCAGCTAATGTGTATTCCGTTCCGTAGACCACCGGCTCGAAGAATTCGCGGTCAACATCCATTCCGCCGAAGTTCATAGATACACGTATGTTGCAAGCGTCTTTCAGAATCTTCTTATACAAGCCTGGCTTATTTGCCGCGCGGATCGCCTCGGTCACGGCTTCGGCGTCGGCGAGTGAGTTCAATCTATTCCTGCCGTAGAACTTCTCCATAGATATATGCGCCGCGCGGGCATAGCTGCCGTCCTGAATCAAATTGTAATATGGCTCGAAGACACTCCACTTCTCGTCAACGGGAGTATCAGAGCTGGTTATCCGGTTGAAATCGTCCACGGTCATCCCCGACGCCCAAAGGTCGCTATGGCAATAGTGACTGAACAGAGTCGCGAAATCGGGTTTCCTTGCAAGGCGCGCTTTCTCGGGCGATAAATGCTCGTGGGAATCAACTATCTGCATTTTCGCCATTGTTTCCATGAGCTGATCGTAGCTGGATGACATAATTCCTCCTCATGTGGCGCCCTTGCCGGGCGGTTTTACTCAAGCAGTATGGCAGGATTGGCGAAACCACGCAACCGTAATCGCTACCCGTGAAGCTCGATGACATCGCGGTCGTTGAGAATATCTTCACGACCGACCATCTGCCCGTCGAACTTGCCATGCCCCCAAATCCTCGCGAATCTGAGCTTTTGCGCGAAGTCTTTGTGGACGAGGGTAGCCAACTCCTGGACAGTGGTTCCGTGCGGGACGACATACGGGGAATCCATATCAGCAGGCTTTCCGGGGATTTTGGTGTAGACGCGGACGACATCGAGCATCTTGAATATCTGCTCTTTCAAATCTTCGAGCCCTCGGCATGATTCGGACGAGATTGGCAATATCGGAAACCGATCGTCGTAAAGCTCAAGAACAACTTGGATGTTATCCAGACTCTCCGGCTCGTCCATCTTGTTTGCGACCAGAATCGTCTTTTTGGGAACGATAATACCGAACTCGTCTTGCGGTATAGGTTTGTCCCAGCCATAGAGCCTTACACGGAATTTCTCCAGCGTTTTTAGTGTGGCCGCAATCTGGTCCAAAACCGAAGTGTCACTCATATCCACGACGAACAGCGCCGCGTCAGCGTTGCGAACAATGGCGGCCATCCAGGGTTCAGTGAACTCCTCAGTTATCGGCGGCATATCTACTATCTGGAACTTGATGTCCTCGTACGGCATCATCCCCGGCAGCGGCATTTGGGTGGTGAACGGATAATCGCCGATGTCGGGATGCGCGTTGGTCAGCCGGGAAAGAATCTTCGACTTGCCGGAGTTCGGCGGTCCGACAAGAACGACCTGTCCCCCGCCCTCTTTCTCGACATTATGCTCTATGCCGTGCTTGCCGTGAGACTTCTTCTCATCCATCTGCTTGAGCTTGGAAATACGCCGCTTGATGTCGGCCCGCATGTGCTCCGTGCCCTTATGCTTGGGGATGATCGCCATCATCTCCTCAAGCGCGGCAAGCTTCTCCGCCGGAGTCTCCGCCAGCCGGTACCGTTCTTCCGCCGCTTTATATTGTGGAGTCAAATTCGCAGGCATAATGTACGGATTAGATTAGCATATTTTGGTGGGCAAATCGAATGACTATTTGCCGGACAAATGGTCAGGGAAGAACGCAGATAAACGCTGATGAACGCAGATACTAGATAATGGGTAATTGCCTGTGGTATAAAACTTCTGGGCGGTGACTAGGCAGCCTTCTCTTGCTGAACTATCTCCTCGTGAAGCGAATTAGCGCAGAGGTCTATGCCGCCGGGCCAGGCGACTGTGTGAGTTGTGGGGTCAATGGAGACTTTGGCGAAATTCTGAGGATCAGTCCAGCTTGCAAATACACCTTTGCCTACCATGTCCGACAAATCCACCGTGCCTTCCAGACCGTCTTCAAAGCGTATCTTTATCCGATAATCGGCAAGCGCTGTAACATATATGATTTTCTGCATTTTACTCATAGAGTGCATTATACCATTTGTGGCCAGCCGTGCAGTTCTATCAGACTAACGTAACAGTTCACTCTTGGTGAGTACGATTTTCAACCTCCCCCAACCCCTCCTTCGTAAGGAGGGGAGTTTCGGACCTCCCCCCTTTAGATGGGGGGATTGTGGGGGGTTATTGCTACCAAACCCTGAACAGTTACAAACTAACGCATCACACTATTAATAATCGTCCCCACCACAGCCAGAGCCACGTAAGCGAAAACCACACGACTGAGTATCTTTTCGACTTTAGGAGAGAATGGGTTTGCAAGCTCTCGCGTCGCGGATTTCCGGGCGACCCGCAGTGGCTCAGTGTTTTCCGTTGGTTTATGAAGCTTTATTACCCTGGCTCTGTTTCGCTCCCAGAGCGTCAGATTTCCAAGAACATCAGCCAAGCTGTTACGATGTGTTAATTGACTAAGTTGACTCACTAGACTTACCTCCAATGCGTTTATGATCCTGCTCATCCTGAGCGCCTTGGCGCCTAGCAAACTTTGCTGAGCATATTCCCCAAAGCACAGGTATTCAAACAAAAGTTATTTGAATCTTGAAGGCCGAACAGGTGTTCCGCCATGACGTTATCAATGATTATGGCAAGCGAACAGATGTTTGTCAATACCTTTTGAGGCATTTTTGTGGATATTTTTGTAGAGGATTTTGCTGGTAACATATACAAGATAAAGCCTCCAGGTAGGATACCTGGAGGCATAAGATAAGATCGGCTTCGGCTCCAAAGAACGAGCCTAAGCATATTAAGTTTTTTGTCTTCCTACTTCCCCATCAGCTTTCCGATGATGTAGAGTTCCAGACCTTCATAGTCTCTTGCAGCGCGGTATTGTTCGATCTTCGTGTTGTCGAGGGAACGGGCGACGGTCAGCAAATCTTCAAAAATCTTTTTGGAGTTGATGAGATGCTGGTATCGCTTTTCAGGCTTGGTCGTGCGCAGGGCTTTTACGTCGAAGCCGATCATCTCGCCGTCTTTGCCGTAGCCGTAGCGGTCCAGAACCCAGACCTGGTTGAACGCGCTGCGTAAATTCACCGCGCCAAATGCCTTGTCTTCATCGAATTTCAGGCCGTTCTGGTCGTTCAGGTGGACGGTCCAGAGCTTCTTGTGCCACATGGCGAAGGCCATCTCGTCGGAGGGGTCTAATCCAGCAAGAATCGCATGCGCGCTTTCGATGTTCACACCGACGCGATCCGGGTCAATCGTCTTATAGGCAAGAGCGATGAAGTGGCCGGTGGTGGGATTATACGCGTGGTCCATCGGCTCGTTCGGCTTCATTTCGCCGATGACGCGGATGTTCTTGTCGTATTCAAGCAATGCGTTGATGTAATCGACCGCCCTCTGCGTCGCGGCAAGCGGGTCCTTGGCTTCGCGGATGTAGGTTCCCTCGCGAGCGGGCCAAAGAACGATGTCCCTCGTGCCCATCAGATTGGCGATGTCGATGGTCCGAAGTGATCTGTCTAGCGCGTATTTGCGCATGGCGGGATCGTTGTTGGTGTAACCGCCGTCGATGGTGTTTGGATGCTCCCAAAGTCTCGGCGCGACGAACTCGGCAACCATACCGTGGTCGTCAAGTATCTTCTTGACCTGGGCGGCAACCTTCTGGGTTGTTGCGGCGTCGGCGTCGGCTGCGACAACATCATCGTCATGGAACTGCACGCCGTGGTAACCGATCTCTTTTAGTTTGGCGACCTTTTCGGCAAATTCGATCTCATCTCTTACAGGCGGTCCGAACGGGTCCGCGCCTGTGTGGATGTTCCACGGTCCCGCCGTGTATCTGTAGTTGTGATGCGCCATTTATAAGCCTCCTGAATTATGATTCTGAGTTTGCCGGATTCGGAAATCCGGTTTCGTTTGGGGTGGGGATTCGGAAATCCCCACCCAGATATGGCATATTGAGTTGAAGGTTGAATGTTAAGGTTTAATGTATTGCTTCAACCACGCTCTCCTTCAACATTCAACAATAAACATTCAACTTATCTTCGGCTTCAAAGAGGGAGTGTTCAAAAACCGTAGCCTAGCCCTTTATGGGCGTCAAATAGCAATCAACCTGAGCGTGAATTGACGGGCATAAAGCCCTAGGCTACAGGTATATGGGACTTTTTGAACACTCCCAAGAACAAGCCGAAGGATAGCTGTTCCTTCTCTCAACTTTCAACTAACCAGCGGCAGTTTGACCGGCTCTTTTCTTTTTGCCGATTCGTACGCCGCCAATGTGACTTCCACCGCCGCAAGTCCATCTTCGCCGGTTACTTCAACTGGAGTGTCGTTCGCCACGGCGTTTACGAAACTCTCGACAAGACCCTTGTCCATATTTCCGCCCCAATGTTGGTAGGAGTGGTTCATGTTGCTATCCGAATATAGATCGAGAGCCTGCGCGAACGTGTCTACTCCTACAACGCCGTTTGTCCCAACGACTTCCATCGTTACATCTCCCCAATAGGGGAAGCTTTTGGGCCTCGACCAGCTTGGGTCGAGCGAGCCAAAAACGCCGTTGTCGAATGTCATAGTCAGGGTAGCCATATCTTCGTAGTCCTTGCCGAAGATCATGTTGTCAATTTCGGCGTAGACTTCGACTATCTCCGCGCCGGTCAACCAGCGCATTATGTCGACGACATGCACGGTATGGTCCATAACCGCGCCGCCGCCACTGAGAGATGTATCCGTAAACCAGCCGCCTGGATTCATCCCACGGTTCGTGCCGCTCACGGACAGCAATTGGCCCAATTGGCCGGAACCGACCAGTTCCTTCAGCCCAGCAATCGGAGGAGCGTATCGGACAGGGAAAGCTGTTTGCAGTTTCACGCCGTTCTTGCGGCAGGCTTCGATCATAGCGCTGCCGTCTTCCATGGTGGTCGACAAAGGCTTCTCGCACAAAACGTGTTTTTTAGCCGCCGCCGCCAATTCCACCAGCTTCCTGTGCTTGGCGTTTTCTGAGCCAACAATTACGGCGTCCACTCCTGCATTGAGCAAGTCATCATAGCTTGCGAAGAACTTTGTGTTAAAATGCTCGGCCATAGTCTTGCCGCGCTGCTCATTATCATCGGCAATCCCGACCAAATCAGCGCCAACAAGCTCATTGACACACTTCGCGTAGCTCCTGGCGTGCATGTGGCCGAAGCTCATCATGCCTATTTTGACTGTGTCGTGATGTGTCATCTTCGTCTCCCCTACGCCAATGTGACGGGCTTGCCCGTCTCGATAGATTTCAACGCGGCCACGCCGATCTCGACGGCCTTTAGGCCGTCGAGCGGGGTGATGTCGGGTTGCCTGCCCGTCTCAAGGCAGTTCAGGAAATGTTCAAGCTCCAGGTAGTACGGGCTTATCAGCACGGGGCTGGACGGAACCTGCACGCCGACCTTGCCCTCGAAGGTCTCTCGCAGGTCAACGCGCAGAGGCTGCGTCTCCCACGCGCTGTAGACTATGGCGCCGGCGTCGCCGGAAATGTCGTACTTGGCCCCAAATGCGCCGTGCCTGG
>JAUSEB010000270.1 GCA_030650495.1 Armatimonadota bacterium | reverse complement strand
TTTCATCGCTGATGCCGGACTTTAGTTGCCGGTTCAGTGTGTCAATGGCAGATTGCCGTAACGGATAGCGGTAAATCTCATCGGCAGCTTTACTTATCTCCTCACGGTCAAATAGAGTGCCTTTGATTTCAGTTGCATAACGCTTGAGGCGCTCATAGGTACGGAAACGCGCTCCGGAGGGACGCCCAAGCTGCCCGCCCACCAATTTTTCATCGGCGGTCACTTGTTTTACCGCCGTCTGGACAAGACCATGATGCAGTTCATGGCGCGGGATGGCGGGGGTCTCCGGCTTGCAGCGGGCTATTTCAAGTATGCGTAGCTGGGACTGCGTAACGTTCTTGCCATCCTTATCCACCCATGCCAATGAATCGTTACCTTCGCCAGTTCGGACATAAACCAACACGCCCTGTGGTTGGTTAGGGCTGCCCTCATGCGCCCGAGTTGAGTACACTACATCGGGCAGGTCCGAGATAGTTTTCTTTAGAGACGGATTGTCGTCAGTGGCATTCTTCCATATCTGATAGGCATAAGAAGCCAAGTCTACCTCTCCGTCCGCTTCGCCGTCGAGTATTCCGGCCTTCTCATTATAGAGGTCTAATATCGGCTGACCTTTGGCGTCGTCTTCGAAGAATTCTTCGTCGGAACCGACCACTTCGGCGTTTTCATTTAGCCTCTGGCGGACACGGCTGCGGAGCCTGATAATCCGCTCAACGCCTTCGGCGGGTAGGAAGGAGTAGCAGAGTATCTTTTCCGCCTTCTGCCCGATTCTATCAACGCGGCCAGCCCGTTGCACCAATCGAATGATGGCCCAAGGCAAGTCATAGTTGACAACAATATGCCCATCCTGCAAGTTCTGACCTTCGCTGAGCACATCAGTAGCTACCAAAACGCGAATTACCTTGTCTGGCGAGATAATAGCCGTCTTTTCATTGCTCTCCGGGCTGAATCTCCAGGCATCAGTGGTCGGGTCATCCGAATCTCCGGTGACTCCCTGAAGCGCCTTGACTCCCCGTCTCTCAAGTTGCTCAGACAGATAATTCACTGTGTCCGCGAATTGACTGA
>JAUSEB010000261.1 GCA_030650495.1 Armatimonadota bacterium | reverse complement strand
TCGTGGTCTAAAATCTACTCAAGCCATCTGTGTAGTCGCTCGAAAGATGGCGAGAACCGCATGGTCAATGGTTAGATTCCAGACCCAATATGATCCAGATCGAGTATTACAAGAAAGGGCTTGACACTTACCATAGAATCTCAACCCTCAACCCATCACGATTCTTGCCTTTTAGCCTCTCGATTTGGTATACTTTCGCTGGCTAAATACGCCGTAGCGGCGGCGTTTTATATGACTGGAAAAAACGACTTGTCTGATTTTGAACGCCTCCACAACGCGCGCAATCATTGCTATCCTTTGCGGCTCGCTTTTTGGCTGTACCGGAGCTTGATATGGCAGAGATAAGCTCAAAAAAGACAAGCGCTGAGATAGAAAACGAGGGCGCGCACCCGGTATGCCTGACGCCGGAACTGCTCGCGCGGGCCGTCCGGCTCATCGCCTCATCTTCTGACCTTAGCCACGTGCTTCAGACGACCTTGGAGGAAGCTATCCTCGCGCTGGGCGCAAGCCGCGGGTTTCTGGCGATTGTCGATCATGACCGCGGCGAGCTTCTTGTCAACCACACGGTCGGCCACGATTGGGATGAGGAAAAGCGCCGCATGAGGCTCAAGGTTTCCGAAGAAACCGGGCGCGGGATAACGAGCCACGTGGCCGCGACAGGCAAGCCTTACAGATCCGGCAACGTGCTGAAAGACCCTTATTACATTCCATATTTCGATGATGTCAGGAGCGAATTGGCGGTTCCTTTGATAGACAGCAACCGGCGTATCAGGGGAGTGATAAACGTCGAAAGCTCGCTGCATGACGCATTCGGCAAAGAGCACGAAGACCTGCTTATGGCGCTTGCGAACGTCGCGGCGGCGGCGATGCTTCTGGCGGACCACAGAGCGAGGGAATACGCGCTTGTTCAGCTTGGCAAGGAACTGAACGCATTTTCGGGAGAGCCAATCCCAATCCAGAAGATCATAGGTATAACCGCTGAGGCGCTCAAGTTCGAAGAGTCGTCTCTGTTTCTGATCGACCGGCAGAGCGGAAATCTTACGCTTAGAGCGTCCAGAGGGGCTTTGAGCGGCAGCGTTGGAAGGGCATCGTATCAGATGGGAGAGGGATTGACCGGCTGGGTAGCAAAAGAAGGCCAGCCAATCAGGACCACATCTCCCAAGACGGACCCTCGTTGGCGCGGCTTGCACGCGGAAATGCCGCCGGAGGAGGTCGGCGCGTTCATGGCGGTGCCGATTGTCGGCAGAGAGAGCGTGCTGGGCGTGTTCAGAATGATGCGCAGGCGAAGCCCTTACAAGTGGTTCCGCAATGCGTTTACCCAGGACGATGAGAGTGTGATGATGATAATCGCCAACCAGGTGGGCATTGCGCTGGAGAATATGCGGCTGCTCGACCGGCTGGTGAACGCGGAGAGAATGGCCGCCTGGGGCGAAATGTCGGCGCGTTCGGCGCACATGATCGGAAACCATGTATTTGGCATTAAAGGTGATATTAACGAGCTGGAGTACCTGATTTCCGAAGGCAAGCTGGAGCCGGTGAACGTCCGGGGGATCGTCGGAAACCTGCGCAAGGGTATTTATCGACTGGAAGAGATACTGAGCGAGTTTCGAGAGTTCCTGAAAGCGGATCAGCTAACGCTCGGTGAGTGCAACTTAAACGACGTTGTGAAGCAGGCGATTGAACAGAGTTTCCCAAAACGGTCGAATATAGAGTTGAGCCTGGAGCTTGCGAAAGGGCTTCCTAAAATAGAAGCGGACCCGGACAGGTTGCTGCGGTGCTTTTCGGAGTTAGTGGAAAACTCTGTCAACTTCCAATCGGAAGGCGGCGAATTGGCTGTATCTACCGGCAAGGCGAATTTCTCTTTGCTGCCCGCCACGGCGGCGACCCGGTCCGGCAAGTACGTGCAAGTTGTGTTTGAAGATAAAGGACCGGGTGTAACGCAAGAGGAGAAGCAGCGTATTTTCGATCCTTTCTTCAGCACGCGGGCAAAAGGAATGGGGCTTGGCCTGTCGATAGTGAAGAGTATAGTCGAGGCGCATAAAGGCAGGATTTATGAAGTCGGCAAACCGGGAGAAGGGGCTAAGTTCGTGATATTGCTGCCTTATAATGGGCGTAAATAGATACGAGCTTTACTATACTTCGGCTCGTTCTTTGGAGCCGAAGTTAACGTAACTTAGATCGGCTTCGGCTTCAAAATGGGAGTGTTCAAAAAGGCATAACTTAGCGCGACCCGTCATTTCGAGCGAAGCGAGAAATCTGCTTTTAAGCACAATGTATGGTCTCTGAAAAGCAGATTCCTCGTCGTTCCTCCTCGGAATGACGGTTTTTGAACACTCC
>JAUSEB010000258.1 GCA_030650495.1 Armatimonadota bacterium | reverse complement strand
TCCCCAGTCAACGCCGAGGTCTTTGAGATTCGACCGGTTTATCTCCACTACCTGGGCGCGAATCATAACCTGCCTGGACGGCAGCGGAAGCTGCTCGACCAGATTGACTATCCTGGTATCTTTGGTCCAGCTTTGCAGTATGGCGTTCACTCGGTCGAGCGTGGCCTGGTTGGCGACTTTTCCCTCAACCAGCACAGCGCCGTCAGCCAAAGCGCGGACGGTCAGCCCGGTCCCGGTCAATGCGGTCTGTAGAGATTTCACCACGGACTTGGATGACGCCGCCGTCTTTTCGACGCGGATCAGGTTGCTTATGTTCTTGCTGTGCGCTCTGGCGATAGCCTCCGCGCGTTTGGACATTTCAGCGTCGGCGACCACGCCCTCAAGGAAGATCGAATCTCCCACGGGCTTGCAGGAAATCGCCGGGCAGCCTATTTCCTCGCTGATCTTGCATGCCGCCGCGATTAAGTTCGGCTGGGAAGAAACAACGCTTACTTTATAGTCTCGCAGCCGTCCGCCATTATACCTATCCCAGATATACAGATTTGTCGAGCCTACGGCCTTACCGTTGATGAGCAGCGTCGCGGTGGACACCGGAACAACGTCGGCCACGGCGGGATCGCCCACGGCGACCTTCGTCAGCCCCTGGCACGGCAGCAAAGCGGATGTGCCGGTGGCGATAACTAGCTCGACCTGCTGCTTAGACGACATCGTGCAGTCATTGGCCATCTTGCAGCCTTTGCCCATCGGGCAGTCTTTGCCCATCGTGCACTCGACCGCGCCTGCCGCTACGGATGATAAAATAATTGCGGCCGCCAGTAAAACTAATATTTGTACCCCTATCCTCGGTCCTTTATACTTGAGCATCATGATATGCTAATCCCCCTCTCAGGAAAACGAACGTTCAGGATTTCTTCATAATTAAGTCGACCGGTTTTAGGTCTTGACCGGAACTCGCTCTACTTGGGAGCCCCGGATGACCTCGACCTCGGTTCTTGGAGTAATATCGATTGTTCGAGGCGCGGGCAGGGGGCCAACGCTTGAGTAGAATGGGTTCATCGCGGGGGCGCTGGATGGAGCCGACGCGAAGTAGGTCTTGCCTGCACTCGGGGCCGGGCCGCTGGAGCCTTGCTTCCCAGGATCAGGCGGCACGAAGCCGATCAGGTTTCTGCTGTTGATGCCGGTGGTATGGACGCGCATAACGTCGCCAACCGCGCGCAGCGCCAATCTCAGCTTACCCTTTGATTCGGCTAGAATCAGGGCTTCAGCTTCGATTGGGGTGACGGCCAGAGTAGCATTTGGCATATCTTCGACCTTTTGCTTCTCGGTGTCCACTGTTGACGTTATGACTTTCGAGCCTGTCGCCAGCAGCGTCAGGTCCTGGAGGACGGTCTTGGTGACCGTGCCATCATTGGCGTTGAAAGTCGCCAACACATCCACATGGTTGCCGGGTTTGAGGAATCCCGCCACGCCGATGATTGGGTCAAGAGCCACGGTAACCGCCCGCATCCCGGTCGGCACCGTATATGCCAACCCCAGGGCGGACGATCTGTCCGTGACGTTCTTTCGCAAAATCGGGCTTCCGCCTTCCATCGAGGTTAAAGCCACCTTGCCGACAACTTCCTCTTCGCTTGCGGCGCTGTCTTCCGGAACCTGGTTCCCAGGCATTTGTCTTGTTTCGATCATAGCGCTTTCTATGATCGTTGCCGGGGGAATAGTCTGCCTCGCAAGCGCCACGGGACGCATTGGCGGTTCACCATTGGTACCAACGGTCTTGATGTAATAATACACCAAGAACGCGGCAATGACTCCCAATGCAATCGACAATGCTACTACATTGCGCCTAGTTGCAATTTTATCCACTTGGCTGATCACCCTCCTTGTTTCTTACTGAAATAGTAATATCAATGACTACGATACTAACCTTACTACATAAACACTGTTTCCACCAGGTGGAATATACTCGTTATTGAGCCAGTTTACGACTTCATATGTTTCCTCTCCGTATATGGCTTCAACGAAATATCCGGATATCGTCGTTTTTTCGGGGTCAGAAGGATCCCAAACATAGTGGTCAACAAAGAACACCGAGAAGCCGACAACCTCAACTTTTTTACGGCCGTCTACATCCAGCATATCCGACAGCTCAAACACGGGGCAAATAAGCATACGGGCATCCATAGCATAATCATCCTGCTCCCAGGCTCTAAAGTTCGTTCCGGGCACATATGTTTCACCCTCTGCCAAATTCTCATCAAAGTGATATTTGCTTCGACTTATCCTATCGTCAAAATCCGTTAAAGCGTTCCCCGGGAAAGTGTTCAAAGTGTTCAGGGGTTCGACTATGCTTATTTCGTTATTTACTCTGCCGGCCAACTGATCGCCCTTGTTACCGTCGCCCAAATCTATGAGGTAAAAGTTCCCGGGAGCGGGGTACGCTTCGTTCCAGTCGGCAACTTTGATATCATATTCCTCACCGTATTTA
>JAUSEB010000244.1 GCA_030650495.1 Armatimonadota bacterium | reverse complement strand
CCGTGTTCCACTCGGCGACTGGAGCTACGACGCTATGATCAGCCTGGCGTCGGATGGGCTGATCCCCGGGTACGCCGCCCGAGTATTCGAAGGCGACAGGCTTTTCAACCGGATGGAGATGGCGGCGATTGGGGCGCTCATCATGAAGACATCCGAGTCTCGAACCCTCAGCGCGGCCCAGATCATGCTCATTGACGACCTCATCCAAGAATTTACCCCCGAACTTCTGGCCCAGGATAAAGATTTTGTCGGGCGGTGGAAGGACAGAAGCGCGAACATCAATTCGTCCACGGGCGGTGATGTTCTAGGCATGGGTTACGTAAAAGGCTTGGGGATCGCCAGAACGCGCGAGGACAGCGAATTCGAGGCGCCGTTTCGCCTATCGGGTTTTGCAAAGATTTCCCCCCGCGCCTTCGCCACGGTAACCCTGGCCCAGAAGGAAGAGAAGTTCTACCACGATATGAGACAAAGCCCGACGCCGGACAAGGCATTTGTGAAGGGCTTCAACGGCAACTTCGTCTGGTCACTTGGCCGGGAGTATCTCAACTGGGGGCCTTCATACACCGGATCGCTGATACTGTCAGACAACAGCTCCCCCTTCATACAGGCCCGCGGCGTCCGAGAGATTGACCTGGGCTGGTTCATTGGCAGGATCAAGATAACCGAGTTCGGCAGCATGCTTGAAGAAGGTGGGGATAACCTCTACCTGTTTGGCAGGAGATATGAGAAGCCTATCTCCAAAAGCTGGCATTTCGGTATCAGCGAGACCGTCAAGACCAGCAAGGTTCCCAATCCTGCTATCCTTGTGCTGCCCTTCTTCTTGTACCAGCATATCTTCAACGGGCCCGGGAGCGAGACCGATGTGTCCTTCAACACTTTGTACTCCGCCGATCTACTCTACCAGATGCAGGGCGGCGCACAGATATACGGGGATTACCTGGTTGATGACATGTCATCCCCTAAGATATTCGGCAGGCGCTTTGATCGTCCGAACAAAAGGGGCTACACGCTCGGGTTCTACGCGCCCAAGGCGCTTCCGGGCGAGCATCTTTCTACATTCCGCGCGGAGTACATTCGGATCAACCGCCAGACCTATGAGGCAACGCGCTCCGATCATCCGGAGTTGGCCTATACGCACGGTGGTGATATTATCGGGAGCGCAATTGGCCCGAACGCTGAAGCCATATATCTTCGCGGTGAGCATTACCTGTCGGACAAATGGAGCCTTATCGGAGAGTACTTGAACCATCGGCAGAAGGATCCCGGTGAGCCCGCGAGTCCACACACGCGCTCTTTTTCATTGCTGGCCGCTTACGATATCGCTCCGGACAAGTCCGTCGGGCTGAGGATATCATCGTTCCGAGAGTCCCCGCCCGGTGAGTCCGCGCAGTCCGGTACGGGATATGAGGTTCGCGCGTCCTTCGCATTCTGATCGTCGGCCGCGTGACGCGCGTGGGTGTTCCCTCTGGGGGCGCACTCCTTACCGAATCACATAAGCCGCGTTCACCATCAAGTCCAACCGTTGGTCAGCCCTTGATCGTTCCGCACTAACATCCAGGCGCTGTGGGTCTTGCAGGACTCGCGCAACTTCTCCTACTCTTCATCGCGGGAGAGGGCCGGGGTGAGGGGGAAATGGCATAACTCCGAAGGTTTTCACCCTCACCCCTTCGGCTTCGCTCAGGGCAAGCTCTAACCCTCTCCCGTCAAGGGGAGGGAACTCACCATAAACGTGACCCCTTCATCAATTTGTGCTTGACCAATGTGTGACGCGGCGCTATACTCAGCAGTAATATCGGACCAACGATCTCGGAGTACAAACTGGAGGTTACGACCGTGGACGCGGTTACGCGGGTTTTCGGTGACGATCCTGGCAGTCCTGGCTCTGACGGCGCTTTGCTTTCCATCTGCCGTTTGTCTCAAATGATAAACTCAGACCGGCCTATCGAGAAAGCTCTGCATTACGCTCTCGAAGTGGCGGTCACCCTCACCCATTCGGACAAAGCCGCGGTTCTCCTCATGCAGGACGGGTCCGACAAATTCGTTCTCAAATCCGGCTACAAACTTACCAAGCCGACCGAGCAAGCGAAAGACCCTTGCGTCGCCGAATCGCTGGCTCGCCAATGCGTGGCTAACACGGTTCCGATTATCGAGCCCAACCTTGCCGAGAATGCGTTGGATGAACTACTGAAAAGGGAACATGTCGCATCCGCCGCCTGCGTTCCAATAGCATTCGGCTCCAAGGTTTTCGGCGCCCTCGTTGTTCTCACCAAGAAACGGCGGACGATCACGAGAGCGGAGGTCGAGATACTCCAGATAATCGCAAATCAGGCGGCTCTTTCCATCTTGCGCTCGCGCGAAGCGCCTGGAGTCAAACTCGGAAAAACCGCGCAGGCGCCCGCTCCACCCGAAGCTCATCTAATCGAGTTCTCCAACAAGAAGATACGCGAACTCTCTATGCTGAACCAGGTCAGCGAAGCCATGATCAGCACGCTGGATTTGGAAGAATTGCTGGACATCGTTCTGAAGCAGGCCATGCTGGCCGTCGGCGCGGGGGTCGGTTCGCTGCTGTTGGTCGATGAAAGCTCGCAGATGATGACCATCAGGTCAGCAAGAGGCTTGTCTCCCAAAATTATAAGAAATACACGTGTGCGCGTCGGACAGGGTATTTCAGGCTGGGTCGCGGCGCACGGTGTTCCAGTCCTTGTGCATAAGGCAAAGGATGATGAGCGGTTCCGGGCGATAGCGTTCCGCGATGACATAACCTCGGCGATGTCCGTCCCGCTGAAAACGCAAGACCGGGTAATCGGCGTTCTCAACGTAAGCACGATTGAGTTCGACCGGTTGTTTAGTGATCGCGACTTGGAACTGCTCGGCACATTGGCGAACCAGATGGCGGTTGCTATCGACAACGCCCGTTTGCATACCGCCGTTCAAAACCGGAACCGGCAGCTCTCCCTTCTGCTTGAGGTCGCGGGCGCCGTGAGTGCAACCCTCGAATTGGATGACGTGCTGGAAATCCTTGTCCAACAAATCCGCGGACTGACGCATGTCAACGTGTGCTGCATCCTCCTTTATAGCGAGAACACGAAGCGGTTTAGAGTCGGTGTTTTACGCGGTCCGGATACCGCGCGTGTACAGGACTATCTCAACTTGTCTCTTCCGGCAGCCATAAAAGCCGTGGAGGCCGGCAGCCCGGCTTATACATCGGACTTAGCCGCGTATGCCGATTTCAGCGCGAAATCAAAGGCCGTCATAAAACGCGACAAATTGCGCTCAATGTTGTGCGTGCCGCTCAAAGTAAAGGAAACGGTGATCGGAACGGTTCTTGCCTATTCCGGGAACGCCGACGCCTTTACCGGATCAGACATTCCGCTTCTAACCAGCGTTGGCGAACTGGCCGGAGTGGCGGTGCAGAACGCGAGAGTCTACCGCCGCCAGTATAGAATGGCTCAGTTGCTTCAAAACGACCTCATGCCAAAAGCCCCATTGAACGCTCCCGGCATAGACGTCGGACAGGTATATTCCCCGGCTCGGGAGGTCGGCGGTGATTATTTCGACTTCATCAAAGTCAGTCCCGACAAAATCGGCGTCGTAGTCGCCGACGTTTCCGGCTGCAGCATTCCAGCGGCTTCTTTTATATCGTCAGGGAAACACGTGCTCCGCGCCTATGCTCGCGACAATAATTCCCCATCCGACGTGCTGCGCCGGGTGAACCGCATAATTTATGATGACACTCCGCCGGAAATGTTCATAAGCCTTTTCTACGGAATTTTCGATCTCAAAAACAAAACTCTGCGTTATGCAATGGCGGGACACGAACCTCCCATTCTATACCGCGCAACCACAAAAAGGTTCCGCCTGCTGCAAAGCCCGGGCATACTGCTTGGCGTTCTGCCGGACGCCGAGTTCGCCGAGCGCAAAGTCTCCTTCAAATCCGGGGATATACTGACCCTCTACACGGACGGGTTGAGCGGCGCGGTATCCAACGGGCGCCAATTCGGACGCGAGCCAATTAAAAAAGAAATGGGGTTTCATAAGCTAAAGCCTGCTCAAATGCTGGCCGATAATATATATGAAAAGCTATCTGCTTTTGCTGAAGATGGAATGGCTGACGATGTAGCCATACTCACGGTCAAAATCCTCTGAGTAGGTTAGCGCTGTGGAAAACGAAGAAGTATTAATACAAGCGCCTGCTTTACCGGCGTACATATCGATGATAAGGCATGTTGTCGCCGGTGTAGCTCGTCGGATGTCGTTCACCAGCGAGCAAATCGGCGATCTCAAACTTGCCGTCGGCGAAGCCTGCAACAACGCGGTTAGACACGGCTGCGATACAAACACCCACCCAGTACGCATAAGATGCAGAATTCAGCCGTCATACCTCCAGATAGAAGTCCGAAACCGCTATTGCGGAGTACCCCCAGATGGAGCTATCGGCGCAGCGCCGCTGCCTCAAAACTTCAGCGAAGGCGGCATGGGAATCTATTTGATGAAAACCCTCGTTGACCGGGTCGATTTCCGGTGGGGCAAATCAACCGCCACCGTCCGCCTCACAAAGAACCTTGGCCAGGCCAGAAGTTAGAAGTTAGGAGTTAGAAGTTAGAATCAGATGGCCCCGGACATCCATGTCCGGGGCCAAATTTCATCGGACATCTTGTCCGATACCTCTAGTGACCGATGTTTCGGGATTTCGGTTATATCAAACCTGTCCAGTACGATGAGACAAAAATCCCGAAACATCACACTAACCAAGGAATCTCCCCTCTTTAGCCGAAACAAGTTAGAGTAATCCCAAATCAGTTTTTACGATAGAGGTTCACTGTTTGCCTACAGTCATCGTTATAGGAGGTGGAGCGGCCGGATTATTGGCCGCCGGCAGATCGGCGGAATGCGGAGCAAAGGTCATTCTGCTTGAGCGGGGGCCTGTTCTTGCCCGGAAACTTCGCATCAGCGGCAAAGGCCGGGGCAACATTACCAATACGGCTGTTCTCGAAGACTTTATCGCCGCTTTTGGGCCAAACGGCAAGTTCATGTATGGAGCTTTTTCCAGATTCTTCCGCGATGACCTTCTACAACTCCTTAACAAGCTCGGCGTTCCGACAAAATCTGAGCGCGGAGGCCGTGTATTTCCGTCTTCGGACCAGGCGGAAGATGTAGTAATGGCCTTTGAGCGATGGATAAAGAGCCTGGGAGTCCAAATCAAATATAACACGCGAGTTAAAAGAATAATGGTCGAAGACGGCAAAGCCGGCGGGGTCGAAACCTATTCCGGTCCTGTCCGGGCGGATAAGGTCATACTTGCCACCGGTGGTATATCATATCCCAAAACCGGCTCCACCGGGGACGGATACATAATGGCTCAGGAGCTTGGACATGAGATTGTCCCGCCAAGGCCGTCGCTTTCCGCGCTGGTGGCGGAAGAGCCATGGGTAAAGCGGCTGCAGGGACTAAGCCTTAGGAACGTCAAAGCGGCGCTTTATTTGGATGCCAAGAAAATCACTCAAGAGTTCGGCGAGATGATCTTCACGCACTTTGGCGTATCCGGCCCCATAATCTTCACGCTCAGCAAGCAAGCAGCCGATGCGCTAAAAGATGGAAAAGTCGCGCTTTCCGTCAATCTGAAACCTGCATTGAGCGCGGAGCAGCTGGATCAGCGGCTGGTCCGCGATTTCGCCCAGACAAAGCATTTCAAGAACTATTTGCCCGATTTATTGCCCCGGACCCTCATCCCCGTCATTATCGATTTGACCGGAATTCCCGCCGATACTCCGGTCAATAAAATTACAGTTCCCCAACGCAAAGATATGGTCCGGCTGCTTCACGATCTGCGCATGACCATACGCGCCGCCAGGCCGGTGGATGAAGCCATCGTGACAGCGGGGGGAGTTGCCATAAAGGAGATCGACCCGCGTAGCATGGAATCGAAACTAATCAGCGGCCTCTACTTCGCCGGCGAGATCATCGACATCGACGCCATAACAGGCGGCTACAATCTGCAAGCCGCCTTTTCGACTGGGTGGGTCGCGGGCGATAGCGCCGCCATTACCCCGGTGTTTCGGGATTTGAATGGAGCGTAGCGGAATGGAAATCCCGAAACAAGCCGTGCAATCCCGAAACATCGGCAGCTGTTAAAATCACCACGAGGAACTGGAACAAAACGCCCAGTCATTAAGTCAGCAATCTGAAAGTAAAGTCTTTTTGATGGGCTTCGCTGGGCGGCTCATTCCGCAAGCCCGCCAAGCGAGCCGGAGGTCGCGCAATGCGTATTTTGATATCCGCCTTATTGGGAATTGTTCTCGCGGCGCCGGTCCTCGCCGCCGGGGGCGATGTCTCTCTGGCGGGCCGAGTGATATTCAGAATCAGATTTCCGGCTGGTGGATACACCGTCGGTCAGCGGGCGGACGCGGCGCAGAACCGTTTGGTCACCGTCCTCAGCTTGCAGGAGGTTACTCCAAACGACGTGGCTGTCCGAATAGTCAATAAAGAAACGGTAGTGGTCGTGAAAGATGAATTAGTGATCACCGCCGATTGGCCGACCGCTCGCTTCAACAAGACGACGCCGGATAAACTTGCTGCAATCTGGGCCGAAAACCTGCGCCAAGCCTTATCGATTTCAATACCTAGACCTCCGCATGCGCGGTAATGAGACGGTTGGATGAGGGGGTGATGCTGTTTATTCGACCGAGCGCCAATTGATGAGTTTGTTAGGCAATTTCGGGGGGGGGAATAGTAACAGTTCACTCTTGATGAGGAATACACGTCACCCTGAACTCGATTCGGGTCCATCCCTTTGTAGAGTGGATGCCGAATCAAGTTCAGCATGACGTGGCGCTCACCAACCTTGAACTCTTACAAAAAATATTGACAGCCACTTGCTGTTGTGTTAGTATTCGATTGGATAAATGGGCAGGCGATTCTAAATACTTGTCCAGATAGAAGTAATAACAGATAGAATGAAAATGCTCCCCAAGATCGCCTCTTAAACACTGGCCTTCCGACACTACCGCGCCGTAGTTTGTGGCAAGTGAGGCATGGGTAAACGAACTCTGATTGACGGCTTAAAAGCCGGTCTTGCACGGAGGCGCTCGCAGGGACCGAGTCAGCATAAGGAAATACTTGACATTCTTCACACTTTAACGATCTACTTTTGTATGGCAACACAAGGAGAGATAAAATGAAAAGTCGCAGAGGTTTTACGCTTATAGAGCTGTTGGTTGTTGTTGCTATTATAGCCATCTTAGCGGCTATCCTATTCCCGGTTTTCGCTAAGGTAAAAGCAGCAGCCAAAAGAACGACCTGTATGCAGAATATGGGCAACATTGCCAAGGCGGTCAAAATGTACGCCGGTGATTACGACGATACATTCCCAACGAATAGAAGCAATGCTGGGAGCGCCACTGGTTACATCGCCATCCAGGCACAGTTGTCCTCATCTACTTACAATGGAATATTCCAAAATAGCTACAACTATGTAGAAGGCCTGACCGACTACCTCGAAAAACTAGAGGAAGCGCAATACACCAAGGAGACAACCTGGCTCTGTCCAACGGCGCTCGATGACCCACATCCATTCGCCGCCGCCAGCCTCATAGGCAAATGCGCCGCCGTCAACTACTGTTTCAGCGCTTTCGTCATAGAGCAGGTGGAGAACAAGGTGGAAGACGCGCCGAACACTTTGATGATGAGAGAAGTGGACAGAAAGGTGAACGCGCTTTTGCGTCCGTATCCAAGTGTGAACCCTGTCGATGACCCTCCTTACGGACGGACTAGCGCTTCTGAGCCTCCCAAGGCGTGCTTCCCTCCGACCGATAATGAGCCAGATCCAACTATAACATACAGGATTCCGGGCATTGCTGCTGTGGGGAAACCGCCTCTCAATGCAAACCGACATGGAGATGGTTCTATGGTTATGTTTGTAGATGGCCATGTTGAATACAGGAATAATAGCGAACTGCGACAGGCGCCTGTGGCGGTACCCAATATTGTGGACCTGACAGTCATCCGTTGGAAAGTCGGAAGTATTTGGATCACGCTATAGAGTTACGTATAAGTTAACCGCCACTGGCGGGCGAGTGTGAAAGGAGGTGTGGTTGGCGACAGATCGCGTTTGAATTATACATTCGTAATATTCAGTTGACTGACCTCGCGATCTTATATTAAACAACACCGCGTATTACCTCGAGAGCAATCTTTGTATGGGCTCGATAGGCCCACCCCGTTGTCGCGCGCAGGCCGAACCTGGAATCTGTGTCGCGCGGCGGGCGTTTGTTGAGATTGCCCAGTCCTGTCGCGCCGTAAGAGACGGTAAATCCCTCGCCAGGATGCCAGGAGCGAGCAGTGTGGTATGTCGCGTAGGTCGGGCATGTAGCGCGGGTTCGCGCGCAATCCAAAAGGAGGAAGTTCAAATGGCAACCAGCCGAAAAAAAGGCGGCTTTACACTAATTGAGCTGCTTGTCGTTATTGCGATCATTGCTATCCTTGCCGCCATTCTCTTCCCTGTCTACTCAAAGGCAAGAGAAGCGGCGCGCAAGGCCAACTGTCAGTCTAACATGAAGTCACTCGCCTTGGCGTATACAATGTATGTTAGCGATTACCAGGACACCACGCCCACATGGACGTCATATGCGACCGGAGGAGCAACCGCGTTCAGAGGCGCGTATGGCATTCTGCCTCCGCCACTGCCTACTGTCACTCCGCCTTACACATGGACGATGAGACTGTACCCTTATAAGAGGAACAAGAACATTGTCGTCTGCCCGTCTGATAGTGAAGCGCTATCCGGGGCAACGCCGGCGAACTGGCGCACTTCTTATTCTCTGAAAGCTGCCGCGGATAGAAACTGGAACGAGACCGTTGCCAGCGCAAAGTCTCCCTGGAAGGAATCCAATTTCCAGTTTCCCGCCGAGCAGATACTCTTTTTTGAGAGAGCCAGCTTTCACTGGGGCCAGAAACCTATAGCGGAGGGTGTGTCCGTTAACTGCGCCTTCTTCGACGGACATGCAAAGACACATCGCTTATATAAGGTAAGCGGCACCGGCGAGCCGGACCACTTCAACTACCTTGAAGATAATTCTGCTGGTGGCACTATAGGAGAAACTGATGGCAATGATCCCAATTATTATCGTGACGAACTGAGATAATCGCCTGACAAAACAGGTCGGTTATGGTAGACTAGTAAAGATGGAGCGGTCTGGAAACGGGCCGCTCCATTCAATTACATATGCTTCGGCTTGTTCTTGGGAGTGTTCAAAAACCGTAGCCTAGCCCCTAGTGGGCGTCATATTGCAGTCAACTTGAGCGTGAATTGACGGGCACAAGGCCCTAGGCTACAGGTATATAGGACTTTTTGAACACTCCCTCTTTGAAGCCGAAGCCGTGTCTTTTGAGCTTATGCCGTGATACAGTCTGATAAAGAGACCTACAACGGACAATCCTTCGATGTGATAGCAGCCGGCGGAGGCGTTGCGGGGGTAGCAGCCGCATACTCAGCCGCTCGGTTTGGCGCGCGGACGGCGCTGGTCGAGCGTTACGGTTTCCTCGGCGGAATGGCTACCGCCGCCCTGGTCAACCCATTCATGTCACATCGATCCACAACCGGACAGCCGCTTATCGCCGGCTTCTTTGAAGAGCTCCGCGGGCGTCTGGCCGCCTTCGGAGGAATCGTCGAGAACTCCTTTGATGTCGAATCCCTCAAGTTTGTAGCTCAAGAGATGCTTATTGAAGCCGGTGTTGAGCTTATCCTCCACACATGGGTTGTTGGTGTGGATATGCAGGGCGCGGCCATCAATAGTCTTATCCTCCAAACCAAAGCGGGGCGGTCGGAGATCGCCGCCCGGACGTTCATCGACACAACCGGTGACGGTGATGTCGCCGCGTTCGCCGGAGCGCCGTTCAAGAAGGGCAGGGAAGAAGACGGCGCTATGCAGGCGATGACCCTCAAGTTCGACATCGGCGGAGCCGACGTCCGCGCCGCCCTGGAATGGGTGAAGGCCAACCCGGACCAGGTCCGGTTTCCCAAATTAGGCCCCAACGACGACATCGACCGTATGCTCGAAGGCGTCGTATCCATCGCCGGTTACTACGACTTCGTAAAGCAGGCCAAGGCGAGCGGGGAACTGAACGCGCCCGGCGAACTCGTGTTCTTCATCACCCGCCCGCGCTATGGCGAAGTCGTCGTCAACACAACCCATATCGGTATGGTCGACGGGACCAAATCGGGGGATTTGACCCGCGCCGAAATCGAAGGCCGCAGGCAGATGATGTCGCTTATGCGGTTTTTCAAGAAATATATCCCCGGATTCGAGGACTGCTATCTGGTCCGATCCGGCGTCCAGGTCGGCGTTCGGGAGACGCGCAGGATCACCGGCGAGTATGTTTTCAGCGCGGATGACATCGACGCCGCCAGAAAGTTCCCGGACGCAATCGGCCGCCTGGCCTATCCCGTCGATGTCCATTCTCCCAAAGGGGAAGGCTACACCCGGCTTGAGGAGCGCGGACGTATAGTAGCTCCACCGCCCGGCGACTGGTACGAAATCCCCTATAGATGCCTGCTTCCGCTGGGCGTTAGCAACCTGCTAATTGCAGGCAAATGCGTGTCCAGCACTCACGAAGGCCACGGCGCCATTCGCGTTATGCCCTCCTGTATGGCAATGGGGCAGGCCGCCGGAATCGCCGCCGCTATGGCCTCCCAGCAGAACATATCCCCCAAAGAGATCGACGTCTGTAAACTGCTTGAAGCCCTGCGAGAAAACGGCGCGCTGGTGTAGGGCGTCGCGCGTCGTTCGTAGTGCGTGGTACACCGCTTTTACGCGCTGTTACCTCCTGAATCGCTGAGACGCTGAAACCTGTGAGTCCGCTGAAGGTCTGAGACTATCCTTGGGTTCGTTCTTGGGAGTGTTCAAAAACCGTCATTCCGAGGAGGAACGACGAGGAATCTGCTTTTTCTCAACTGCAACCACGCTCAAAAGCAGATTCCTCACTGCGTTCGGAATGACGTGGCGCGTGATGCCAGGAGGTTTTTGAACACTCCCAAAGCAGGGGCCGGAGGATAAAACACCGCTAAGCTTATTTGGCTCGTTTCGGCATTTGAAATACCGAAACACCAAAACCGAACTCATTCCAAGAGCTTAGTTTCAAGCTGAATGGAAAGGAATAGTGTTGCTGATGACACACCATAAGATTGACGAAAGAGTTCAGTTCTGTGGGAATCACGTCATGCTGAACTTGATTCAGCAACCACTCCGCCCGGACCTGGACCCTGAATCGAGTCCAGGGTGACGTGTATTGAGGCAGTTCGATCCCGCAGAACTGAACAACTGAACTGATACAGATTGACATGCCAGAATTCGAATGATATACTGCGAATGAAAGTGGTCTGCTCCGGGGAGAAATTTGCATCGGCAGCGGGCTGCCGATGCAACAGGAGTAACATAACCCCGACAATCATCTCCTCGGCACGGTTTCGAGGTGTCGCGTCTCTCATTACATAGTTCTTCTTGAGGTTCCCCCTTTATTTGCCGATATATAGGAATGACGGCAGTATAAAGAAGCGAAAGGCTCAATGGTATGCGAATCGAGCAAGGCCTGAGACAGGCGCAAACCCAAAGAATCGACCCCAAGATGATCCTGGCGAACCAGGTTCTGCAGCTCACGTCTCTTGAACTGCAGCAGGCCATCGAACAGGAATTGGCCGAAAACCCGGCTCTGGAGGTTTCGGAGGATGACCCCTGCCAGGGGTGTGATACCCCTAAGAGCCTGTGTATCGACTGCGCGTTTCAGAAGCAGGCTGTGTCCAGT
The DNA here is from genome assembly GCA_030650495.1 of Armatimonadota bacterium. Classification (GTDB taxonomy): domain Bacteria; phylum Armatimonadota; class UBA5829; order UBA5829; family JAUSEB01; genus JAUSEB01. The sequence continues at coordinate 1,460 of JAUSEB010000244.1, read as the reverse complement.
GATGACGTTGACCTGAGCGTTCACGAGTTCGAGACGACTTACGACTTCAGCGGCGATAATGAAAGCGAAGGCGATTTCATCGGCAACATACAGGCCGAGATAACGCTGGCCGACCACCTGCGCGAGCTATACCGCGCGGTCGCTCCCGAAGCCAGTTTCGACATAGGCGAATATCTTATCTCCAATATAGGCGAAACCGGCTACCTTGAAACGACAATTGAGGAAGCCGCCAAGGAACTGCAAATTACTGAAGAAGAGGTTGCCGCCGCGCTGTCCATATTACAATCGCTTGACCCGCCCGGCGTTGGGGCGCGAGACCTTCAGGAGTGCCTTGGCATCCAGATCGAACAGCTTGCTGAAGAAGATCAGGGAAATACCGTTGCCCTTGCAATGGTACGCACGTGTTGGCAGGATATGCTGGGCCACAAGTACGGACGGATCGCCAGAAAGCTGAAAGTCCCCGTGCGCGCCGTTCACGACGCGGCGGATTTCATCAAGCGAAAGCTGAACCCCTACCCCGGTAATGCGTTTCGTATGCCGTGGAACAATAAACCTGACAGTACAAGAGCATCAATCAAACCGGACGTGGTTATCAAACGAACGCCAACCGGATATGAGATCGAAGTCATGGGGAACGAGCAGTTCTTCCTGGCTGTGAACTCTTACTACAACCGGATGAATACGGAGATGCGTAATCCGGACGCTAAGGGCTACACCGAGCAGGATAAGAAGCACGTTTTTGAGTTCGTCGAACGCGCGGATTTGTTCATCAAGAACATCAACCAGCGCCGCAAGACGCTGAGGCTCATATCAAAAGGCATAATTGACCAGCAGCAGGGCTATCTGGAAACCGGCTCCAGATCGTTTCTGCGGCCGCTCACACGGACCAGGATCGCCCACGCGTTGAGCATGCACGAATCTACCGTCAGCCGCGCGACATCCAACAAGTACGTGCAGCTTCCAAATCAAGAAGTCGTCAGCTTTGATTTCTTCTTCGACGGCTCACTTTCTGTCAAGGATATGATTGGACAAATGATCGCTACGGAAGACGCGCACAACCCGCTGAGCGACCAGACAATCGCGGAGATGCTGCAGGCCCGTGGGCTTAACATCGCCCGCCGCACTGTGGTGAAATACCGCGAAGCGCAAAAGATTCTATCGTCAAGACAGAGACGAAGGTAAGAGTCAAGAAGGTTGAGAGTTTAGAGAAAAAGACCTCCCCCTAACCCCCTCCTTTACGCGGCTTGTTTCGGGATTTCCATTCCGCTGCGCTCCATTCAAATCCCTATATGGTAATCTATTCTCGGTTGGGTATCAGTTCCCTATATGGTAATCTATTCTCGGTTGGGTATCAGTTCCCTCCGGGTTTGTTAAGATAAAGATGTCCCTTCACGAAGTGAAGGGGCGCCAGCAAGGCAACGCAGGCTGGCGGTGTCTGCACTCAGGACCATCAAATCCCC
>JAUSEB010000243.1 GCA_030650495.1 Armatimonadota bacterium | reverse complement strand
GGGAAGCCGGATTCAACTCGTGAGGAGATCATGGCTGCCGCCAAAGCCGCGAACGCTCACGAGTTTGTCATGAAGTTCCCGGACGGTTACGACACGTATGTCCGCGAGCGTGGAGGCCGTTTATCGGGCGGCGAGCGGCAGAGGATTTCTATTGCGCGTGCCATCCTCCGCAACCCGCGGATTTTGATTCTCGATGAGGCAACCTCATCAGTGGACACAGAGACGGAAAAACAGCTTCAGGAGGCTATCGGGCGGCTGGTCAAGAACCGGACGACTTTCGCAATCGCGCACAGGCTTTCCACTCTTCGCAATGCCGACCGCCTGCTCGTGATTGATAACGGCAAGTTCGTTGAGTTCGGCACGCACGAGGAGCTTCTGAAGAAAAAGGGCGTGTACTACAAGTTAGTCCAGCTTCAGAGGGAAGTATCTAGGATAAAGGCGGTGGACGGTTAGGGGATCAGATATTGGATATTAGATGTTAGATATTGGATGTTGGATAGCCGCATCCGGGCATTTTATCTAATATCTAACATCCAATATCCAATATCTTATTTTCTTTCTGTGCTATCTGTTATCATCTGTGTTATCTGTGTCCTTAATTGCTCAACTTCAGGGAGAATGCTTGAGATGCTTACATCAAGGGAGAGAGTCCTTGCGGCGCTGGATCACAAAGAACCCGACCGCGTGCCGATAGACTTAGGCGGGAACCAGACCGGCATACATAAATTCGCCTACAATAGGCTTTTGGACTATCTGGGTTTGAATGAAGAAATCGAGATCATGGACCTCGTTCAGCAGCTTGCGAAACCTTCCGAAGCGGTGCTGGAGAGGCTGCATGTGGATACCAGATACGTTTCCGCCGGTGGGCCGGATGGTTTTGACGGCGGGACTGTGAAGAATGAACGCGGCGGGCGGATATGGCACGATTTCACTGATGAGTTCGGAGTGGTGTGGTCAATGCCCGACGATCATCCCTGCTATTTCGATATATCCCACTCACCGCTCGCTGGCCTATCGCTCGATGAAATTCGCGACTATCCGTTTCCGAAAGGCGATATTCCCAGCCGGTTTGTTGGCCTGCGCGAGAGAGCGCTTGCGATTAAGCGGGAAACACCCTACGCGATTGTCAGCGGCATTTCAGGCGTCGTGTACGAGATTTGCTGGTATATGCGCGGCTTCGAGAATTT
>JAUSEB010000228.1 GCA_030650495.1 Armatimonadota bacterium | reverse complement strand
CATACTGCGGTTCAACTCTAATCCCGCTGAGAACTCGTAGCCAAGCTCATCGCTCTTTGTAGAAGTCAAGCTGCCTCCGAGTTTATCCTCAGACGTAATTCTATAGAATCCGCCGCCGCCGCCAACAAACAGCCTTGTGTTTCCCATGCGCGTCGGGCTGAATTTCCCAAGAAGCGTGACGGGAATGATCTCAGTGGTCCTGCTGATCAGCCCGGCGTCCGTCGGAATGTCCCTTGTGCCCTTTGTATATTCGGTGGAGAGCATTCCTTCAAAACCACCGATCTTGAGGAACGAGTAATTCAGACGGTAGGCGGGCCAGACATCATTGTTGGTTTCACGAAGAGTTGGAGTCTTGGGATAAAACGCTCCAGCCTGCAAGGAGAGCCTGTTGTCGCTGCCAAACCTGGATTTCCGTTTCGTCTCAAGTGGTTTCGGAGCATCCGGCTTGCTCACGGCATCAGCGTTGACATAGGCGTAAGCGCAAATCGGCGTGGGCGATTCCATATCCGCCTTAATCACTTTCGCCAGGGCTATGTACGGCATTTCTTTGGTGCAACTCAACACCTTTGCTTCGGAGGCAGCCGGCCAGTCGGAATACACCTTTACAGTTAGAATCGTTCCGTCTCTAACCGGCTGAGGTAAACTGACGTGAAGAATGTCGCCTGTGCGGCCGGTAACAACGCCTGCCATTTGAGGCTCGTCGCATTCCGCGGGCAACCCGCGGATCGACATAATAACCACTGCAACCAGAAGCGCTCTTCCAAGAACGTACATTATATAGCCCCCCTCATATAAGTAACCTGGAATAACTGCCGTGGTAAGAGTTCAGAGTTGGGTAGACCGTCATTTCGAACGAAGTGAGAAATCTGCTTTTGGAAGTAGCTTTCAGCTATCATCTGATAGCTTGTTAAAAAAGCAGACCCCTCGACTTCGCTCGGGGTGACGGTGTGCTCACCGAGAGTGAACTCTTACCTGTCGTGCCTTGGCCGGAACGAGGATACCCAGGAGTTTGATAATCTAAACAAGCATTCTTGAAGATAATGCGCGGCCCCATAAAAACATAGAAACCGTCCCGATAACTATCGAAACGGTCTCTTCAAGAATGAGTTCAGTTTTGCAGGAAATCTATACTTCTGGAAGCTCTTAACTATAAGTTGCTGCTGACAGCTCTTTCCAACTCCTAACTTCTAACTCCTAACTCCTAACTTCTAACTTCTAAACTGGCGCCCTCGAAAGGATTCGAACCTTCGACCTATTGCTCCGGAGGCAATCGCTCTATCCCCTGAGCTACGAGGGCACAGTTGGATTATACCAGACGGCTTGGCTGTGGCGCAATACGGCAATCGCGTCCTCAGCTGAACCCTCTGTTGAAAACCTGCTTGCCCAAATCCCCCCATTTCCGGTAGTATCTAATTGTGGAGGCGCGATTGACGTGATTGCCATCATCGATTACAAAGCGGGAAATTTAACCAGCGTCCGGCTTGCGCTGGAGTATATAGGCGTTGAGTGCGAGATCACCAACGATCCCGCGCGCATACTCGCCGCTGACCGGGTGATCTTCCCCGGCGTCGGCGCGGCAGCCGAAGCAATGAAGAACCTTCGTGAACTACAGCTCTTGGAACCCATCAAGACCGTCGTTTCGCGAGGAACCCCCTTTCTCGGCATCTGCCTCGGCACGCAGGTGATATTCGAATATTCGGAAGAAGACGGCGGAACGCCCTGCATCGGCCTAGCGCCTGGGACCGTCAAACGCTTTACTCCATCCAACCCGGCGGACAAGATTCCGCAAATGGGATGGAACGCCGTAGAGTTCCGTTGTTTCGGGGAACCCTTTCCCCGAAACCAAAGCGCTGTTCTCCGTTGTTTCGGGGAACCCTTTCCCCGAAACCCAAACTCCGTTCCCCGTTGTTTCGGGGAACCCCTTCCCCGAAACCAGAAAGCTGTCCCCCGTTGTTCCGGGGAACCCTTTCCCCGAAACCAAAGCGCTTGTCATCCGCTCTTTAACGGAATCGAAGACGGCAGCGAGTTCTATTTCGTCCACAGTTACTATCCGTCCCCATCCGACGCCGCCTACACTATGGGCGAGACCGAATACGCCGATGCTCGTTTTGCCTCAGTTATAGGGAAGGGCAATCTCTTTGCAACGCAATTCCACCCGGAGCGGTCGGGCAGAATAGGGCTGAAGCTGTTGGAAAACTTCAGCAGGTGGGACGGCAAATGCTGACAAAGAGAATCATTCCCTGCCTCGACGTGCGAAATAAGAAGGTCACCAAGGGCGTCAAGTTCCAGAACAACATCGACCTCGGCGATCCGGTCGAGATGGCGGTCGCCTATAGCGATGGCGGCTGCGACGAGCTTGTCTTCTACGACATCACGGCTTCCGCTGAACGGCGGCCGATCGACATCGAGATGGTCCGGGAAGTCGCAAAGGCCGTTCATATCCCATTTGCAGTCGGTGGCGGAATAGAAACGCTCGACGATATGTACCGCGCTCTTCTTGCCGGGGCAGAGAAGGTTTCCGTGAACTCCCTTGCCGTGAAGAACCCGGCGATAATCGCCGAAGGCGCAAAAGTATTCGGCTCGCAATGTATAGTTCTGGGTATGGACCCGGTCAAGACCGGCGACCCTGCCAAATTTCCCAGCGGCTACGAAGTCACCATCCGCGGCTTTCGCGAGCGCACTGGCCTTGACGCGCTGGAATGGGCCAAACGCGCCGAGGATTTGGGAGTAGGGGAGATCGTAATCAACTCGGTAGACGCCGACGGCACGCGCGACGGCTTCGAACTGCGCCTAACGCGAATGATCTCCACCAGCGTCGGCATTCCCGTCGTCGCATCGGGCGGCGCCGGGGTTCCTCAGCATTTGACCGACGTTTTCACCCAAGGCTGCGCCGACGCGGCCATCATCGCCAGCATGATCCACACCGGCGAATACACAATAGGGCAAATTAAAGCCGAACTCGTGCAGGCTGGAGTCCCCATCCGCCGTAAGTGGTGACGGCCCCAAGCTCTCTCCGCAAATCCGATTCCGATTGTTGATGGCCCTGGACGGCCCCATTTGATGGCCCTGGACGGCCCCATTTGATGGCCCTGGACATCCCCATTTGATAGCCCCGGACATCCATGTCCGGGGCCTAATTCCATCGGACATCCATGTCCGATACCGATTTCCTACCA
>JAUSEB010000227.1 GCA_030650495.1 Armatimonadota bacterium | reverse complement strand
AATCATACAGTGCGGATAATACGATTTTTTGGCTTGCCTGAGGCCGGGGTCGCCGAGGTCTTGTTCGCGGTTCACGTATGTATATCCCGCACAGGTGTCGGCGCAAAATGCCTGGTTGACGACTCATATGCTTCGGCTTGTTCTTTGAAGCCGGAGCTAACGTATGGCTATTTATCCTCCCTCGACTCTCTTTCCCTTACGCAACTTGCAGCCAATTTATTGCGACGTTCATGTATATTTCGGCGCAAAGGGCGAGGTCTTCTACTACAACATACTCGTCAGGCGCATGAGCGCCGTCGCCGCGAGGTCCGAATACGAGGGCTGGGATGCCTGAGCATCTGTTAAAAACGAACATATCGCACGGCGCGAAGGCGGTTATGATCTGCGCCGGTTTGCCGGTAATCGACTCGACGACCGCGACGGTCTCTTTGACAATTTCGGCTTCATGCGAAACGCGGCTGCCAGGCATGGGTCGCAGATGATATGAGATTTCTACAGGATTTGCCACAAAGTAAGGATCAACCGCGCAGGCGTTCTTTATAGCGGCTTCAAACTCGGCGTCCACTTCGGCTAAATCGTCTTCCGGCTCCAATTGCCAGTAGACTTCTATTCGGCATTCAGGTGGAACCGTGAGCAGCTCATCGGCGCGGAATTCATTGGCGGCCAATTTGGTAATCATAACCGTGTCGTCTTTCGTCACACGCAGCCGAGCCTTGCGGAAGGTTTCTATACCCTGGAGAACTGGCGTCAAATGCTCGACCGGATTTCCCGACTGCCCGCCGTAAATATCGATTCCCGTCTTGCCGGCTATGGCGATTTGCGCTAGTCTGAATCCACGCTGGCCGGTGACTACGGTTAATCCAGTAGGCTCAGTGATAATCGCCGCATCCGCCATATATCCCCGAGCGCGCGCGGCGACCGGGCCATTAGAACCCGCGAACTCCTCATCCGGGGTGGTTTCTACGATCAAATCGCCTTTGAGCCGTACGCCCATTTCGCGCAGTAGGACAGCCGCCATCATCATAGCGGCGACCCCGCCTTTCATATCGAACGCGCCTCGCCCGTATAGCTTGCCGTCTTCGATCTCGGCGGAGTAGGGGTCGTGTTTCCACTCCACGTTCCCTAATGGAACGGTGTCTATGTGGCCGGAGAAGATGAGGCTTTTTCCGCCTCCAGCGCCGGGGAGTTTGGCGACAACGACCGGACGGTTTTCATAGTTCCGTCCGTCGTCATAATACGCGGGATGTGAGGTGAAGCCGGGGACATCAGTTGGAATAAACGAGTCGCATTCAATGTCATGCTTTGCCCAGAAGCCGGCGATGTAGCTCTGAATCTCTCCCTCATTGCCGGTTGGCGGGTGGTTTTCACTGTTTATTTTGACCAAATCGCGGGCCAAATCTATGATTCTTGTCCGGTTCTTCTCGATGATGGTCCTAATGTCCTGACGCAATACGCTTCACTCCCTTTCGCGCTAATTCTAGCCCTGATTATTCAAAAATACAACTCTGTACGCGTAACAG
>JAUSEB010000218.1 GCA_030650495.1 Armatimonadota bacterium | reverse complement strand
ATTCCAGTGGCAGTATCAGTATAGGGGTCGCTCAGATAAGGAAAAGTAGCATCGTCGGCCAAATCATAAGGGTTGGAGCTTCCGTTATCGGAATTTACCCCGCTGCCGGTTACTCCATCAGTGACATATACGCCATCAACCGTTTCCTTAATAGTATTGCCTGTTTGATTTTCGCTGCCGATCGTGCCGCTGCCTGACAACGATACCCCGCCTCTCTTGACATGAACTTTGGCGTTCAGGCTTTGCACAGTTTCTCCGCCGTATGTAACCGTGCCAAGGGCCGGAATCCGGCTGGACAGCTCTATCGGCATGCCCGCGTAGTTGTTCTGAACTCCAGCGGTGCCACCCAACGCCATTGCCGTATCGCTTGACGTCAGTGGGGGATCGTACGCTCCGTCGGCGTCAATGTCTACGTAAGGCTCTCCGGCATCACGGACGCCATTACCATTGGTGTCCGTGTAAGACTCGCCATCTCCCAAAATAACAACGGACCCCGCTACTTTGACATTGCCGTTTATGCCGCCTCCTGATTGGCCGACTCCCGCGAAGATGGCGGCTTCCCATGGCCCGGCGCTGCTTGTCTGAGCGACGATTTCAACGGATTCAGACTCGTTTCTATATACGGCTGTCGCTCTTATTTTCGCCATGCTCCCTGAGATCGGAGTAATTGTGGCTGATCCTGTTGCGCCGGACATCAAGCCGGATAAAACACTGTTGAGGTCGTATGATTTTGAGATAAAACCACCGGGTAATGATTTCTCTTGATCCATCACATAGTCAAGCCCGGCCTCAGCCAGGGCTGACGCAACCATATTGCGCTCTTGTCTGTCCACGCGCACCAGGCTATTCGTGGTGAGCGCTATATATGCGAAGCTCAGACCTGCGACCACGAACAATACCATGAGCGCTATTACAAGCGCGGCCCCGCTTTCGCTCGTTATTTTTTTACTACCATTAAATTTTGACCAGTGGGAATTGTTCATCTCATCAGTTCCTCAATTGCACCGCTGTTGTTACCGTCGTCGTTCCCGCTCTAGCGCCTTCCTCAGACCCGCTAGTTAATGTAATTGTTACATACTGGGAATCCTGGACTGTGTAGCTGACGTTAGTCACGCCTCTCATCATCAGCGTTCGCCCACCTGAAGACAGCTCTTTCCAGAGATTATTTCCGGATAGTTCTGTTCCAGTTGTTCCAGAGAGATAATAGGTTGTGGTGTGCGCGGTCGTTGTCCGGTCATAATAGTCATTTACAGAATCATACGCTGGAACAGAGACAACAAGATTGCTTCCCGACAAACTCGCCGAGCTTCCCTCCTGTATGTCTCTCACCAGCTTCTGCGTAGCGAGTACCGCTCCCGTATCCGCGGCGTTAGCGCTCACACCTTCGCACCAATAGTCAAGGGTTCCTATGAATATCGCTAATGTAGCAATCATAACCCCGACCATAAGCGAGCAAACTACGGTTAACTCCAGTAGAGTCATTCCTTTTCGGTTGTGAATCAGTCGCAATCGCATTGTTCTACCTTCAACTGTAATCGGCAACCAGTGTGCTTGTTCGGACCGTCCCACCGGTTCCCCCATAAGCTTGCCAAGTGATTAAGATATCAACTCGTTTTACGCCGGCGGAGTATTGCGAGACGGTATATTGCAAATTGCCGCTGGGAAGCGAGCTGACGGATGTGTCGGCAGGTCCCTGAATCGTCAGGTCCGTGTAGCCGGTGTGCCGCGCTTCCTCTAATTTTTGCTGCGCCAGACAGACCGCAATCGAGTAGTACTGCGCTTTAGTTCTGGCGTGTGCTCCACTTGGATATACCACGCCAAATATCAACGCGGTTGTGGCAAGTAGAAATATAGCTATCATTATTTCCACAAGAGTGAATCCGGCAGGTTGCCGCTTTGCGCTCCCGCATCCTTCATTTGTTCTGTTTAATGTCTCATTCAATTGCATGATCCTCACCAATACTGCATTCAGGCGCCTGGTCTACTTTTCCAATCCCAAAAATCCCTCCGGCAGTGCATTCCGGCCAAGTTTTCAGATAGCTCGGATAAAGATCATCCTTACTAGGCATATCGTTCTCAGTCTTTCGATTTTCCATCGCCCAACGCTGTTTTGCGTCTCGGATGTGCCACAGGTGTGTTTTACATGCGTTTATCTGAGCGTTTGACCGGGCGCGCATAAGAGAAGGTATCGCAATTGCCAACAGCACGGATAACAGCAGCAACACAATGGCCATCTCTATCAACGTAAAGCCGCGGGTCTTATTTTGAGATATGACTTTACCAGTAACTTGTCTCAACATGCTCCCTGTAATTTATGACTGGTTATTTTGTAAAAAAAAGAGGCGCCAAGGCTTGGACCCTGGCGCCATACATCGGTCGGTATTACTGCAACTGGTGGTTGTCGTAATCTCCGGTTCCGTTTGTTCCAATGCTGCAGAGCGGGCGAGTGGACATGTCACCGATAGTGTATGTGCCGCTGGACGGGCATGTAGGCAGCGTGTTATCCGTTGCGCTCCTCATATACTCCGTGACCAGGTTGGCCGCTGTCGGCGTATCCGTGGCAGCCTTCCTCTCATCCATGGCCCACTGCTCTTTGGCAGTCTCGACCTGTCTCAGGTTAGCCATGCAACTCTTGGCCCTGGACGTCTCCCTAGCTCTGAGGAAGTTCGGAATGGCGATTGCCAGCAGGATAGCAATGATTAAAACCACGATCATGATTTCAATCAGTGTGAAACCTGCGTTCTTCTTCTTCAGACTTCTGATTCTACTCATTTTTCGAGTCACCTCCTCCAATTGTGTGTGAAGTGTTGAAATATGTGCCTGGCGGCAATGACACTCATTGTTGACGTTGCTGCCTGCCCGGCTGAGAACGCAATTACCGGCGCCCGTTTCGTTTGAATGACGGGCCTCCTTTTTGCGCCTCTATTCGGCTTCTTCCACACCCAATCTCAGCATTTAACATACTTTGCGAGATAACACCGGTATTTTTACCAACCGAGTCCGATTTGCGCCGCAACCGGATTGCAAACATATAATGCCACAGCCTCACTATACCGATATATATATCAGTAATTACATTTGGAGGGACGGACATTGCCCGGTCTATTTTCAACGCAAAATACAAAAATCACGCGGCTTCTCGCGATCGTGGTTTTCGCGGTTTCACTAGCTTTATATCTCAAGACCATGTGCCCGACGATCTACACTATGGATAACGCCGAGCTGACAGTGGCCGCCTATACAATGGGCATAGCCCACCCGACAGGCTATCCATTGTTTTGCTTGTTGGGAAAGCTCTTCACACTGGCTATTCCATGTGGCGAGGTGGCTTATCGCATCAATTTGATGAACGCGCTGTTTGGTTCACTTGCGAGCGTATTTTTGTTTCTACTGCTTATCCAACTCGGCTCGCGTAAGACAGCGGCATTTGTTGTTTCGTTGATGTTCGCTTTCTCGCGGTTATTTTGGGAAATCTCGACAAGCGGGGAAGTGTATGCGCTCAATTCGATGTTCATAGCTCTCAACTTTCTGCTTATTGTTCGATGGATCCAGGCAAGGAAGAATGTGAATCCTGGCCTTCCGCCGCCTGGTCCGGGACAAATCGCCGAAACCGACCGCGCCCTATACCCTCTTGCCTTCTTCACTGGGCTTGCGCTTACCAATCATCTGACGTCGGCTTTCATAATTCCTGGGGCCTTAGCCGCTGTTCTTTGGTGTGACCGTGGGTTGTTCCTCCGATGGCGGACGCTCCTCAGGCTGGTTGTCTTATTTGCCGCTCCATTGTCTTTATATCTCTATCTTCCCTTGCGCGCGCACCCATCCTCAGCGATGATCTGGGACAATATCTATTTGCGCGAAGGACTCTGGTCCTGGGTGAGCGGCAAGATGTACCGAGGTTTGATGTTCACCATGCCGCTTTCGATGGTGTGGGGGAACCTTATTAAGTTTCTGCAGTCTTTCCTGATTCAGTTCCCAATATACATCGCCTGGCTTTTACCGTTCGGAGCAATTCTACTCAGGCGTCGCAACGCTCCCGCGCTGGCCGTTTTCGGGATAGTGGCGCTGGTCGATATAGTATACGCGGTCAATTATAAAATTACTGATATAGACTCATATTATGTGCCGGCGATGCTGGGTCTTGCGGTCTTAATCGCCTATGGCCTTACGATGATTCTTGAAAGCTTCCAATATAGGAAGACCGCCCGGTCTATAGTCGCCTGCTGCCTCATTTTACTTGCTCTCTGCATAGGCGTGGGAAACTATAAGATAGCGGACAAGAGCAATGCTTATATGATTAAGGATTACGCGGATAATATGCTGCGGACCGTGGAGCCGAAAGCCCTGCTTGTGGCCTGTGGTGACTCCGTATTCAACTCGTTGTTGTACGATCGGATAGTCCACAATGGGCGCACCGATCTGATACTGGTGGAGCGGAATGTCTTAAAGACCTGGCGCTATGGCTGCAAGGACTACTGCGCCGGGATATATCTGGAGCAGGCCGCCAAACAAGCTCCCGAAATAAGGCTGGCTTATAGAGACAAAAAATTCACAAGAGAGCAAGTGAAGCGCGAGGAGTTTTTACTGGCTATCATCAACGAAGCGGTAAAGGTCCGCCCGGTATATATAACCTGTATTGGAAATGACTATGAAACCCACCCCATACTAAGCCGCATGGAGCCTTACTATCAGCTCGTGCCCGAAGGGATTACTTTCCGCGTATTACCAAAAAACCGTCAGTTCGACAAACGGCGTCTTGCGCTTTATAATGAGGCTATTTGGAAGCGTTATAGGCTCGACCGTATTTACGATGGCTCAATACAGGGCGGTGAACTTGAGCGCGAAATTCCGACCCGCTACGCCGTTTTCCACATACGGCTTGGCGATGTGGAAACCGACGCTGGAATGTACAAGCAAGCCGCGAATAACTACCGTAAGGCCTTAACCATTGACGGACGCCTGATCGCCGCGCGTAACGGCCTGGCGCTTGCTCAAGTCGGTCTTGGTGACATGTCCGGCGCAATGAAGGAATGGCGTACGGTCCTCGAACTGGCTCCAAACAACCGCACGGCATTGCACAATCTGCAAGTCGCCCAGCGGCATGTCGAGAGGTGATAGTTGTAAGTTGTTAGTTATCGGTCAACTATCAACCCTCAACTCAGGTAACAGTTCAGAGTTGGTTAGCAATACCCCCCTCAATCCCCCCTTCTAAAGGGGTGAAGCGCCGTAGCTCCCCTTCGTAAGGGGGAAGCGGCGTAGCTCCCCTCCTTACGAAGGAGGGGTTGGGGGAGGTTAAATCGTACTCACTAAGAGTGAACTCTTACCCTTGGCTTGCCATATACCTGAAATCCCGAAACATCGGTAAATTAAAACAATGTCACTTTTGGTTCCTTTTTAGCTTCGATAACTTTTTGGCGAGCGGCCGCGATGTCTTCAACAAGCTGCCGG